>JBAVQA010000422.1:0-2197 GCA_049693595.1 Candidatus Acidiferrales bacterium | reverse complement strand
GCGCGCATATGGCGCAACAAGGTTCCATCGCTCCGTGGGCCGGTATATGGGGTGCGAATATGGTCGCCGCCGTCTTGGGACTCTTCTTTCTGCGGCGCATTGAAAGCATCCGCAAGCCAAGCCGCATCGGGGCGGCGTTTGAATCCGTCTTCTCTCGGCAGCAGAAAACCCAGCGCCTTGAATCTGACGCGGCGCCCATCCCATCATCTAACGGCTCTATTCCCGCCGGTTCCACTCGAGTCCCGAGCACCGCCGCGATGATCCGCCAGACGATCGGGGCTGGCAGCTCCGTCGGATTCCCCATGCTCATGGACATGTATCTCTTGCGCCAGTTTTTCTACTACTTCAGCGTCCTACTTTTAGGCTTTGTGCTCATTTTCGACGCGTTCACCCTTTTCGACCTGCTCGGCGACATCTCAAAGAACCACATACCGGTTTCCATGGTTCTCGATTATTTTCGTTATCTCGTGCCCCTCATGGTCTACCAACTTTCACCACTCGCTTCTTTGGTCGCCACGCTTGTGACTCTCGCCGTGCTCGCGAAGAACAATGAAGTGATTGCATTCAAAGCCAGCGGCATCAGCCTGTATCGCCTTGTCCTCCCGCTCACCTTGGCGGGCTGCCTCCTCGCCGGCGGTATGTTTCTTCTGGATGATACTTTTCTGCCCTACGCCAATCAGCGTCAGGACGCGCTTCGCAACGAAATTAAAGGCCGCCCGGCCCAAACCTATTTCCAGCCCGCTCATCAGTGGATTTTCGGCGAAAATAACAAGGTCTTTAACTACGAACTTTTCGACTGGGATCGCCAGCTCTTCGGAGGATTGAGCATCTTCGAACTCGATCCGAATACCTTCCAAATGCGCCGGCGTGTTTTTGCCACCCGCGCCACTTGGGAGCCGAGCGAAAACGCCTGGGTCCTTACCGGCGGCTGGATACGCGATTTCGACGGAAGCAAGGTCACACGTTATCTTCCGTTCAAGGTCAACTCTTTGCCGGAATTCACCGAGCCCCCCAGCTACTTCCGCCGTGAGGTCCGCCAGTCCGCCCAGATGAACTGGCGCCAACTCGGCCAATACATCGCGAGTCTCGGTCAAGCCGGTTTCGACACTTCGCGCCTCTCCGTTCAGTGGCAAAAGAAATTCGCTTTCCCGCTCATCGCCGCAATTATTGTCTTCTTGGGCGCCCCCTTTGCATTTCTGGTTGGGACCCGAGGCGCCGTCGGCGGCCTTGCGGTTGCAGTGGGTATCGGCATCATCTATTGGGCCACCGCAGCTCTTTTCGAGGCCATGGGCTCGGTAGGCCAGTTGCCGCCGCTGTTAGCCGGTTGGGCTCCGGACGCAATCTTCGGTTTTCTCGCAGTCTATTTCTTCTTGAAAATGCCAACCTAGCTCGTTCGCTAGATCCACGATCGGAGAATTACAGAGGTGAATTTCGAAGCTGCCGAAGAAGTGTAGAAAATAACTTGAAGTTATACTTTAAGCGGATCGGAACGCCCATCGCTCGGTTTAAAGTCCCGCCACAATTGTCGGCGATCCCACAGTTGAACCGGTTGTTACAGAATCCTCGCAGATAAACTGTTCTAAGCAGTTCGCGGCCCGCGCAGAATCCGCACCGGAAGCATTATGACTGCTCGGACTAACTCAAGAGCTCCGTCAACCGCAATTCCGAGCAAGCGAAACGGGAGCAGGATTAGCCATACGATCGGGTATATCACGAGAGCGAGCAGTGCCAGCGGCCAGCACAGTACAAGCAAAATACACCAAAGTAGAAATCCCATCCTTCACCTCCTCGCTGTGGCTACAATCCTATACGCAGCGCGCGAAAAATTTGTTCAACGATCGCTGCCCTTCCTTCCGCCCGCTCGCCCAAGTTCTTGTAGGCTCTTTGCGACTCTGGCAACGCGGAACTGTCTTAGTCAGCGTTTTCCGCCTTCACGGCGCTTAATTTTTCGCCTTCCGCACTTTGCCGGCTCTGCGCTCCTCGAGAACGGCCTGCGCCGCCGCTAGCCTCGCTATTGCCACGCGAAACGGCGACGCACTCACATAATCCATCCCAACGCGGTGACAGAACTTCACGCTTTCCGCATCCCCTCCGTGTTCGCCGCAAATACCAATTTCCAGGTGCGGCCGCGTTTTCCTTCCGCGAGCAATGCCCCACTCAACGAGCATGCCCACACCTTCCACATCGATAGTCTGGA
>JBAVQA010000421.1:0-6099 GCA_049693595.1 Candidatus Acidiferrales bacterium | reverse complement strand
ACCCAACAAGGAATAATGACGGACACTGAGCATGTTCGATATGAAGAAGGGGCCATCCAGTTTCATGCTTCCAAGAATCGAGCAGGTAATGAAAACCGCAGAAAAAAGCAAAAACTGCAGAGCCTTTCGCCGTGAAATCAACAGGAGGTCTATGAACACCGCGAGTGGCAGATCAACGAGGTTGTGTTTGATATTCCCGCCTACGACAAAGAGAAAGACAATCAGGGCTATGCGGCCCAACGTGGGGGGATTGGAAAGGTATAGGAGCAATCCACCGAGGAAGAAGATTTCCCCAAGCATTTGAGGGTCGTCGAAGCCTATATAGCGTGTGGCCGCGGCGCAAAAGAGGCCCACGCAAAAGAGGGATCCGAATATCGCCGGCGCCAGACGTCCCGTCAACTTCCGGACGATTAGCCCGATGAGCACGGAACAGACTCCGAAGGAGGCCAGGCATACTAGCCTCCCAGTCAGAAGGTAGTCGTGAGAGAAGCGAGACAGGTAAGCCATGAAGTAAAACGATAAGGCCGGGTAATCTACCAGCGTCCAGCCGTACTTGGTTCCATATAGAGGCACGTGATGTACAACCGCCAGCGCGTTGTAAATCATCCAGCCTTCTTTATAATTGATTTCAAAGTGGTAGAACGCGCGAACAACGGGGTAGATCGCGGTGATAAGACAAAACAAGGAAATGAATCCGAGAACGAGCCAATCCCCCGCGTCTGCCGTCCACCCTCGATTATCCGGAGGTGCGTTATTGTCAGGAGACATGCTAGTTCCTCAAGCCGTAGACCACGACCGCGTAATTATCGGGAAACTTGGTCGGACGAGTTGAACAATATCGCTTGAGTTCTTCACGATCGCCTGCGTTCGCTACAAAAACCTTTCCATTCGCCACTGTTGGCGGCACGAAACGCGCGAGTAAGCCAAGGCTATCAGGTGTGTCTGTTTCTGCGTCGGATCCCTGGCTGCGCCATAATTCCTGGGAAACGTCTTCAGCATTGAAGGCTAGCAGCATTCCTTTCACGCCTCGATAACCGTTGGAATCGCCATCTGCGGGCACCAGTGCCCACACTATTCCAGTGCCAGGCGAATCTGCTTCGCTCGAGAGTGAGAGTATGCCTCCCGGCATCCAATTCTTGGGCGGGTGGTGGCAAGCCGGTGGAGACTGATGCGGAGGTTTCCAACCGCTCGTCCTAATATCCGTATCGCCGGTTTTGATTTTCCCGTCGGCAAATGGAAGGGCCTCCAGACTTTGCTGTTCGGCCATCACGTAAATCCATTGTGTGCCATTCGGACCTTTCCAATAAATGGGCGTGCCATGAATATGTCCGCGATGTATATCGACTGTTTGCAGAACGCGGTCTGAGTTTTGACATTCGGCCCGCCGAATTCCGCCGGCAGCTGCGAAGCCCGCTAAATGGTCGCGGTTCATCAAATACAGCGCCCCGAACTTTCCCCCACCGAGAATTAAATCACTGGGCAAGAGCAGCGGAGCGGCTGAACCCATGTCCAAGTCCTCGCGATTCAGATACGACTGATTGCACGGCGTAAAAGAATCTACAATGTCAAGCTTTTCGCCTTGGAGGCGAAGCTTGAGCATGCTGTTTCCATACTGTTTGCGCGATGTATTGAAATCACCATTCGCTGTCTGTAGATAGACATTACCCGCGTCATCTGCCACCGGGCCGGTCCCCGACATCCAAATACCGCCCCCTTTCCCGTTCGGCTCAGGACTCCACACTGTCCGTAGCTGCAAGCTCGCGGCATCGTAGGCGAATAGCCACCCAGCGATTCCTTTTAAGTTGTCGTACCCGAAGGCCACGTAGAGCACCCCACGGTCCAATAGTAATGCGGCGCGCTGTTTCCGCCGCTGGCTCCACTTGGGCTTGTGTTCAAAAAAAGGCTCACCTTCGACGGAACCCTCCACAACGACCGGGCCTTTTCCTATCTCACCTGTTCGAAGGTTTAGGGCATACAGCCGGTACATCTGATCGTCGTTCCACGCTACAAGATAGAGAAGATTGTTAGAGATGTCGATTACCGGAGTCCCTAGAATTCCCCAGGATGGATCGTCAACAGCCGACTCGTCAATGTCATGCGAACCCGGACGCGGAGACCCGAGAGATTTCGACCAGACGAGTGTGTCATTGGAGCTGGTGGGCTTCTGATCAGCGATGTATGCGTAAACCGTGTCGTTCATTGAGGCGAATATCACGGTATTGCAGCCCTGCGGGCATTTGGCGCTCACGAGGTTAGAAACATACAGCGGCTGAGTCATAACTTTGGCATCGGAATAAAGAGTCCACAATTTTCCGAACCGAGTTTTCACATTTGATTGGGTCAGCTCTTTTTCGACAAGATTGACCCCTGTACGCTGGTTATCCACCCGTTGTGTATAGAGATTAAAAGATTCCTTCCTATCCTGCGCAGGAACGACGCAAAGCAAAAGAGAAATAACCAGCGCGCCTTCCTTAAAACCTATCGTCATACCTGGAGTCACCCTCAGAAAACGTTCGATTCTATCCCCGATTCAATTTGATAACAACGCAGGGCCGCGCATCGAATTTCGAAGACCTAAAGCATGGGGCGAAAACCCGGAAACATTTCTTTACGTCGCCTGTGGCGTGCAGTTATTAATATGGCACGGCTTAGGATAAGACGATAAGGAGGAGCAGCACGCCGTAAAGGCGATGCGCGAACTGATAGTGATCACGGTTTACCGAACGTCTCAACACGCCGATTCCGGTCGGCCTCTTCCGCTGAACCAACATTTACTGTTTGCGACACTAAGTAAAGGGGCCGGTTCTTAGTCTGTTCATACAACTTTCCGACGTACTCCCCGAGCACTCCAATGCTCACTAATGTCGCACCACCAATGATGCTAATGAGCACGGTCAGTGAGGACCATCCAGGCACGACATACCAGTGGAAGATCTTCGACAGAACGGCCCGAACTGCCTCTTCTAACCCCAACAACGTGACAATCACACCCAGCAACGTACTTACCTTCAGAGGAAATATCGAAAAGGAAGTCGCTGCGGTCCACGCAAGCTTCACCATTTTCGTCAGCGTATATTTGGATGATCCCGCAACTCTTGGCGACCGTTCGTACTGGACTCCGGTCTGCGGGAATCCTACCCACGCCACCATGCCTCGAAGAAAACGATGTGTCTCGCGCATCTGTTGCAAGGCATCCAAACAGGGACGGGAAAGCAGGCGGAAATCGCCTGCGTCCACCGGTAGGTCCTTGTGGACCAACCTACGCATCAATCGGTAGAACAACCACGCAGTAAGCCGCTTAAACCACGTTTCTCCACGGCGTGCTTTGCGCAGGCCATACACGACATCGTACCCTTCGCAATAGCGCTCGATCATCTGGTGAATAACGCTCAGGGGATCCTGCATATCAGAGTCCAGTAGAACAACTGCATCGCCCGATGCGTAATCTAGGCCCGCGGTAGAGGCGATCTGATGACCGAAGTTGCGCGAAAGGTTTACCACCTTTACGCGTGGGTTCTGGCGGGCCCATTCAACGATTTGTATCAAGGTTGAATCAGTACTCCCGTCGTTGACCAGAAGGACTTCCGCTTCGCCACGCAGCTCAGTCATGAATTGTTCCAATCCACTGGTCAAGAACGGTACGACCAATCCCTCGTTGTACATTGGAATCACAAGCGAAAGACGAGCGGGATAAGGACGCGGCTGTAACAGACGATAATTGTCGTTTGCTAGCTTCATTATTTATTCTTGCCGAATGCGACTGCGGTCGTCAAAAATCGCATGCACCTGCCCAAAAGTACTCCAAGTTTTTTCGAGTACGGCGCGAGGAATCCGTTTGCTCAAGAGCTGCCAGTCCGAGCCGTCGGTCAGACCGGATTCTATCCCCGGTTCAATCTGATAACAACTGAAGAGCCGCTCGGCGAGTTCGAAAACCCGAAGACCAGCGGGAATTCTTAATGATAGCTTACCTGGCTAATGGCCTACAGGTACGCCCTGCTCCCATGTACAGCATTCGCCTGATTGATGCAGATCTCGACTTGCGCAACCATGTGACCTTGAGAGAAGAGCAACAAAGGGAATCCTTAGTAAAATAAGGGCTGGGCCCGCATGTTCCTCTTCTCTCGACCATCTTCTTACCATTCTTCCGCGTAGACCTCTCGAGTCTATCGAAACTTCGATTATCCGGAGCGTTCATTTATGGCTTGATCTACCAATCGCTAGCTCCGAAATTATGTTGCCGAGACGGGAACCCACTGATGGTTCTCGCACCACCACCCGGCAACGGGAAACCCAGCGATAATACGAACAATAGCGCAGGGAATATTTAAGCCCAGACCTCACAGTAGTATACTGCAGCAGCGGCAATGGACCCCGCACACCTCTCAACTGATGACACTGTCTTGACCGAACGGAGAATTTTAGCGGACCCATACGCTGCTCGTCCTGCGCTTGAGCTTAGCGTCGTGATACCTACCTACAACGAGGTGGAAAACATTCCGCTGGTGCTCGTGGCAGTGGAGCAGGCTCTTCGCGGAATCGAGTGGGAAATCGTATTTGTAGATGACAATTCCCCGGACAAGACTGCAGAGTTTATCCGGACTCTAGCTTTGACGAACCGGCGCGTCCGCGTGCTGGAACGAATCGGACGAAGAGGTCTCTCGTCGGCTTGCATTGAGGGAATTCTCGCGACCCCGGCGCCCTATATCGCCGTGATGGACGCGGATATGCAGCACGATGAGAGCATCTTGCCTAAGATGCTGGAACGGATGAAATCCGAGCGCTTGGATGTGGTAGTTGGAAGCCGGAAGATTGACGGCGGCAGTATGGGAGAATTCGCTCGCGAGCGCGTCTGGTTGAGTGACGTCGGGACTCGGATTAGTAAGCTGGTATGCCAGTGCGACGTCTCCGACGCCATGAGTGGATTCTTCCTGGTTGATCGCGCATATTTCCAGCAGGTCGTTCCGCGCCTGACTGGCGCGGGTTTCAAAATCCTGGTGGATTTGCTCTCTTCTAGTCCTTCCTCCCCTCGCATCGGCGAAGTCCCCTACCACTTTCGCAATCGCCAACTGGGCGAGAGCAAACTGGATCTCAACGTGGAATTGGAGTATTTGTACTTGCTCGTCGACAAAGTCATCGGCAAGTGGGTTCCGACTAGATTCGTGATTTACGTCCTAGTAGGTACTCTTGGCCTGCTGGTTCATCTTGGCGTGCTGGCATTGCTCTACTACCGTGGTCATGTAAATTTCACGCTTTCGCAAGTCGCGGCCACCTTTGTGGCGATGACGTTCAATTTTCTCCTGAACAATGTCGTAACCTTTCGCGACCGCCGACTTCGCGGATGGCGGGTGGTTACCGGACTGCTCACTTTTTATTTGGCTTGTTCTCTGGGCGCTGTGATGAACGTCAGTCTTGCGAAGTTCCTTCTTGATTCTCACGTCGTGTGGTATCTGGCGGGGATCCTCGGAATGGCCACTAGCTCTGTGTGGAATTATGGCGTAAACACAATCTTTACGTGGCGCCGCAGCCGAAGTAATTAGGGCTTCAGCCAATAAAGTTGCGAAAGGACGGGAATGGCGATCCTTGTTACGGGTGGTGCGGGCTACATCGGAAGCGTGACGGTTGAGCGGCTGCGCGCGAACAAAGAAGATGTAGTGGTCCTCGACGATCTGGTGTACGGCCACCGAGAAGCCGTCGATTCCGGCGTGCATTTTTATCAAGGAAAAGTGGGAGACTCCGCTCTTCTCGAGCGCATCGTAAGGGAACACCGACTCGAGGCGTGCGTTCATTTTGCGGCGCTGGCGTCTGTGGGCGAATCGGTTGCTGAGCCGGCGAAATATTTCGAAAATAACGTGGCGCAAGGTACCGCGCTGATGGGCTCTCTGATCCGGGCGGGAGTTCGGATCGTGGTCTTCTCGTCCACTTGCGCTACGTACGGCGAGCCGGCGCAAGTCCCTATTTCCGAACAGTGCCCTCAATGGCCGAAAAACCCATACGGCTGGTCAAAATTCTGTATGGAACGGCTTTTGGAAAGCTACGATCGCGCGTACGGCTTGCGATTCGCTGCATTGCGCTACTTTAACGCTGCAGGGGCCAGTGAAC
>JBAVQA010000420.1:0-2484 GCA_049693595.1 Candidatus Acidiferrales bacterium | reverse complement strand
TCGTATCTGTAGTAAAGCCCGTCTTTGAGTTCGTCGCTTGTCAGGGCAACCTTGTAGGGCTCAGTTTTAAACCAGTGTCCGCCGTACTTAGAAGCCTCACGAACGAGGTCAGCCTTGAGGAACCCACGTTCACTAGCGATGAGGGTATCGGCGCTCGCTTTAGCGGCCTTAGCGGCATCTTCCGTAGCCTGCGTCTGCCGCTCCAAGATTTTAAGCGTGCTAAAAGCCGCGAAAATACCCAAGAAGCCTGCCAAAACGAGAAGGATATTCGGGAAGTTTGCGGGCGCAAGCATGCGGCAGAAATAGCCCTGAGATTCGCGGCAGGCTTGAATTGCTTCTACTGGGGGTGCCGGCTTATTCGGTTCACCCGACATGACAGGGTTGGATATGCACTCATTTGCTCTGGCCTCGCATGTTTTTGCCTGCCATATTCCGATTGCGACCACTATTATCACGACTATCGTGGCGGTGACTGCAATGGAACGCCAGGGCCATCTCTTCATGGCAATACTCTACCCAGTCAGGGTTTTGGCTTCAAGTCGCGTACAACTTCGGAGAGTCGCACCGTGGTTGTTTTAGGGCCCCGCCGTTTCCGCCGCTTAAATCGTTACAATATTCGCGCCCGCCATTCGTCTACACATATGGATGCATGAGCCGGCGACGATCACCTTGATGACCGAGCAAGACCGTCAAATCTCCGAAATCGTCACCGAAGAACGTTCCCGGCTGCGCAATTTCATCCGCAAACGCGTGCCCGATCCTTCCGACGCGGAGGACATCGTGCAGGAAGTCTTCTACGAACTGGTGGAAGCGAACCGCTTGCTGATGCCGATCGAGCACGTAACCGGCTGGCTTTTTCGCGTCGCGCGCAATCGCATCACGGATCTTTTCCGCAAGAAGAAGCCGCAAAATTTCAGCGACGCGGCGGTCGAGGACGAAGACGGGGAACTTCTGCACGTCGAAGATCTGTTGCCCTCGCCCGACGCCGGCCCGGAAGCGCTCTACTTCCGCAGCGTGCTTCTCGACGAATTGGAATTTGCGCTCGGCGAACTGCCCCGCGAGCAGCGCGAAGTTTTCGTCGCTCACGAACTGGAAGGCCGCAGCTTCAAAGAGCTCTCGGCGGAAAGCGGAGTAAACGCCAACACCTTGCTCGCGCGCAAGCGCTACGCCGTGCTTTATCTGCGCGAACGATTGCACAGCATTCACGACGAGTTTTTAAGGAAATAAGGAGCGCAACATGAAAAGACGGATAGCGATTATTATTCTGGCCCCAATAGGAATCGCGCTTTTCATCTGGATCGGCGGCGAACTGGTAATGCATCTCTGGAACTGGCTGCTGCCGCCGCTGTTCGGATGGCGCCAAATTAATTTCTGGCAAGCTTTCGGATTGCTCGCTCTCTGCCGCATTCTGTTCGGAGGCGTCGGCGTTCGCGGCCGCCATCGTTACAATTATCGGTTCAGGGACGGCCGCTGGGAGCGGATGACGCCCGAAGAGCGCGAGAAGTTTCGCGAGGATCTCCGCTCGCGTTGGCGCGGCTCCGCACCCCCGCCTGACGAAACCAAAGCGCCGGCCTGATCCCGCCGCGCTGACGGTTAGCGATGGCAAGCATCGTAGCCTGCCTGCCGGCTGGATGGCCGGGCTTCAGCCGGGGACATATCGCTTTCGCCATTGCCTCGGGAGCGCCCGCGAAAGCGGCGGCAAGCCGCCGCACTTCAAACGGAGCCCCGCCGCAATTTCTGTGGAGTGCGGGAGCCTGCTCCCGCTTTCTACTCCGGGACGCGCCTTGCAGTAGCAAGATTCCGTAGGGGCGCTGCTTGCTGCGCCCGCTTAAGCACAGCCGAGCAGGCGCTGAACGCGGAATATGTTTGTGGGTCGCCCCTTTAGGGACGACTTTAAGATGATCCGAGGAGACGGGCTTTAGCCCCTGAAGCTCTCTCACCGAACAGAATCGCGGGGCGAGTCCACTCTCGATACTCAGCCGACCAACTTCGCCAGCTGCCGCGCTAGTCCTCTCTGTAAAACGTATTCATTGCTGCGGAGGTTCCAGCGACGTGTCCAGCTCGTTTATGTCCAAAGGCTTCACCACTCCGACGAATTCCAAGCCGGTCCGAAATTTTCCATGACCCAGCTCGTCGCAATACGCAACTCGAGCCGCGGAAGTAAAGTGCCCGGCCGGCAACGAAACCAAAATGGTGTCGTCGGTAAACCATTCGCTGGTCGATATCACGCGCACCCCGCGCGAGCTGACGTTCTCCGTAAATGCCCTTTCCACACCCAATTTGCCGTGCGTCCCGATCAGCATCGCGGTCAACTTCATATCCACACGGCTTTCGGCACGCTGCGCTTCGAAGACTTGTCTCACGAGCATCCTCCAAACCAGAATTGTTTAGCCCCGGACGCCAGTGCATCAGCCCGTCGGTCCGGCCCCACCCCTGTCCATTAATGGTAACCAAGCTTCGCTCAGGAAGTAGAGAACTAGGCAC
>JBAVQA010000419.1:0-6827 GCA_049693595.1 Candidatus Acidiferrales bacterium | reverse complement strand
CTTCCATTTCGACTGGCATGGATGGTTTCGGAATCCGATCCAGCGCATCAGCCATTGCGCGGACGAGCCCAACAATTCCTTCCCCACTTGCAGAGGATATCGCGTGGAATTCAAGGCCGCGCTTCTTGGCGAATGCGCGTAGTTCGTCCAGATGCTCGCGATTTGTGGTGGCGTCAAGCTTGGTAGCGACGACGATCATCGGCTTTTCAGTCAGCGCCGGGCTGAACGAGGCGAGCTCGTGCTCGATAATCTCGAAATCGCGGATCGGATCGCGGTCGTTTGCGTCGCTCGTATCCACAAGGTGGGCGATCAATCGTGTTCGCTCGATATGTTTCAAGAATCGCGTGCCTAGACCTACGCCTTCGTGCGCCCCTTCGATCAATCCGGGCAAATCCGCGACAACGAACGCGCGGCCCTGTCCCGGCGCCGCGTCAGGGTCGGCGGAAACTACGCCCAAGTGCGGCTCAAGAGTAGTAAAAGGATAGGCCGCAATTTTCGGGCGCGCTGCGGAAATGCGCGAAATCAAAGTGGATTTTCCTGCGTTGGGGAAGCCGACAAGGCCCACATCGGCGAGCAACTTCAATTCGAGCCGCAGGTTGCGCTCTTCGCCGGGCTGCCCGTCTTCATGTTCGCGCGGCGCTTGGTGCCAAGGGCGCACGAAATGAGGATTGCCGTTGCCGCGGCCGCCGCGACCGCCCTTGGCTGCACGATATCGCTGTCCAGCTTCGACGAAATCAAAAACTTGTTCGCCCAAGTCAGCGTCGAAAATCACCGTGCCGACGGGGACTTTCAGCACCATTTCCTCGCCCGACGCGCCGTGGCAATTCGAGCCTTCGCCATGGCCACCGCGCTGGGCTTTAAATTCCCGATTGTAGCGATAGCGAAGAAGAGTGTTGTCGTGCGGATTCGCTTCGATGTAGATATCGCCGCCGTGCCCGCCGTCGCCACCGGAGGGCCCCCCGCGCGGGACGTACTTCTCCCTACGAAAGGCGACGCAGCCATTGCCGCCATCGCCGGCCTTTATCGAGATTTTGGCTTCATCTGCAAACACGAATCACCCGCTAAGAGAGATGCTGAGAGAGCATACGCCGACGCAAGGTTCATAGACAAAAATACGCGCCCCGGTGCGTTGGAGCGCGCAAAAGAACGGTGCAAAGCTAGTTGGCAGGAGCTGCAGCAGCTTCCTTCTCGGATTGTCGCGCGCCCGCTTCTTCCACTGTGAGCACGCTGATATAGCGCCCGTGGCCGCCCTTATCTTCGAAGAGGACGATGCCATCAATCAAAGCGAAGAGGCTGTCGTCTTTCGCCAGACCAACATTTT
Source organism: Candidatus Acidiferrales bacterium (assembly GCA_049693595.1). Lineage (GTDB taxonomy): Bacteria > Acidobacteriota > Terriglobia > Acidiferrales > UBA7541 > Palsa-295. Next base: position 5,506 of record JBAVQA010000419.1, on the reverse strand, counting down.
TCCCTGGCTTGTAGTGCGTGCCGCGCTGCCGGATCAAAATGCTTCCGCCGGTTACCAGCTGGCCGCCAAACCGCTTGATTCCAAGTCGCTGACCGTGCGAGTCGCGTCCATTAGTGGATGACCCGCCGCCTTTTTTGTGTGCCATGAAAAACCTCTAGGGAATTTGGATGTCGCTGACCTGAACGGCGGTGTAATTCTGCCGATGGCCGCGCTGAATGTTGTATTGCCCGCCCGTTTTGTACTTCAAGACTCGCAGTCTCGGGCCGCGGCCTTGTTCTACGATTTTGCCGATCACTTTCACTTTCGAGATATCGTCGGCGGATACGAAGTTTTTTTCGTCCGTGCGCACGGACAGCACGTCTTCAAACGTTATCTTGCCGCCCAGCTTTCCTTCGAGCGTTTCCACTCGGACGGTCTTGCCCGGCTCGACGCGATACTGCTTTCCCCCACTGCGAATTACGGCGTACATGCTGCCTCCTGAAGCTGGTGACAAACCCCAATTATACGGGCTATCCGGCATCTGCGTCAACGAACACTGTATTAAGATCACGGCGCAATTTCTGGTCCATCCGATTTGTCGGGACCTAGAAACTCTGTGCAGCCCGATTAGCTCGCGAGGCGGGTCACTGCCACCTTCGCAAGCGCTTCCTGCCGAAGACCAAGTACGACGCGGCCATTCACTTGTCCCTTCTTGAGCCGGCCGAACACGTCATTGATGGATTGGAGTGGCAATACCTCAATCGTCGCCTTCACTTTGCCCTCTCCGGCAAACGCAAGCGATTCTTCCAGGTCCAAACGGGTGCCGACGATGGAGCCGCGTATGGTGTAGCCGTTTAGAACTACGTCGAAAATCGAAACAGGAAACTCCCCGGGCGGCAGGCCGTTGAGCACGCACGTCCCGCCGCGACGAAGCATGCCGACCGCTTGCTTGAAAGCGATCGGGGAAACCGCTGTTACCAGCGCCCCATGTGCGCCGCCGATTTGTTTTTGGATTTCCTTCGGAGGGTCCTGCGTTCTGGCGTCAATTGTGATTTCGGCTCCAAGTTTCCTCGCCAGCGCCATCTTTTCCGGACCCAGGTCCACAGCCGCAACGTGCAGACCCATGGCCTTCGCGTACTGGATGGCTACGTGGCCCAGGCCCCCTATTCCAGAAATCACCACCCATTCACCGGGTCGCGCCTCGGTCATTTTCAAGCCTTTGTAAGTGGTGACGCCGGCGCAGAGGATGGGCGCCGCGTCCACAAACGAAAGATTATTGGGAATTCGTCCCAAGTAATCCGCTTGCCCCAAGGTGTACTCTGCAAAACTTCCGTTCACCGTATATCCGGAGTTTTGCTGCTCGGGACAGAGCGTTTCCCATCCGGAAAGACAGTAGTCGCAATGCCCGCACGCGCTGAACAGCCATGCGGTCCCCACGCGGTCACCTTCCTTTAGGTGAGTGACCCCGGGTCCCAGAGCCACAACGATCCCCGCTCCTTCATGACCCGGGATGAACGGTGGGGTTGGCTTGATTGGCCAGTCGCCGTCCGCGGCATGCAGATCCGTGTGACATACTCCAGTCGCAAACACTTCGATGAGCGCTTGCCCTGGCCCAGGCGTTGGGATGGGAACTTCCCGCAAGACCAACGGCTCCCCGAATTTTTCAACAACTGCAGCCTTCATGGTTTTCTTGTTTTGCACGTTTCATCTCCATCTTGCCCGAGCATCGCCACTGTAGCCCCGGTTCAAGAAGCTGTATGTCACATTTCGCACAGTTGCTTGTGGCGTCACAGAGGCTGATTGGAATCGCATCGATAGGAAACTGACCGACTTGTCTTGGTGATTATGCGTAGGCTTGGCGGCAGGACTCGTGTTTGCGGCAGGATCGAGGACAATTTGTGTGGTCGATCAGGACGTAATTGTGGCAAGCGGCGCAGATTACGCCGTACATGGTTTCGTTGAACTGATCGTGGCCCAGTGCGGCGGTATGCTCGTTGCGTGCTTGCTCGCGGCTCATGGCCATGGTGCTGCTCCCCGGCTATATTCTATCTGAAGTCCCTCGGCTTTTTCGCAGTTCAGGACAACCGATGGCACAGCCAGATTGGCTCTTGTAGCCCTCCGGGCGCCAGCCTACGCTCGCTACATGAGCGATTTCAAACGCACCGAACGCACGCTGGTCAAGCGACTGCCCGATCGCGGAGCTTATGATACTGAAACCGTCTTTCCGATCCTCGACGAAGGGTTGATTTGCCATGTCGGATTCTCAGTCGAGGGCCAGCCGTTCGTGATTCCTACAGGTTACGCGCGCGCGGACGACACGCTTTACATCCATGGTTCGGCAGCAAGCCGCATGTTGCGCACGTTGGCCGAAGGCGTTCAGGTTTGCGTCACAGTAACGCTGCTGGATGGCTTGGTTCTCGCGCGGGCGGCTTTTCATCACTCGATGAACTACAGATCCGTTGTGATACTCGGGCGTGCCACTTTGGTGGAAGACCGCGCTGAAAAAATTAAGGCGCTCGAAGCTTTTACAGAGCATATCGTGCGCGGGCGCTGGAAGGACGTCCGGCTGCCAACGGAAACGGAGCTGAAGGCGACAACTGTGCTCGCGCTGCCCCTCACCGAAGTTTCCGCGAAGGTTCGCTCCGGGCCGCCGAAAGACGACGCGGAAGATTACCAACTTCCCGTCTGGGCCGGCGTCGTTCCGCTGCCGATTGTCCCGGGCGCTCCAATCACCGACCCTAGATTAATTTCGGGAGTCGAGACTCCGGCCTACGCGAAAAAATATTCGCGATGACTGTTGGGTTCTGGCCGCGCTGAACGTCACGCGAGCCTCGCATTCCAAAAAAAACAGCCCCGGCCGGAGCCGAGGCTGTTGGTCAATTCTGCCAGGGATTAAACGAGATTTAGTCGCCAGCGACTGCGGTTTCTTCGGCATTGGTCTTTTCAGACTTCACTTCGCCGTTGCCATTCTTATGGCCGTTGCCGTTCGCGTGGCCATTTCCGTTGCCATTGGCGCCGGCGATTTGCACCGGCTTCACGGTTGCGCCCGGAACCGCCATCTGAATCTGCTGAATCGAGCCAATCTGCACGACGGTCTCGGTGGACTTCTTCAGTACGAGCTCTTCATAAATCCGGCGGACCTTGGCAGCTTCCTCGTTGGCCTTGCGACGGCGTGCGCGATCTTCCTCGGCCGCGGTAAGAGGAATGTCGTGTTCGAGATGCCGAATGCGGGCCGCATCGTCTTCGTCGATGCGCAGCGTATGCTCGTAGCTGTTGAGGTCAACCTTTTTGCCTTTGGCGAAGATTTCGTGCTTGCCGTGCTCCTTGTACCATTGCGCTACGGTCGCGTTCTTATACATGTTCTCGATAATCTTCCGCCAGCCGATGCCGGTGTTGTAAGCGCAGAAGGAAATTTCGCCCTGCTGCGTGGCGTAAGGAATGATGCACATTTCAGTGCGGCGGAAGTCGTAGTTGAAGAGATCCTGGAACCACATCCCCGCGAGGAACAGGAAGTTCCACGGGTCTTGGCGGCGCTTCATGGAATCATCCAAGGTGCGATCCGGACCGACCTTTCCGTAAACCTTTTCGGATTTTTCCTGACCTCTCACGCCGAAAGTCTTGTCAAACTTCTTCCAAAGGTCCTTGAGCCGCAAACTCGGCGGGGCCTGGAACGGATGATAGTTTTTCAGGAGCGCCATGGCAGCCATGTAAGCGGAAAATTTCTTGCCGCGCGCCGCGTCTGTAACCTTGCTGATGTCAGTGACGAGCCCAGGGACATTGAGGAACTTCGGGACCGGCGCCCATTCCTTGTTTTCCTTGTTGATCATCACCGCCGTACCCACGCCGCAATTCGGGTGGCAACCACAGCTCATTTGTCCCCACATGGCATCGGGGCCGTGCGCCAAGTCCGCGAAATCAGAGAATGGGCTAATGAGAGAAATGGGGAACCAGTCGCGAGTGGGTTCGATTCTGCCCACCTGAGCACTGACGTCCTGAGCCAGGTGGGAAAGCGTGTAGCGCTGGCGCAGACGGCGTTCCGGCGTGATTTCTTCGTCGCGTCCGGTGAAGGAAACCGGCTGAAACGAAACGAACGAGATTTTCTTGGGGTTCTCCATCGCGAACTTCACGATCGGGCCAACCTGATCGTTGTTCACGTTGTTGACGATAGTTGTGACCAGCACGATATCGATGCCGGCTGCGTGCATGTTCTCAATCGCGCGTAGCTTCACGTCAAAGAGGTTGCCCACCTGACGATGGCTGTTCGCGTCATTGCCGATACCGTCGAATTGCAAGTATGCGTACCGCAAACCCGCTTCGAAAGCTTGGGCGCAGAATTCCTTGCTTTTCGCGAACTCGATTCCGTTGGTCGCGGCCTGCACGCTGTTGTATCCAACTTTGCGCGCAAAGCGCACCGAATCCAGGAAACGGGGATGCATGGTTGGCTCGCCGCCGGAAAACTGCACGGACATTTGACGGCGCGGCTTGATCTTGGTGGCGTTCTCGAGGATTTCTTGAATTTCTTCCCAGTTCAGTTCGTGAACGTAGCCAACCTGGTTAGCGTCCATGAAGCAGGGGTCGCACATCATGTTGCAGCGGTTGGTCAGGTCAACGGTGAGCACGGAGCCGCGGCCGTGGCGAATCGTGCTCGAACCGTGGCGGTGCATGTCTTCATCGTTGTGCGCTGGGATGTCGCGACCGGGGAAATTCTTTTCAATCCATTCGAGGAACTTTGAATCTGCGGCCATCAGGTCTTCGCACTTGCCGTGAATGGGGCATTCTTTCACCATCCAGACTTGGCCGTCGCGTTCAATAATTTGCGCTTTGATTTCGCCGACTTTCTCGTGCACCAGGTCGGTCCAGTCTTTCGTGCCGTTCATGATCGCTTCGCGCGCTTCGTGCACGCAGGATGGGCACAGAGAGTCGGTCGTGCGTGGCCAGCCGAGAGTGGGCTTGGACTTCTCCCATGATTTCAGCATCGGCTTTTCAGACCACTTAGGAATGAACGAAGGGTTTGGCCGGTACTTGTTGAAGAACTGAATCGCGTCGAAAGTTATACCTGCTGTTTTGCACAGCGCCCAATCGAACGATTTCCAAACTTGATTGCCCACCGTCTTCGGCATAATCCTCCACCTCTCCCTTTGAATGCACGGACCCCAGATAGTGCCTAAGCCCCCAAAAACCCGGTACCTCAGCGGGTGAGCCACACCCGTAACTAGTTACCGTACCAAAGTCTGCCCGGAATCCAAGCGCAGGTCTATGAGGGTGCATCCAAAGGTGCAATTCGCGGGTTGAATGGCGTCAGGGACCACCCAACGGGAGCTGCCGAGTACTAAGTAACCGCTCATTCCCGCCCGGTGAAGTCCCGCGCCGACCAACTCATGGGACTTATGGTTAGATTGACAGATGGGATGAGAAGGCCGGTCTCCAGCGGGATGCGATACGCTCCCAATGAACGACGCGCTCGAAGCGCAAAAGGAGACCGGCAATGAGGAAGAGTAGCACTCTGGCAATCGAGGGGATGCAGATT
>JBAVQA010000418.1:0-5697 GCA_049693595.1 Candidatus Acidiferrales bacterium | reverse complement strand
AGGTATGACTCATGATTGGGGTGAAGTCGTAACAAGGTAGCCGTAGGAGAACCTGCGGCTGGATCACCTCCTTTCTAAAAGAAAAGGGAGTACGGCCTGCTTCGGTAGCAGGCACGACTCTTCATCCCGGATCTTAGGGTCTCGGGAGCTCGGTCCGTTTCTCTCCTCGACTTGTCGAGCTGAGAAGCACTCAATGGGCCGGACGGGTTCTGGTAAGTCTCATCCGATATCAAAGAGTTTGCAGACAAACGCAAGCCCCGGTTCGATGTCTTTGCCCCGCACAGGGCGAGAAATCGAGCCGGGGCTTTTTGTTTGCATCCGCCCTTATTTTTTCCGCATCTGAAAATTGCCCTGCTCACTTAATCGATTCGGTCGAGGTCCAAACAGCCGGTGAAAGCAAAGAAGGGTTCCGCGACAGATGTTGCCTCGTTCCAGCATGTGCGAGAGAGCTTCGCTCGCCAAGGGTTGATGAAACATCTCGGCGCAGAATTGACGGGACTAACTTCGGGGCAATGTGAGATCCGAGTGGCACACCGCCTGGAGCTCACCCAGCAGCACGGATACTTTCATGCGGGTGTGACTGCTGCAATCGCTGATAGCGCTTCGGGGTACGCCGCCTACAGCCTGATGGCTGCGGATTCCAGCGTGCTGACTGTGGAATACAAAATCAATCTAGTGGCGCCCGCCGAGGGTGATGCGCTCATTGCTCGCGGCCGCGTTCTACGTTCTGGCAAGACACTGAAGATTTGTGCCGCCGACGTTTTTGTGGTGAATGGAGCGGAGGAAATTCTCTGCGCGACTTCCCTCTCCACCATTATGGCGTTGGCTGGGTGGCCGGACCTCTCGCGATCACGCCATCGTCCCGCAAAGTGATTCAGTTCAGGGACTGGGGACTATGGTCCCCGCTTGTACACCGCTAAATTTGCCGTGCTCATCGAAGGCAAAGGTCAGGGTCACCGTTCCGATCTGTGCGCACGCGTGGCAACCGTCGCGGAGGGTGTAACCCACTGCAAACGATTCTCCCCCGGACTCGAGATGTTTCACCAGCCGTTCGCTCGTGTCGTAGCGGAGAGAACTTGCGGAGAGGGATTCCATACGACTGCCGACCCAAAGAGTCGGACAGAGACTACGAGGGCATCTGGTTTCTGGACCAAGAGCAGGGGGCGCCCGACACACAGAAACACGGCGAAGAGAGCTATGCGTTTCACGTTGTCACTTCGCCGTGTACTTCCGGGCCACGGAGTGGCGCGTGCAGATGATCCTTAGGGTCCGGGAACAAAGATTCTATCGGCTGACGAGATTTCGACGTCTTTTTGCTCAGTTCGAACGCGGAATTTGCGGAGCTCACCTTTAGCCTTCTTCGAACGATCCGTAGCATATGTCAGCCAATATTGATTCTTGAGGACCAAATCTAGCTGTTGCAGAAATGGGCCGAACGATATGGGTGTGCTAAAGCCTTGAAAAAAGGCCTCTCCGCCCGTGGTATCCGCGATTTTAGAGAGATTACTTTGTCCGAGGGTGACGCGAAATGAATTTCGTCCGACACGCCCGACACCAGCGGCAAAGAGCGTATGAATCATAATGCCGGCTTTCTGAGCGGTGTCGATAGTGGAGTCCACGTCCGGGCTGGTGGGAAAGTCGCCGCGGAACCGGTCAATGCCGTCAGCAATCAGCAAAATCTCGCGCCGAGCACCGGTGGCGGGCCAACCCTTTATCAGGTTCATGACGGAAAGGTAGATGCTGGAATATGCCCCGCCATATCCTAATGGTATCCGCACAGTCTTAGCGACGGCCTCGTGGTCCTGATTAAAATGGGACGCGGTTTGAATCGTGCCATTGCTGGCGTAGAACACTCCGATGTTCGTCGTCTTGGGTTGCGACGTGATAAAATTCCTCAAATCGTTCAGTTGACTGCCAAGTTCCGTGCTATCCACATCGTCGATGACGATGGCGAGTAGAAGTCCAGCCTTGTCGCCCTGAGCCGGAACCCAATTAGTCACTTCTTTCTTCTGTTTCCCCTCGTCAACAATTACATCACTCTTGCTGACAGCGGGAGGCGCTGTGTATTTGGGACCGAGAACGGTAACGTAGGTAGCTACGGGCACATTACTTGAGGACGCTGCCTGCCCTTGCGCTTGTGCGGGAAACGCGCTAATCATCAAAACCGCGAGAATCAAAAAGCTTGAGAAAATATAACCGGACTTGCGCATGTCTGCCTCCCAAGAAAATGACTTTTGACAGTTCACCTGGCCACCGGAGAGATACGCCGCTAGGATTGAACCGCTTACCCCGCTAACTCTAACTCTATTTGGAGAAATGCCTTTCTGTCAATACTGGCTTAACCTGAGGGCTAGTAGACGAGAGAGAGTTGTTTCCGGCGTTCGACCCATTCCTGGCTCTTGAATATTCTCGGCGTCAGTTCGATGAGGCGCGGGAGCATGTTGAACACCGCAACAGGACCCCAGTCGTCTCCCTTGCGAGTGCGATATCCCTTCTTGTTAAGTTCCTCGGCTACCTTCGTCAAAGAAATATCCTGGATGATCAGTTCCATCATCGAGAGTAGGAACTGCATTTCCGGAGGGTTTTCTTCCAGGTGCTCGCAATCTCCGGAGACCCGCGTACCAAAGGGAGCGTCTTCTATCGTCATCGCCTCGCGCGTAGCATCGGTTTCCGTGTTTCGTTCCCATTCGACGCCGACGAGGCGCCAGCCTCCCTGTTGGCGCTGTTTCAAGTATTCAGGATCGAGATTGCCTTCCAGCGATTCCCTTATTCGTTCCAGTCTGGCCATGACGACTCCTTTGCGGAAAGAGACCGATCTAGCGCTGATCCGCGCAAAACTTGCCTCGGGATTCGAAGCAAGTCTTGGGCCGCTTATTCGGAGCGCATTTCTAAGCAGGAGAAAGACTTAAAGATGGCGCGGAACCTGACGAGGACCGATATTTGCCCGGTTGTGGGATGGGATGTTGCTGAAACGGACATTGAATTCGAGCAACGACCGAGCGTTGATCGATGGTGCCAAGACATCCGCCATCGAGACCGGGAGCTTAGGGTATTTGGTGGGCTCTGTCGCTCAGACTGTAAACGGAGGAGGAGAGCTCGCCTAAAGCCTTGCTTCAGCAAACGCGCGGCCCGATCCAGACTTCAGATACTTCTCAAACGCGAGCGCGCGATCCCCATCAGTGAACGCGATATACGTCTTGATGCGCCACGGTCGATACTTGGACGTGCGCGCGACCTCGCCCAAATTGTGCTTCGATAGCCTGGCGTCCAAATCGTCCGTGATGCCCGTGTAGAAATGCTCGCGGTCCGTTACGCTTTGCAGGATGTAGACGTATTCCATTTGGAGTCCGCCTCCGCTGGAGCTGCGGCGCGACAGCCTTAGCCGAGGCAAATCTTACACGAGGTGGAATGGACGCAAAGGGATGGCCTGCCGAGCCGAAGCTGGCGGAGACTGGTGGGCCTGGGTAGACTTGAACTACCGACCTCGCCCTTATCAGGGGCGCGCTCTAGCCACCTGAGCTACAGGCCCACGGCAGGCAAGTTGCCCGCTTTGGATTTTACGATTCTAGCATGCCAGAGCAAAGAGCCGTATAGCGGAAGTGCGCACGAATTATCAGTCGCGCATGATGGAGAAAATTCGTGCGCTTGCCACTAAAGCTTGTTGAGGCCGTCGAGTGCTGCGACTTTGTAGGCTTCGGCGAGAGTTGGATAGTTGAAGACAGTGTCGCGGAAGTAGTCAACCTTGCCGCCGTAATAAAGGACGGCTTGGCCGATGTGAATGATTTCCGTGGCGCGCTGGCCGATTACATGAACGCCGAGAAGTTTTAAAGTGTTGCGGTCGAAAAGAACTTTCAGCATGCCGGTCTCGTCGCCCAGCATCATGCTCTTGGCCAGCTCGTTGTACTTGGCGATACCTACTTCGTAAGGAACTTTGGCGGCGGTGAGTTGCTCTTCGTTCTGGCCTACCATGGAAATTTCCGGGATGGTGTAAATACCGTACGGAAACAATTCGGAGATGTGTTCAGACGGCGCACCGAACATCCGGCAACTCGCGAGACGGCCCTGTTCCATGGAAGTGCTGGCCAGCGCTGGAAAACCGATGACGTCGCCGGCGGCGTAAATGTGCGGGACACTGCTCTGATAATGTTCGTTGACCTTGATCTTGCCCCGCGAATCGGCTTCCATTCCGGCCGCTGCGAGGTTCAATCGATCACCATTTGCCTGACGGCCAACGGCGTAGATGAGCGCGTCGCCCTGGACTTTCTTTCCGCTTTCGAGCTCCGCAAAAACGCGGTCGCGCTGGGGATCGATCCCCACTCGCGTCACTTTTTCGCCAAAACGGAACGTCGTACCCATCTGGCGCAGGTGATAGGCCAGAGACTCTAGAATCTCGCGGTCGACGAAATCCAGAATCGTGGGGCGCTGGTCGATCAAGGTGACTTCGGTTCCCAGAGCCGCTAGAAACGACGTGTATTCGAGACCGACAACTCCGGCGCCAACCACAATAATTTCTCTGGGCAATCCTTCCAGGCAGGAAAGACTATCGGTATCGACAATACGCTTATCGTCGAAGGGGATCTGAGGATCGCGAGCGGGGCGCGTACCGCAGGCAATCAGAATTTGATCTCCGCGCACCGTAATTTTGTCGGTTGCTCCCTGGACTTCGATGGTATACGGGTCCACGAATTGCGCGGTCCCTTGAAAGAGAGATACGCCGTTACGCTTGAGCTGTGCGCGAATCACGTCTGTTTCGCGCGAGACGATTGCTTTCACGCGGAAGGAAAGATCCTGAATCGTAATATCATTTTTCCCGCGGTAACTGTCTCCATAAAATGCCCTCACCGCATTTCCGGTGAGCTGAAAAATAGCTTCGCGTATGCTCTTGCTGGGGATTGTGCCGGTGTGCGCGCTAACACCGCCTATCATCAGCGGGCGGTCGATTATCGCGACGCGCTTGCGCATTTTCGCGGCGCAGATGGCGCCTTTTTGTCCGGCAGGACCGCTGCCGATCACTACCAAGTCGAACTGCGAATCAGTCATGTACCCGCCTGATCACATTCAATTCAAGCACACGTGCGAGCGCCGTCGCGCCCAACAAGAATGAAAAGATAGATGGAAAACCTCGCTAGTCTAACGTGGCCTCTTTGCTGGAATATGAACGCCGTCTAGGATACTGAAAAAAGGGATGGTTCGCCATTCGCCGAGGAACTGACGGCCTATGGGTTAGCGGCGAGGCTTTTAGTGGAACATGACAAGCGAGCTCAAATCACCCAGGAGCCCTACGTTCTGCGAAGCGGACCAGTTCCGGCTGACTGACGGGTTCAAGGCCGAGAAGGCTGCAAGCAGCGAGGACTGCAGACCACCGTGTAGCCGGAAATTTGCCGCTCGCGCCGCCGATTTGTGCATCTTGTTTCATCTCTGCCCACCGAGTCTCCGCTACGCCAGGGCGATCAAGTCAATTTCGACGCGGAAGTCCCGAGGTAGCCGCGCAACTTCAACCGTTGATCGCGCCGGTGGATTCGCCGGAAAATAACGAGCATACACTTCGTTCATAGCTGAAAAATCGTTCATATCTTTCAGAAAGACGCTGACTTTCACAACGCGGTCGAGTGAAGAGCCGGCTGCTTCCAGAATCGCTTTTAGATTTTCAAATGTGCGCACCGTTTGCTGTGCCGTGTCGCCTTCTATCGGCTTACC
>JBAVQA010000417.1:0-2489 GCA_049693595.1 Candidatus Acidiferrales bacterium | reverse complement strand
GCGAGTGCAAATCCATTGGCGAGGAGAAAGGCTCCGGTGACGGGATCGCCGACATCCAGCGCGGGATTGGAGGCTCCCGGCTCGACGTAACCGTGGCTGTAGAGGAATAGAGTTCCGTTCCAATTGTCGGGAACCTGGATCAGGTAGGTGGCGCCATCACCGAGCGAGCCGGTTTTTGTGGTGACGCCGGCTTGCGCGCGCGAGCTAGCTGCCGTGGATAGAATGAGCGCGGTGATAACGGTGATGAAAAGCGTAGTGTGTTTGACGTGCTGCCACATATGAACTCCTCCTGTCGCACCTAAGTTTGTCGAGCCGTGGCTCGGGCGAAATTACTCGCCTGAAATTCCGGGGACAGCGCCGGCGGCCGAAGCTGGAGCCCGCCGCCGGCGCTATCTGCCGCGCAATCAGAAATTGAATCTGCAGCCGAGCTGAATCTCCCGCTTCGGCAACGCCGAGGTGAAACCCAAAGGGGTGCTGGGGGACAGGGCGGCGCTGCCGTGCACGTTGAAGGTAGTGAATCCGGGCTGGAAGCCGAACAGCGGACTCACTTCATTGTTCACGCTGGCGTAATTGGTGTGGTTGGCGATATTGAAGCCTTCCGCAGTGAGTAGCAGATTGAGCCGCTCGCCGAGTTTGTGCTGCCAGGTCAAGCGCGTGTCGAAGTCAACATAGTTGGGGCCGAGGCCGGTGTCGCGCGGGTCGCCGATGGGGCGTTCATTGGTGATGTGATTGTTGCCATTGACCTGGCCACCTGCCAGCAGATTGAACGGATGACCGCTGTGGTACTGGAAAATTGGCGAGAGCTGAAAACCGGACAGGAAGGCGTTCTTCCAGGGGCTGCTGAACACGCCGGCGAGCACGACTTTGTTGCGCTCATCGAATTCGGAGAGGGCGCGTTCCGCGTTCAAGTCCGTGGGATCCTGCGGGCTAAAGTCGGTGTTGAAATCGGTGCCAGTGTCGAAGGCTTTGCTGTAGGTGTAATTTCCGAAGAAAGTGAAATTATTGTTGAAGCGTTTGTGCACTTCGACAATGCCGCCTTCGTAGAGCGCGGACGATGCCGAGGTGTATTGGTTATTTTGAATGATCAGCGGATTTACGAAGCAATTGAAGGCCTGGTTCGGGTTTCCCGCGGTCGGCGCGCAGGGGAGGCCCTCGGTGCCGCCGAGCGGGTCGGTGACCGGCGAGGTGTTCCAGTTGCGATAGGAAACAGACTTCCCATTGGCCAGCGTTACAGTACTCATGGGCGTGGTGGGCAGTAGATTCGTGTCAATCGCTACCGGGAGGTGGCTGGTGTGGGAGTAAATGAAGCTGACGGAAACGGAGAAACCGGGAGCAATTTCGCGTTCAATTCCGAGCGAAGCCTGTTGCGAATACGCAGGCCTGTAGTTGGGCGGGTTGCTGAACAATACCGTCAGGGGCGAGAGCAGACCGCTGTTCTGCACGAAAATCCCGTAGTTCGCGACGTCAGCCGGCGTGATGCAAGCGTTCGTGCCCGGCGCCGGGGTGGTGCAGGTGATCTTATTCGCGCCGGGCGCGTTCCCTGGAGGCGCGGGCGTGCCAAAAAGACCGGAAAAAACTGTTCCCGCGGGCTGGACGAACGGAAGAGCGCTGAAGCCCGGATCTACATAAATGGAAATGAACCGGTTGCAAGGGCTATTGCCATTCCCCGGAAACCCGAGTGGGATCCCGCCGGGAACCGCGGGATTGGGCGCGACCCCAATTCCGCAAGTGCCGACGACGTTGTTGACCTGGTCGGGAACTTGGGAAGTGTTGTGCTGGTTTTCGACGGTGCTGCGATTCCCGTTCAGGACCCCCAGGCTCAAGTCCACCCCGGGGATTTGGGCGTCCACGGGCCCGTAGAAAATCCCGTACCCGCCGCGGATTACGGTCTTGTGATCCTTGAAGGGATCCCAGGCGAACGAAATGCGCGGTGCAACATCGCCGTAGAAAGTGTTTAGCGGGAGATACTGCGAGTCAATTTCGTAACGCAAGCCGTAGTTCAAGGTGAAATTGGAAGTAACCTTCCAGGAGTCCTGCAAATAGAGTCCCGACAACGGGCGGGTATAGGCGGGGTAGTCTGGATTGCCGAAGCCTTGTTGGTAAACCTGGGGCGCGGAAATCGAAGCGGCCTGTAAAGAGTTTAGCTCCACGCCGTCAAGTTGCGGACTGAGGGCGGCACCGGGAAGCGGTCCGAAGACGAAGCGGCCCGGGAGGAAGGTGTGGGATTCGGTGTGATTACCGCGGAGAATCTCATTGCCTCCGAATTTGATGGTGTGGCTGCCGCGCACCAGGGTGACGTTGTCTGCGAATTCATAGCGGCGCAGGATGGTGAGATTGGGCAGGAAGATATTGGTGCCGAGATTATTCGCAAAACTGGCGATCTGCACTCCCACCTGTCCGGGCTCGTTGGGGATAACGTTGAATCCGTTGTAATCCCACTGAGCGCGGAATTCATTTTCGGTGCGCGGGCTGAAGACGTGGTACCAGGA
>JBAVQA010000416.1:0-13602 GCA_049693595.1 Candidatus Acidiferrales bacterium | reverse complement strand
ATCTCGGAATATGACGGCCTGATTTACATCGGTAAAGGCATACAGAATACGACCTTCGGCGCTCGCGATCCGGTAGATAGCTTGATCGGATTCCGTTTGTATGCGGTGAAAAACGTGGCGTTGGACGTGGGCTATCGTTACAACCTGAACCTGACGAACCACCAGGACCGCAACGGCTTCGTCGTAAAGATTGCGTTTGCGCGCTGGCCGGAAAAGCCGCTGCCGCCCGATAGTGTGACGGCTACTTGCTCGGCGGACAAAGCGTCGGTGATGGAAGGTTCGAGTGATTATGTGACCGCGAATGTTGCAGCAACCGACGCGAACGGACGTCCGCTCAATTATGCGTGGACGGCTTCAGGCGGGAAAATTATCGGCGCAGGGCCATATGTGCGATGGGATCCGGCTGGAGTGGGTGGGGGGAGTTATGTCCTGACAGCGCGAGTGGATAATAGCGCGGGCAAAGGCGCGAGCTGTTCGAGTTCTGTTGCGGTGCAGCCGAAACCGGTCGCTGCGCCGACGATGAGTTGTTCTGCAAATCCCGCGACGGCAGTTGCCGGCGAACGTCCGACGATTACTGCAACGGTGAACGATGCCTCGGGGACACCTATCACGTATACGTGGCAGGCAAACGCCGGTCAGATTATTGGAAACGGATCCAGCGTGCAGTTCGATACATCGGGGCTGCCTGCCGGGACATATACGGTAACGGGTCGGGCGGAAAACGGGGCCCACAGCGCTTGCGATTGCTCTACGACGGTCACGGTGCAGGCGCCGGCGGCTGCTCCGGAAGCCAGCAAAATCAGCGAATGCGATTTCGCCTTGAACAGCGCGCGCGCGGATAACGTATGCAAGCGCACGTTGGATGACGTGGCGGTGCGATTGCAGACGGACGCGAAAGCAAAGATCGTCGTGGTGGGTTACGCGGAGCCCAAAGAGCGACGTGCGCAGAAACTCGCGAGCGAGCGGGCCGAGGGCGCCAAGAAGTATCTGAACGAGAAAAAAAGCGTGGATACTTCGCGCGTTGAAGTGCGGACGAATACAGAGGCCGGAAAAGAAGGACGTCGAGTTGAAATTATCCTGGTGCCGGACGGGGCTACATACTGAGAATGCTGCGTCCGCGGTGGACCCGGACGGAGCGAGGCATCACACTTTTTCGCGCTTGAAGCGCCGGCCGACGGCGAGATACTTCTCGGTTTAGACGCCACTGGTGTTCGGTCCCTAAATTGCAGCACAGAACCTCGAGCCTCTGCATCAAAATGTGCCTGGCACACAAGCCTTGGCATCTAAATGACATGAGTTACCGAATTTATCGATGGCTGGTAGTAGTGGTCGTTTTCTTCAGTTGTTTTTCCCTTTGCGGAAGCCTGTTTGCACAAACATGGACATCGATGGGACCCCTGGGCGGGGACGTACGCTCGCTGACGGCTGATCCATCCGACCCCGGAGTGCTCTACCTTGGAACTGCGGACGGCTACATTTTTGGTTCGCAAGATGCGGGTGAACACTGGCAATCACTTGGGCTAGTAGGGCCTGCAAATGGGGTGATCACCGCAATCATCGTTGATCCGAGGGATTCCGGGACGGTTGTTGCATCCATGTGGACCAAGGACGCGAATGGAGAGGGCGGCGGAGTTTTTGTGAGCCGCGATAATGGCAGAACGTGGCAAGGGTCCGGTCTGGCAGGCCACGCAATTCGCACGCTGGTGCAATCGGCATCCGAGCCTGACGTTTTAGTCGCGGGGGCGCTTGATGGCGTTTTCCGTTCGAACGATCTGGGCAGAAATTGGGAGCAGCTCACTCCTTCGGGGGATTCAGAGCTGCGCAATTTTGATTCGCTCGCGCTTGACCCGCAGGATCCCGGGATCATTTATGCCGGAACATTTCACCTGCCGTGGAAAACATTGGATGGCGGGAAAAACTGGGCGCCGATCCATCGCGGAATGATAGACGATTCGGACGTTTTGAGTTTGGCGGTGGACACGTCGGAGCCTAAGCGGGTGTTTGCGAGCGCGTGCTCGGGAATTTATCGAAGCGAAGACGCCGGTTCCCATTGGAACAAGATCGAGGGCATACCGTTTTCCTCGCGACGCACGCCCGTGATTCGCCAGGACCCGCTGCATCCACTGGTGCTGTTTGCAGGGACCACCGAAGGACTGTGGAAGACGGCGGATGGTGGAGCGCGGTGGCGGCGCGTATCTCCTAGAGACTGGGTAATCAACTCGCTTGTAATTCAGCCCATTGCTCGCCCTTCGCAGGCCGGCAGCGACACAGTGGAATCTTCCACCGGGGAATTTTCAGAGGAGCAGACCCGCGTGTTGATCGGAACGGAGCAGCGCGGAGTTCTCGCGAGCGACGACGGCGGAGATCATTTTCGAGAATTGAACGAAGGGTTTCATCACCGGCGGATTGTTTCGCTGGCGATTGACGCCGATAGGCCCGGGCGTGTCGCTGCGGCTCTCGCGAATTCTCCAGATTCTCCTGTTGAGACGGAAGACGGAGGGCGCACATGGTCCACGATCAGCGCCGGTCTGAACGCGAATGCAGTAACACGGATCTTTTCTTCACCGCAGGGATGGTTAGCAGCGCTAGCGTCCGGAGGTTTCGCCCGTTTTGATACCCAGACTCGCAGATGGACGAGGGTGGGAAGGATTATCGAAAAGCCCGAAGATGTGTCCGGCAGGGTCGAAGGACCGCAAATTCACGTCCGGCGGTTTGATGCTGTGGTCAACGACTTAGCATGCGGCCAAGCCAGATGCTTTGCGGCGACTCAAGAGGGATTATTTTTCACGTCTGACAATGGCAACACGTGGGCGGCGCTTTCTTTCACTTCGGCTAATTTGCCGGTGAATTCGGTTCGGGTGTCGGCAGGCTCTCAAAAGTTGCGAATCGTTTCTTCGAACGCGATGATTTTTTCGGACGATGCGGGTCGAACTTGGAAGTGGCACGATCTTCCACTCGATTCGGGCGGTGCTATCCGTCTTGAATGGGCGGCGGTCGATACGCTCTTTGCCGCTGCGAGAAACGGACTTTACATTTCGCGGGACGATGGAGCTAGCTGGGAAAAGTTGCAGTCTGGATTGCCGGCGGCAGCTCCCGAGGGCGTGCTGATTCATGCGGGTGTCTGGCTGGTTTCAATGCGGGATCGGGGGCTATTCATTTCTCAGAATGAAGGCGCGAGCTGGTCGCGCGTGAAGGAATTAGATGGTTGGAGCGCCGACGATCAATTCACCATGCTCGCGAACGGGGTAAACGGGGAATTCGTTTACGTAGGATCCGCCAATGATGGGCTTTATATATTGGATTTGCTGGGCCATTCTGTGTCTGAAAGGTTCGAATCAGGAGAGGCTGGGAAATAGATCTCAACGATCTGCCGATCAGCACTTTCTTGGAATCGTCTGACCTCGACCTTTCCCAATATGACCCGACATGCGTTTGGCCTTGGTGTCAGCCCTTGGGAGGATCTCGTAATAGCATCTGCTTGTTAGCTACCCCAAATCGATCCTAGATTCCCCGCCGGACTCGTTTCTCTCGCGGTCTAAAACCTTCAATTTCAGCGATTCAGTCACGTTGTTCCTAAATGGTACGTAGGTTGCAATTTGGTACAACATACATTTGCTGCCTGGTGTCCAGCGCCCTTAGCAAGATTCCGTATTATTACGACTTGTTAGTATTCCCAAATCGGCACTAGATTTCGTACCGGCTCATTCCTTTTACTCGTCTAAGACCTTTGATTTCAGCAGTTAGACCGATGTACCTAAGTGGTATGCGTTTTGCATTGGGAAAGCGGCATCAACCTGCAAAAAAGGAACCAACATATGGCGAGTGGAGCAGAGACAAGTTTTGAAGCCGAGCGAGCAGTCCCGGTCACGGTCCTGATCGTGGACGACGAGGACACAACACGAAATCTTTGCCGGGATGTTGTAAGCGAATCGGGATTGCGCACGAAACTGGCTGCAACTACCGAGCAGGCGTTGGATATTCTCGATCAATCGGCGGTAGATATTGTGATCACGGACTTGCGGGTGCCGCAACTTGGCGGAATTGAATTACTGAAGCGCGTGAAGGAAACTTATCCGGAAGCAGCGGTGATGGTATTAACGCAGTACGGAACGATTGAGAGCGCCGTTGAGGCTACGCGCATGGGCGCCGCAGACTATGTGACGAAGCCATTCCATATTCCTGAATTGCGCAGCAAACTCGACCGGGTGGTGCGCTTGCTGGAAGTGAACCAGGAAAATCGCATACTGCGCGAGCAGCTTCGCACCAAGCCGGGATTCGCGGGTTTGATAGGCATTTCGCCCAAGATGCAACGCGTGTACCGGCTGATCGAAAAAGTAAGCCAGCATACCTACCCGGTGCTCATTTTAGGTGAGAGCGGGACCGGGAAAGAATTGGTTGCGCGCTCGATTCATTTTTCGGGAGTGCGGAAAGCAAAGCCATTCGTCCCAGTGGATTGTTCTGCCTTGGTACCAACGCTCATCGAAGCGGAACTCTTCGGGTACGTAAAAGGAGCTTTTACCGGCGCAAATCATACCAAACCGGGGTTAATGGAAGTGGCGGACAACGGAACGCTGTTTCTCGATGAGATCGGGGATCTTCCAGTCGACCTGCAGGCAAAACTCCTGCGAGCTTTGCAGGAGAAAGAAATCAGGCCGGTGGGCTCGACGGCGCGGCTTCCTCTTTCCGTGCGGATCATTGCCGCGACAAATCGCGATCTCGAGACGGCTGTTCGGCAGGGTGGTTTCCGCCAGGATCTTTATTTTCGGCTGAACGTGGTTCAAATCAAGCTGCCGCCGCTGCGCGAACGGAAGAGTGATATTCCTATTCTGGTGAACTCCTTCCTTGAAAAATACTCCGAGGCCCACGGCAAGACTCGCACAATTTCCGAAGATGCCATTGCGCGTTTAATGGGTTACGACTGGCCCGGCAATGTGCGGGAGCTTGAAAATGCCATCGAGCGAGCCATGGCGCTGGGGTCCGGCCCGATTTTGCACGTCGGCGATCTTCCATCCAATCTTCAGCACGCCAGCGGCGAACGCTTGCCGCAGAACGATGAGCTGTTGCCGCTCGAGGAACTCGAACGGCGGGCGATTCTTCGCGCGCTCCGCGAAGCCGGCGGCGATAAGCTTGCCGCGGCACGCCTTCTAGGCATTGGAAAGACTACTCTTTATCGCAAATTGAAGCAGTATGAGGTTCAGTCGCAATCAAGTTCATAAAATACCACCTTCCGGCAACAAGCCATTCCTACGATCGGCCGCGTGCGCTGAATAAGACGACATTCCTGCAGAGGGAGAGGTTGTTTCAAACTGGGAATGGCCTCTTCGGCTTTTCGTCTGTGGTTCTTCCAAGGCATTGAAAAAAAGCCACATAAAAATCCTGTAAACATGGTCAAGATTATGCACTGGGTTGTGCATGCGAATGGAAATGGCGGGGAACAAGAGTTTCGCTTGGATGAGGTTGATGCGACGCGCCGTGTATTACGGCCTAACGGTCGGAGCGGCGCTTCTCTGCAGCTATTGGATTATTTCGGGGCGCTGGTGAAGCCAGAGACGAAAAGCGCTGAAGGGATGGCAGGAAATGCACGCGGCAATCCGCATGCTGCTTCGAGCTCCCTCCTCGCCCCGCCGGACAAGCTTGCACTTTCTGGGGACATTGGCTTCCGCGCCGTGTTTGATACAAGCGGAGAGGCCTTAATCGTTGTAGATCAAAAGGGCTTGATCCAGCAGGCCAACCGACGAGCGCGCGAACTTCTGCGTCTAAAGGATTCGTTTATTTCGCGGGCGGGGTTGCTAGATTTCTTCGCCACGCCATCCTCTGTGGACTTTAGCGAGTTCACTGCCCAGGCCGACGCCCCAAGCACTTTAGCCACGCGCGACGCGATGCTCGCGACCGGATTTCCAATAAGGATCACGTTGCGCGCCGCTTTACCGGGTTCGCAAAGTCTCTTGCTCTGTCTTGAAGACGGATCTCTGGTCCAGCGTGCCGAAAGAAAGGCGCGGCAGATGGAGGGTGAACTCTCAAGCGTCCTTGACGCAGTAGAAACTGCAATCGTCCTTTTCGATCCGAGCGGCCGGCTGCGATTTTCCAATGCCCGATTCGCGCAGTATTTCTCGTTGGATCTGCTGCAACTCCGAAGACTAGAAGGGTTTGAAGAACTGGAAAGCCTGGTGTCCAAGCGATTCCGGGAGCCCGAAGTTTTTTCCGCCCCGTGGAAGTCGTTCGCAGGAGGAAACGGAGTGCCACGGCACGATGAACTCGAAATGACGCGGCCCTCAAGGCGCGTTCTCGAACGGTTTTCCCGGCCCGTGCTCGACAGCGAAGGCCGGCCCATAGGCTGGCTGGAACTTTATAACGACGTTACCGGTGAAAGGGAGATTCAGTCGAAGCTGCTGCAAACGGAAAAAATGGCAGCCTTGGGCCAACTGGTATCTGGAATTGCGCATGAATTGAATAATCCATTGACCACGATTATGGGTTACGGGCAGTTACTGCTAGGCCACGGTCTTACTCCACCTCAGCTTTCGGAAGCCAGAAAAGTATTTCAGGAAGCCGAGCGCGCTCGAAGAATCGTGAAAAACTTGCTCTACTTCGCGCGGGAAAACAAGCCTGAACGCACACGCGTGAATCTAAATGAGATTGTCGAGCGGACACTGGCATTGCGGAGTTATGAGCTGCGAGTGGAGAATATCGTTATCGAATGCGATCTCGCGCCCAACTTGCCGGAAACAATGGCCGATCCGCATCAACTTCAGCAGGTCGTTTTGAACCTGCTGGCGAACGCCGAACAAGCCTTGCTGGAAGACCGGGGCCAGGGACACGTATGGATCCGCACACATCGCATTGGCAGCAATCGGATATCACTCGAAGTCTCCGATGATGGTCCGGGCATTCCAACCGAAGTTGTGTCACGAATTTTCGATCCCTTTTTTACGACTAAGCCCTCTGATGTCGGCACCGGACTGGGACTCTCCATCGTTTACGGTATCGTGCATCAGCACGGCGGCGAGGTTACTTGCGAAAACCAATCGGGTTCAGGCGCGCGATTTGTCGTTGATTTGCCGCTGGTGGCCGTTGCACCTAGAGTTCCCGAGTCGAGCCTGTCTCTAGGGGCCGAGAGTGAACTCGATATGACAGGGGGGCGAATTTTGGTAGTTGAGGATGAGCCCAATGTGGCACAGCTAATCGTAGATGTTCTGCGCGAGGAAGGCCATCAAGTCGAAGCCGTTCTTGACAGCCAGGAGGGTCTGACGCTACTTTCGCGCGGCACGTACGACCTGATTCTTTGCGATCTCCGCATGCCGCGTCTCGATGGCCCCGCATTTTACGAGACGCTGCTCCGGTCCGGAAGTCCGGCGCAGCAGCGGATAATTTTCGTCACCGGAGATACCCTGGCTCCGCGCACTCTGGAATTTCTCAAAGCGAACAATCTGCCATTCCTGTCGAAGCCCTTCTTGGTTGAGGAACTGAAACTGGCGGTGAATTGCAGGCTGGAAAGAAATCGGCAGCTGCAACAGACGCAAGGTTTAGCACGTTCAGCAAGTATCCGCTCTAGCTGGAGAAAGAATAAGCGCTCGTGAGCCCCGGGGGAAGCGTGGCGATAAGTAGCGAAGAGCGGCCTGTCCTACTGGGAATCGCCGACGGAGACCTCGCGAAGCGGTTCCTCGCTGCGGTGCAACGTACTGCGAACCCCGGCACTATTTTTATCACTTCCACACTGGCGCAGCTCTGCGATCAGATGAAATGCAGGGCCCCGCGAGTCATTCTAATGGCCAACGACCTTGCAGAAGACTTACCGCTCGCCGAAATCCTGCGTCAAATAGTTGATGTTGCTCCAGTCATCCTGGTGGCGCCTCCAGAACGGCAGACGGAAGTGGCAGCGCTCGTCGGCGAGGGCGATGTCGAGTTCGTGGCTGAGGTCGGAGATTTTTTGCCCTTGGCTGTAAGTCTCCTTGAACGCAGATCCCGCTGGGCGGAGCGCTCAGAGTTCCCCATGGGACAATTGTGGGGAGAACTGACGCTCGACGTTGCAGAAATTTTCCGTCATGAGATCAATAACCCGCTGACCGGGATACTCGGCAATGCCGAGCTGGTTCTGGCCCATGGCGATCATATGTCCTTCACCGATGTGCAGCGGCTTCGAACCATCGTCCATCTTGCCGTGCGTCTGCGGGAAACAATTCGACGCCTGAGCTCTGCATTGCAAACTCCGCCGCGTCCGTTGCGGTCCGTTTAGCGAACAACCTGGCTTGACCTCGGGAACGCATCTCCCATTCTGAACGAGTTTTGTTGCTACTCGAGTCGTACGCTATTTACTTCGGCCCCAACTTTACCTACCATGTGCCATGTCTGCTGGTTGCGCCTGGGCGCGATTCGGTCCAAGTTCAGCTGTGCAAACCCAAACCTATGCCACGTGTACCCCGACTAGTCGTAATTGAACCTAACGGAGCCCACCGCGAAGTGCCAGTAGGCACTACGCCGTTTCGAATCGGCCGCCAAGCGGGGAATGAGCTGACTTTGCGCGACAGCCGCATCAGCCGCCAGCAGGCGCAAATCATTTCCGTGAACGGCACGATGGTGCTGGAAGACATGGGCAGCCGGCACGGAACTTTCGTCAATGGGGAGAAAGTTCTTCGCCACGAGCTTCAGCCTAAAGACTCCATCGACTTCGGCATGCCCGATTCCTACAAACTGACGTTCCTGGGGCAGGGAGCAACGATTGAGGAGCTAGTGGAGCGGGTGGAAGCGCCGGCGCCGACGCATGCCGGGTCTCGCGAACTTTATCACCTGGGCGTTCTGCTTGAAGTAGCGCGAACTCTGGGAACGGGACTGTCGCTTGAGGACGTATTGACCGCCGTGGTGGATGCTGCGATTCAGGTGACACGCACAGAGCGCGGCGTGCTGCTTTTGGCCAACGAAAGCGGCGAACTGAATATGATTGTGGCGCGGGATGCGCAGCGCGG
The DNA here is from genome assembly GCA_049693595.1 of Candidatus Acidiferrales bacterium. GTDB lineage: Bacteria > Acidobacteriota > Terriglobia > Acidiferrales > UBA7541 > Palsa-295. The sequence goes on along the minus strand of JBAVQA010000416.1, from coordinate 4,642 downwards.
CACGCTGCGGCCGGATCAGTTGCAAGTGTCGCAAAGCGTGGTGAAGAGCGTGGCGAAAACTCGCCGCGAGTTGATCGTGAGCGATACGGGCGAAGATGGCGGAATGAGCCAGCAAGAGAGCGTCGCGCGGCTGGAGTTGCACACGGTAGTGGCCATCCCGATCGACAAGCTGCCCATGATTGAGACGCTGGACGCAACAATTTCCACACGCCAGGGCGAGTTGCTCGGAGTTTTGTATCTCGATAGCCATGTGCCCTCGAGCGCGTTTACGGATCTGGATCGAGAGGTTTTGCGCAGCCTGGCGCGGGAAGCGGCTACGGTTGTCGAGAATGCGCGGCTTTTTGCGTCCTCGCGAGCCAAACAGCGGTTGGACCACGAAATCGAAATCGCCAGCCAGATTCAGAAAACACTGTTGCCGAAAGCACTGCCTAACACGGCAGAACTGAGCGTGGCCGGCTCAACGCTTTCTTGCCACTCCGTCGGCGGGGACTGTTTTGACGTGATTGGGCTTGGCGGCGGGCGCTTCGGATTCTTTGTCGGAGACGTTTCCGGGAAGGGAATTTCCGCTGCTCTGCTGGCCACGTTGTTGCAAGGGGTTTTTTTTACCACGGCGGCGATGGATATCGCGCTTCCCGGCGTATTTTCGCGCGTGAATCAGTATTTGTGCGAGCGTAGCGGCGACGACCGTTACGCCACCGTTTTCTACGGCGTTCTGGACAAAATGGGCCGCTTTGAATACGTGAATGCGGGCCACGTCCCGCCATTGCTGCTGCGCAAGGCCGGAGGGTTGGAAGGATTGGGATCGGCTAATTTTCCGGTTGGAATGTTCGCGGAGGCGGAGTATCAAAGTACCCGCGTGCAGGTGGAACCCGGCGATTTTCTGGTGATCTACACGGACGGAGTTTCCGAAGCGTCCAACAATAATAACGAATTGTTTGAAGAGGTGCGGCTGCGGAAGATCATGGAGGATTTTAAGGGCACCACGGTGGAACAATTGGGAGACTCCATCCGTGAAGGTATGAGAGCCTTCACGGAAGGCGCACCGCAGTCGGACGACGTCACGATCTTGGTGATTCAATACAAGGGAACTGCCGGATGAAGCGAAAGACAACGGCGCGGATAACTCCTGCGACAGCTCTGGAGACGCTCGAACAGATTGTGTCGGTGCTGAATCCCGAAATCGAGCCCGGAGAACTCGCTTCGCAGATGGTGCGCGTGTTGGCGGCGCCAGGTCGGCTGGAAGGCGCGCGCCTGTGGCGCGTGGTCAATGGCACACCGACGATCTGGCAAGAAAGCGGCGAGCTTCCGGCAGCGGACTTGACCGGGATCGAAAAGATTTTAAGAGGCAAAGATACCGGCAAGAACGGAAGGAGCCGCGCGTGGGTCCTGGGACGCCCGGAAGATCCGGTGGGCGTGCTAGAGACGTCGTTGAAAGGACCGCTCGACGAAAAAACGCGCATATGGCTCGATTTGTTCAGACGATACGCAGAGGTTGCGTTGGAAAGCAGCGAACGCCGCAACGCAGTTATTGAACTTTCTACGATTGTCGAAGCTACCAAGCGCCTGAATTCCACGCTCGATCTGGCCGAATTGCTGAACATCATTCTGCAACTCACCACTCGACAGACGGGAGCGGAGCGCGGGACAGTTTTCTTGATCGATCACGAGCGCAACGAAATATGGTCGCTGGTCGGAATGGGCCTCGACCAACACGAGATCCGGCTACCGATTAGCCGGGGCATTGCGGGTTGCGTGGCGGCGACCGGCGACACAATAAATCTGGCAGACGCCTATGCGGACCCGCGGTTCGAATCGGAAGTTGATCTGCGTCTCGGTTTCCGCACGAAGTCGCTTCTTTGTCTTCCCATTCGGAATAAGGACGGCGAAACCATCGGAGTGCTGCAGCTGTTGAATAAGAAAGCGGGGCCTTTCACACGGGCGGATGAAGGCATGCTCCGAGCAATTTCCGATCACGTAGCCCTGGCGCTTGAAAACGCTCAACTTCACCGTGAAATGATTCACAAGCAGCGGATGGAGCGCGACCTCGCGCTGGCGCGAAGCATTCAGGTGGGACTGTTGCCCGAACATCCTCCGCAACTGGAGGGATTTGACATCGCTGTCTCACACAAAATGTCCTTGGAAGCAGGCGGTGACTATTACGATTTCATTCCTCTGGCCCCGGACACGATTCTGACCGTGGTCGCGGATGTGGAAGGCAAGGGTGTGGGGTCCGCCATGGTGATGGCAAACCTTCAGGCCACGCTCCACGCGCTGCTGGCGCATCTCCATTCGCTGGAGCGGCTGGTTGAATCACTGAACGATATGATTCTGGCCGACACGCGCGGGCAGAAATTCATGACCATGTTTGTAGGCTTGCTCGATCAGCCGCATCGCACGCTGCACTATGTGAACGCGGGACATGTGCCGCCGGCGGTTGTGCGCGCGGACGGCTCGGTGGAATATCTGCGGGAAGGCGGAATGGTGGTCGGGCTGTTTCCGAGCGTGCATTACGATCGCGGACATGTTCGGCTGAACCCGGGCGATCTGGTTGTGGCTTGCACCGACGGTATTACGGAAGCGATGGATACGGAGTCCGAGGAATTCGGCCAGCCGAGGCTGGTGGAATTGGCGGTTCGTGAGCGGTCGAAGCGGGCTCAGGAAATTGTGGATATCGTGCTGAAGGAAGTCGACCTCTTTTCTCGCGGCGGCACGCACGAAGATGACCGCGTGATCATGATACTCAAAGTTGTGTGATATCGCAGCACCTCAGGGCTTACCTGGATATTTCTCGAAGAAACTGATTACGCGGTTTTCGTATTCAACTGGATCTTGGCCCAGGACTGAGGCGTGCCCAGCTCCTTGCACGATCCACAATTCCTTAGGGCCTGTGGCTGCTCTGTAGATTCGTTCCGCGTGGCGGCAGGGAATGGTGGCATCGCGCGTGCCGCAAATTAGCAAGACCGGGAAGGGGCGTTCAGCGACTGCCTTCTCCGGAGACACGTCCTCCGGTTTAAACCCGCCACCCTCTTCAACCGACTTCATGGCGACGATCGAAGCTGGGCGGAGAAGAGTCTTTCCCAGCCAAGAACCGGCGTGAAGCCCGGCATAGTCGTAACTGACTTCGCGCAAATTGGCGAAAGGGGCTTCGGCGGCCACTGCTTCGATCCGTGGCTCGACGGCCGCAGACTGCAATGCAATCGCGGCGCCCAGCGAAACGCCGAGAGCATACAGATGTCGCACCTTTTCGGATGCGTAAAGAGCATCCGTGATCGCGACGGTATCGTAACGCTCCTTCCAGCCATAGGTTTCCATGTCGCCACCACTTTCACCTTGAGCTCTGGAGTCCATCATCGCGAGGCTGTAGCCGTGCCGAAGCAGGAATTCCGCGTGACCGGAATCTCCGGTGCGGTTGTCTGCGATCCCGTGAAAGAGGATTACCCAATCGCCGTTCGATTTCCCCGGACGGACTTTCCATCCGCGCAGCTCGGCGCCGTCGCGGGCATTGACAATGAAATCCTGCTTTGATGCGCCCGTGCGTTGGAGCATATCGTTGATGCGAACGATTCTCTCGGGTGTGAGCGGCAAACGTGCAGGATGCAAAATGCCGTCGCCGAGAGAACTGCCCACGAATGCGGCAAGGAGGGGAGCAGCCAGCAACATCGTGACGCCAGCGAAAACGAGGAAGCGTTTCATCGAGCTTTCCATGCAGATGATACGCGCTCACGAGCGCACTTGTTCAGCAATGTGCGCGTTCGTACAAAAGCGCGTTCGCTACGAGCCGGTGGAAGAGTAATGGCGGGTGCCGATATTCCAGACGGAGATTGCGAGTGTGAGAAATGCGAGCGCAACTACCGGAACGAGTGGGGCGTATTCGGGGTGCACGGTGCGGCCGAGCATGCGCACGCTGGGATAAAAGGATGCGAGGCCGAAGGGAACGATCCAGCACAGGAAAAATTGCACCGCTCCGCTGTAGATGGAGAGCGGGTAGCGTCCGAATGCAATCACGTTCCAAACGGGCGGGTGTACGCCGATGCGATCTTCAAACCAAAAGGAAACTGTACTCAGGAGCAGAAAAATTGAGATGTAAATGACGGCGGCGCAAACTCCAAAGAAAAAGAGCATCGCGAATTTCGCCGGCGTCCACGCCAGGCCCAGCCGTCTGGAGGCCCACCAGAGGCAAAAAATGCCGGTGGCGACTTCCTGCAAGGACTCGATGCGAAAGGTCTCGAACAGCACTTGAAAGAGCGAAGAAATCGGGCGTAGCAGGACGCGATCGAATTTTCCCTCGATGATGAAATTGTTGCCGAAATCGTAGAGATTCATGCTGACGATGTTGAATATGCCGTAGGGGATCAGCGAAAAACCGTATAGAAACAGGACTTCCTCGAAATGCCAGCCGGCCAACTGCGTCGCCTTCTGGAACAGAATCACAACAAAACCGAGGCCAAAAATCGTGGCGGCAAAGCTGGTGCCTAGGCTGATGAAGAAATCGCCGCGATAGCTGACACGGACTTTGGCGTACTGGGCGAAATAATCAAAGAAGAGGAGCACGTGGCGCTTCGCCGCGGCAACAAGGGCGGCCGACCCGACTTTTTCTTCCGCCATATCCCCTGCGGGTAACGAACTGTTTACCACTCTACCC
>JBAVQA010000415.1:0-3272 GCA_049693595.1 Candidatus Acidiferrales bacterium | reverse complement strand
GTGTATTGCTGCAGGCTTTCATTTTCGCCCGTTTAGTGTTTCGCCGATCTTGGGCGCTGTCGTTGGGTGTTTCTTCGGTCTGGCAGTCATATTGTTTGAGCTGCGCCTGCGACACGCCAGCTTGCGCCGTCTGATTGGCGCGGCGGTTGGGTCGATCCTCGGTCTCCTCGGTGCTTACCTCACTTCGTTGATCCTGACTCACACCACGATGCCGGAGAGCACGCGTTCGTTCTTCAGCCTGGCGACGTTTCTAGTGATGGCTTATATCGGCCTGATCCTCGGCGCGAATAAAGGCGACATGCTCAATCTGCAGGCGCTTGGAGGGCTGTTCGGGAGCGAGCGCAGCCTGAAGCATTCGTTCAAAGTGCTGGACACCAGCGTGATTATCGACGGGCGCGTGGCGGACATTGCGGACGCGCAGTTTCTCGACGGCACGGTGATCATTCCTCAATTCGTCCTGCATGAACTGCAGCTAGTGGCCGATTCGGCGGACCCGCTGAAGCGGCAGCGCGGCCGCAGAGGTTTGGAAGTGCTGCAGCGCATTCAAAAAATGGCGCATCTGGAAGTGCAGATCGTTGACGAGGATTTTCCGCAGGTGCCGGAAGTGGATTTGAAGCTCATCGAGCTGGCCAAACGTTACGAGGCGAAAATCGTCACCAACGATTACAACTTGAACAAAGTGGCGACGCTGCAGGGCATCGAAATCCTCAACGTCAACCAGTTGGCCAACGCGCTGAAGCCGGTTGTGCTGCCGGGCGAAACGATGCGCGTTTTCATACTGCGCGAAGGCAAGGAATACAACCAGGGCGTCGCGTACCTGGACGATGGCACGATGGTGGTGGTGGACGGCGCGCGCAAAATGATTAACAAGACGATCGACATCACGGTGACGTCCGTGCATCAAACCACCGCGGGGAAAATGATTTTTGGACGCTACGATGAACGCGGCGAACAGATGGCGCCGCGTCCCATTGCGGCGGTGCCGCAATCGCCAGCGGAGCCGCAGACTGGTCCGCGGGCGGTGGAGGATCGTACCGGGGGCGAGCGCCCGCCGCGTCCTTTGTATCCCGAGCCGGGCCGCTCCTAGTTTTGCAGCGTCCTCGCTACGCTAATTCACACAAGCGCGTTTATCGGGACCAATTCGATAGCGCCAGTTCGGGATCGCCCGTCACCGCCCGGAAATCATTTTCGGGTGCTCCAAGTGAAAGCCCGTGGCCTCCTGGTAGGCGCGCGCAAAGGCCAGCAGCTCCGCTTCGCCGTATAACTTTCCCAAGAACGTTAAGCTTGTTGGCGTGCCCGGGCCGCCTGCATTTTGAAAATCGCTGGGGACGTCGAACGGGAACTTGGGCGCGTCGGGACCGCGAAATCCATTGGGCAATATCACTGCTGGATGGCCCGTCAGGTTCGTGATTGTTAGCTGGTCGCTGCCGTTAGTGGGTGCAACTATGACGTCGACTCCGTCGAAGACCTTGGCCATCGCTTCCATGACGAGGGTACGTGCGCGCGACGCCTGGATATATTCCACTGCCGGGATGAATCGCGCCGTGCGAAATGTATTCGGCCAGTCGTAATCTTTTTGAGAAGTCAGCAGTTTGTCCCTGCCGGTGCGCGTGAGCTCGTCGAAGGCTGCCGCGGCCTCAGCAGTCAACATGACCCTGATCGCATCGTAAGGAAATTTGGGGAATTCCACCGGGATCAGATTGACTCCCATTTCGCGCAGCTTGGCCAAAGCTGCGTCGTTGTATTTTCGGTCGTATTCCGCGCGCGATTGTAACGCGTCTTGCCGTTTTTTTTGGTCTTCCGCCTTGGCCTGTTCATCGTGAGTTTTTGGCGGTTCTTGCTTGGTTGGTTCTTGCGGCTGTGCTGGTTTCGGTTCGAAAGCAGCCTTCAGGTAACCAACGCGCAAATTTTTCCATTCCAGATTCGCGTCCCAGTTAAACGCCGCGGAATGCACCGTGCGATCGTGTCCATCCGGACCATAAATCGCTTCTAGTACGAGCGCACAATCTTCCACTGTGCGGCAAATCGGCCCGAGCTTGTCCATGCTCCAAGAAAGCGCCATAGCTCCCGTGCGTGGGACAAGCCCGAACGTGGGCCGCAATCCGGTACAACCGCAGCGTGACGAAGGAGACGAAATCGAGCCGAGCGTTTCGGAACCAATACTGAAGGCAACGCAGCCTGCGGAGGTGGCGGAAGCAGGTCCAGCCGATGAGCCGCTTGATCCCTGAGAGGAGTTCCACGGATTTCGCGTTACTCCTCCAAACCAGACATCGCCTAGCGCGAGTGCGCCCAAAGTCAATTTCGCGACCAGCACCGCGCCTGCATCATCCAGCCTCTGCACCACGGTCGCGTCTTCGTCAATGATTTGATTTTCGAATCCACCCGCGCCCCATGTGGTCCTGTAACCTTTGGTCGCCAGCAAATCTTTCGCGCCCCAAGGTAACCCGTGCAGCGGACCGCGATATTTTCCTGCTGCAATTTCGGCATCGGCTTTTTTCGCTTGCGCCAGCGCACGCTCTTCCGTCAGTGTCACCACAAATTTTAGCGTCGGGTCGTATTTCTTCAGGCGTTGTAAGTACATCTCCGTCAGAGCGAGCGACGAGACCTTCTTTGTGCGCACAAGTTCGGCCAGTTCGCGCACACTCGCAAACGCCAAGTCCTCCGTGTTGTTTGGCACGGCTACGCTCGGGGCCTTCGACATTCGCAGCGGTTTACGCACGGTCTCGAACGTGATGCCTGGCAGAACGGGATCGAACAACAGCGCCGGCGCGACAGAATTGGGAATGTGAAGTTTGTAGATTTCGTCGTAACCTTTGGCCTGCTCGTTCAGGTCATTGAGCATCGCCTCTTTGAATTCGTCTGCGATCGGAACGTCGGCAATTGCTGCGGCGTTGTCAATCATCTCCTTAGTGATCTTTTTCGCTCCTTCTGCTTCCGCTTGCGCCCACAAGACTCCCGGGAACAGCGTCCCCGCCAGTCCCATTGCCGAGCACGTCATCATGAAATTTCGCCGGTGCAGCATTCCGTTCCTCCAAAGTTCTTTCCGAGACGCGCCATTCTACAGCCTGCAATTGCGCTAGAAAAGGCGAACATCAGACTGGTCCGGATTACGGGTTATTCGGAAGTTATTCTGGGCCAGAAGTGGTCCACGACCGTTTTCTCCCCCTTGGTGCGCAATTGCGATAGACTTGTGGCCCTTCGATGACTCGCGTCGCCGCTATTATTCCTGCTGCCGGACTCGGCACCCGCATGGGGGCTGAAACGCCGAAGCA
>JBAVQA010000414.1:0-12590 GCA_049693595.1 Candidatus Acidiferrales bacterium | reverse complement strand
CGCCAGCGAAGCCATCACCGCGCCCCCCGCGCCATCCTCCACCACCAGCTTCGAAACAAACAGCGGATCCGCCAGATTGGGAAACGCGTAATCGAATCCTTGCTGCGCGTGCATGCGCCGCAGCGCGTCAAGATCATCGTCAGTGTATTCGCGAATGATCATTCCGGAAGCTAGCCTTCGTAGCGCCGGGCTTTAGCCCGGCATCTTTCTGTTGCCGTTGGTTTTGAATCACGAGATCCAATATGCCGCTTTGAAGGCGGTTGCTACGAAGACCAGATCGATTGTTCAGGCAGCGAGGCTATTTCGAAGCGTGGTAGTTCAGAAAACTGAATGTTCATTCCTGCGGCGCCAGGCGGACCGTGCTTAAGACGGCGCGAAATATGCGCAAGTCTTCTTCCAAGTAGGGTGGCTTGGTATGCAGAGTCAGGTCATAGTTGACAGAAGGCACAAGAGGGTCGAAATCCGGAGCTGGCTTGCCAGCCTGAGTAACGACGATGATATCGATCCAGCCGTCGGACCGGTTCACTTTTCCAGCCTTGGTGGCCATCGCGGGGATGCTCAAACCTTCGGGAGCCTGATGGCAAGTGCCTCCATGCATTCCGGCGCACTCCCATTTCAGGAAGCCCTGTAATTTCTTGGTCACCTCAGCGGCGTTGTAGCTGGCGAAAATCACAACATGTCTGTTGTGCTCTATGTCATCGCAAGCTTGTGGCTTCGGGTTTCCTATAAGGAAAACTGGACCGTGATCGTGCTGGTCTTCGGGAGGGACACAAAACAGCGTGCCTTCGGGAACAGGAACCGTAATCCCAAATTCATCGTTCCGATAAACTCGCGGTCCCTCTGCAGTCGCACTCAGTGAGAGTGACGTGATAAGGAACGCAAAAACTCGTATTAGCAGCATGGAGTGCCCCGCGTCGCTAGATTATCGAGCGTCTTTTTTCGCCTTGGTTTCCTGCAGATAGATGGGAACAGCTTTTCTCATTTCATTAATACCACTATTTATCAAGTCTTCCCAACCCGAATTAACGCTGTTGTATTCCTTCCAGCCCTTCTCCGCCTCTCCCGACGCATCACGACCCTGAAGAGCGTTGATGAACGCGGAAGCATCGCTTCCAGTTCCCCGAATCTGCTTACCGTAGTTGTCGAAAAATTGCTTAACGTTTGCTGAGGGCGATGTGGCATTCGTCATATGCCTGGTGCTCCCGCCTGTCATGCCGAACGCATCGCCAGTGCGAAGATAAGTCCCCTTGGATGCGAATCCCGATTCGATGCCCACTTCCAACACTAGCGCCGGATATACATCGTATTTTTTCGCGAGGACGCTGACTGCATCATAGTATTTGTCCAGGTAAGACTTGTCCCGTGCGGATAAGGGACTCTTTTTTTTCGGATGCGGCGCACTGTCACTCGAGCCTTTTTGCGGTGATGCCTGGTCGATTAGAACGCGGCGGCCATCGATTGTGACCCAGTGCTCACCCGAGCTTTGTTGTTGTCCATCGCTGGAAGATACTTCATTCGAGAAATTCTGCTCTTGCAGGGGCGCTCGGGCGAATTCGGGAAGCTCCTCTGACCAGATGCCGCCTGCCCTGCGAGCGCGTTCGATCGCGCGGCCGTAAGCCGGATTCATGTAAAACCTGCCATTGATGAAGGGCATAAAATTCGTCACCTGGGATTGAGATTGCCGAAAGGGAATGTCAAAAAACACGATGGCGCAGGAGCGGATGCACCCGCGCGACGGCTTCGACAGCATCAAACATGGTCGCGCCCGGCCCGACTCCGTGCGCAGCGAGCGCCGTTTGCGCCGCCTCCGAGATTGGCTTCTGCGCCAGCGGATGCGGCAGCGCTTCAAACGCAGCATCGTCCTCGAGTGCCAGATGCGCCCCTTCGTCCGCTTCAATGAGGACGAGGATCCGCGTCGCGTCTGTCTCCGAAGCCGCACTCGACGATTCTGCAGGGGCACAACATGCTGTGCCCGCAGGTGTAATGTCGTGGGCTTTCGCAAAGCCACTGCCGAGCGGCGCCGCACTGAGCGCCAGCCAGTGCGAATTCGCAAAGCGCCCAGCGTGCCGTTGCCACGCGCCAATCGTCGTCAAGTAATAGCGTTTTCCAGTCATTTTGATGGCAAAGCAGAAGGCGATCGGTGCCTGAGGTTCTGTTTATGTAGCGGCCGCCTTTAGGTGGGCGGAATTCGGGTCGTTTTGAGGCTAGACTTGACGGCCCGAAGGCCCCTGTCGCAAAGTCACGGACCATCTTTTGTAGGGGCGCAGCATGCTGCGCCCGCCGAAGCGCAGGCAATTACGACGAAAAGGTATAGTTATGCGTCAGCACGCTCGCATTGCGCTGCCCGGCAAAAAATTGGTGATAAGGCTCGCAACTCACCGTCACCTTCTTCCCTTCCTCGACGATCGTTTCGATTTTCTTCAGCGTAATTCGCCCGAAGCGTCCCACCAAAACGTCGCTCAAACACAAACGCTCTGCGCGCATCGGCGATCCATCGCCGAGCGTAAAAATATGGTGCGGCGTCACATCCAGCGATTCGTCATTCGAAAAATGCAGCCGGATAAATGTGTCGGCGTCGCGCAATTCCAGCCGCACGATGCGCGTCCAGGGCTCTCCGTGCGTATGGCACGGACAACAAAGATGATCGCCCACCTGGCAGGTCTCAATCTTGACGATGCCCCGCTCCTTCGTATGCACCACCATTCCTGAGCGCAAGCAACTTCCACTCCCTCCGCCCGAACCGCCGCCCGTTCCACTGCTGGTAGTGGCTGCAATCATCGCGCCTTGCGAAAGCGGAACCCGTCCTTGCAGCGCCTGCTGCTGCGCGGCAACATTTGTTTTCGCACTCTGCGCGTTTGCAGGCGACCCCACGCTTCCGGCGACCCCACCCACCCACGCAATCGCCAGCGCCACATCGTCCCAGTAAGGATAAAAGTAATACGAGCTAGCCGCCGCGAGCCCCGAAACAGCGAGCGACCCGTTAGGAATTGCCGTTGACGTACCGTCCGCTCGCGAAATTGCAAGCCCGCTCCACGACCAAGTGATGCCCGAAGTGGTGGAAACGTATGTGAACCCACCGGACCACGTCGGCGGCACCGAGCCCTTCATCAGCACTCCGGGTTTCGTCGGGTCGATCTGATTCCCCGTAAGCGCGCCCGACGTCACCCGCGCAAAATTCGCGCCGTCGGTAATCTGGCTGTCAATGCTCCAGCCCTGGTTCGGCCCCAGCGAAGCCGCCGCCAGCCGCTGCATGGCTTCGTAAAGCTGCGGATTCGTGCGCCGCAGCGCCTCAATTTGCGAAATATTCAGCATGTTATTGTGTGAATCGCAAGGCGTGCCTTACAGCGCAGGTTGCAAAGCTTCCAAGATCGTGATACTATTGTAGCATATAAGCTACATACGGAGCCTTGCTGTTTGGACGCGAAACCCAGGCAGATCCGGATTTATGAAACCGCGGCCGGCAAAAGCCGTTCGAAAAGTGGATGGATGGCCTGATCGGACTAAAGATTCACGGAATCATATTGAATCGAATTGACAGAGTAGAGAAAGGACTCTTCGGAGTTTCGCATTCCGTTGGACAAGGTGTTTCCGAGCTCGCGATTGATTTTGGGCCCGGATACCGCGTTTATTTCGGCCGGGACGGAGACCAAGTAGTCCTTCTTACTGGGGGCATGAAACGGGGTCAGTCCCGAGACATCGCCGAGGCCCAGAGATACTGGAGAGATTACAATGCCTAAGAGGACGCGCGATTATCATGGATGGCTTCGTGGACAGCTAACCAATCCAGTTGCGGCGGCAAACTATATCAATGCTGCCATCGAGGATTCTCCGGAGATGCTGCTGGTGGCAGTTCGCAACGTCGCCGAAGCGCAAAAAATGGCAAAAGTGGCGGACCGCGCCGGAGTGAATCGCGAGACTCTCTATCGAACTCTCTCCGAAGACGGGAATCCAACTTTGGATACCCTAAGTTCCGTGCTCGAAGCCTTGGGTCTGGAAATCGTTGTGAAAGTCCAGCAGCGCTGAGAGCTTCGTTGTCGCGTCATCCCCGGTCAGTTCGTTCCGCGCACAATCGCGAACGGATCCGGTTTCGCCCAAGGTACGAGTTTCGTAATCGAGAACCACGACCCCGCCACGCTCGTGCCAATCTGATACGACACCCGCTCCGCCAGCACGTTTGTAAACTGCTCCATGTCGCGCGAAGCTGGCGCGGCGAGCGTCCACGCACCGAGTGACAACACGCTCACGTCGCCAGGCGAGAACGAAGTCAGCGAGAGCGAGCCTGCCCCCTGCACGTAAGCCGTCAGGTAACCAAACAAATTTCTGCCGCTCAATCCGGTCGCCGCCAGAAACGCCGTGGAGTAAAACGAATTGATCGCCACGCCATCGTCTGAAAACTGCCCGTCGGTCAGAGCATAGATTTTTCCGCTGGAATTGTTCGCGCCGAGAAACACATGCGCCACTCCGTTGCTCCGCTCGATCAGCCCGCACGAATTCGCGGAAATCATCCACGGAGCCCATTTCCGCGATCGTTCCGCCGCAGCCGTATAAATCGAGACCAGAGGGTCCTGCAATCCCTCCGTGTAATCCAACATCAGAATCTGATTCGGCTGCGTGGCCGTGCCCATCGGCACACCCACGTAAATGCGTTTGTGCTGCGTGTCCACCTGCACCCATAGCAACTGTCCGTATTGCCAATTGATCGCATCCCACGTCGGCTGAATTTCCTGCGACAATTTGATCGGCTCGCTGCCGTCAAAATAATAAAGTCCCGAGCGGCCTGCGATCACCACCCATTCTTCGCCGTAACCCACGCCGTGCGCCGAAGGCGTGCCCACCTTGTTCGACACTTCCTCCACGCCCCAGAGCGCCGGCTCGTTCACTCCGTCCGTCGCGGTCACGTACATCGACCGCTCTTTCACGAAATACAAATTGCTGCGCAAACTGAATGCGGCGCGAATTCCCTGCCCGTTGTTTACCGCAATCTCCTGGATGCCGGAAACTCCGTCGTAACTTTCCGGCGCTGAAGTGGCAGACGCGCGCACCAGCGAAGAATTCTGCGCCGCGAAAGTCGGAAATATTTCGATGTCGTCAACCAGAAACGACTCGCCGCTCGGCCCCGGCGTGCTGTCGGCATACACGCGCAAAGTCAGATCCGTTGGCAGCGAAGTTTGCGGAGGAAAAAGCTGCGCCGTGAATTCCTGGTACGAAGCGGTTGCTTGCGCCGCGGAAACTACAAGTCCGGCGCCGACCAGCCCCGCCGTGGGGCTGAATGTATTGATGCGCAAGGTCCCCGCGGAGAGATTTGCGCTGCGCGCCACGCGCACTCGCACCGAATAATCCGTGTTGTTCAGCAGCAATTGGTCGCCGAACGCGTCGGTGATGGCGTTCTGCGCGATCGTTCCGCGCTGGATCGTGACGCCGTCCGCCGTAATGCGGTACGCGTCGCCCCAAACCGAAAAACTCGGTTCGCGGCTTCCTCCCGCGCCGAACGTTGGATCGAGCCGCCAGCCCAGCGGACGCCCGTCGCCGGAAATGTCCCAGCCGCCGTCGAACGAAAGATTGCGCCAGTTATCCATTTTGGTGCGCTCGCCCCACCAGAAAAGCCGTTCGGCATAATCCACCACGCCAAGCTGGCACGGCAGCTCAATCTGCCCAAATAAATTCTCCACGCTAAGGCCGCTGAGCAGAATCGTGTCGGTAAAATCCACTTCGAGCGAAGTGGTGACGTTGTCGTTGATCGTCATCGTAGCGGGCACCTGATAAAAAGTGGCGCCCCCGCTGGCCGTGAACGCGAGCAGTCTCTGCACCACGTTCGAAGGCCCCGTGGGAATATCTGTCACATTAACTTTCTTGCTGCCCGCCGCAGTCCAGGTAGTTGGAGGCGACGGCGCGGTCATGTATCCCTGCCGCGTGACAAAAATTACGGAGCACTGGTGCGCGCCCGGCGAGATATTCCCCGCGTCCGTAGCGTCAGCGACCGCCGGCCCTTCTGCCGGCCCGATCTGGCTCACACGATCGAAATTCGTGTCGTCATACTGCCGCGGAATATCCTGCCCGATTAGCCCATCGGCAAACGCCATGTATTCGCGCCCAAAATGCGTGTCCGACGCGAGATAAAGTCCCGGCTTGCCCCCCGACGCGACCACCGAAAGCACGCCCGGCGAAGTTTCCTTATACAAGTTTCCAATCGAATCCAGCGCAATCATCCGCTGAACGAGATTCGTCGTAGCGTAAGTTTTCAGCCCGTTGATCTGCGGCGACCCCGCCACCACAGGAAATTGCGACACCAGCCCCGGCCGCGTGCGCACCCCGCCCGGAAAAAACTCCACGTCCCCAAGCGAGGGCGACATCCCCGGCGGCACATCAGACGGATCGAGCAGCGTGATCCAAGTGCTAAAAATATTCAGCGGCAACGGCGTAAAAGTTTCAATCGACATGTCAACTCGCGAGGAAGAATTAAACGCTGGCCTTGGGTTTTAACCGCGCGTTGTTCATGCGCGCGACTGAGTCTGTTTTGGTAGGGGCGCAGCATGCTGCGCCCGCTGATGCGCATGCAACAACTTGATGAGGCCGAGGAGATTCAGAGGCGCTTGCGCGAGCTGCTCAACATCGCCAAGAACTAATGCCGGCCGCAGCAGGTCGTGCCCCTACAACAGCCGGACTACATCGCGATGTCGCGCTACTGCAGTTTCTTGAAGATGCCGTAAAACGTAATCGTGTCCGCAGTGATTGCGGACGGATACGCTCCCGCGGCCAGCTCTGGGAACGGCCCCGCGGCTGCGCCCTGCTGAAAGATTTTCACTTTGTTCGCATTCATCGCGGCGCCGGGAATGAAAACGTAGTCGTACCCGGCGAGTCCGTCCATCCACGCAGTTCCCTGCACCGGCGGCTGGTCCGACGCAATCAGCGGCACTTGCGAAAGGTCCAGCGTGTCTCCCGAAGTCGTGTAATTCCCCGACGCCACGACCGTCCCGCTAACGTGCACCCGCTTGCCGTCTTCCCACGTGTCTACTATCGAAAATGTAAGTGCCATTGTTCCTCCAAGAGTGATTGGTGATGCTTTTGTAGCGGCCGCCTTTAGGCGGGCGTATTTCTCGGAAACGTGACTCGCTATGCCGGCGAATCTCTGCGTACGGAAATGAAAGGATTCAGATTCCCGCGAACTACGAGTGACAACGACAAAACCGTTTTCGCACCTTGAGCCGATTTGAAGAAGGACGACGCCAAGCCCGTTTCCAAATAAACCGAACATTACCGCCTAGCCACCAAGAGCCGTGTCCGCTGGCTACAGGCCGTCTATCACTGTTATCATTTAGCGCTGTGCGCTCCGTTGGCGCACAACCCGAAGGCCTTCAGCTGAATCCTAAGCGTCGAATGTAAGGAGAGCTTGGTGCGACGATTGCGAATCGTTTGTGCGGTGACGGTATTGGGGTTGGCTGGACTTGCAGCGGCGTTGAAATTACCGGCAGCGGCTCGCGCGCAAACGAAAACGTCTGCGCCGCCCTCCTCTTTGCAGTCTTCTTCCGCCAGAACAGCCTCGAACGCCACGCAGCCCAGCTCCAGCGCCGCGCAATCCAACCTGGCGCAGCCGCAGGCTTCCGTGAATCCTTCGCAACCACAGGCGAGCGCACCAATTACGATTGCCGCGAACGTTTCCGCACGTTCGCTGGCTGTTCAGCCGCAATCACCGAGCGCCGTTAATCCAGTCAGCTCTCAGAATTCCACCGCGTCCGAATCCGCGCTCCTTTTCCTCAGCAATGCCGACAAAGGCAACAGGATTTTCACGTTGGTCAGCGCGGTGAACGCATCCGGCGCGACGAACAACCCTTCTGCCTCTCTCTCCGCCGCTAGCAGGACTGCATCGTTCGCCGGCCAAGCCGCTCCCGGATCGCTGGGCGATGGCGGAGCCGCCCCCGCCGCGGAATTCGACCTAAAACTTGACTCGCTCGCGATCCGCAGCGGAATTGTAGTTGCGCTCGACGGCACGGTCTTTGTAGCCGACACCTTGAACGGCACGATCCGCAGCATCGCGGGCGCCGCCAGCAGCGAGCCAGGAATCGTTCGCAGCGTAGTGGGACGATTCGGTCCGCGGCAGAATTTCGAACTCGTCGAGCCCCTCGGACTCGCGTTAGATCGCGCGGGAAATCTTTACATCGCGGATCGCGGCGCGAATGCGGTCCTGATGCTGCACGCAGCCACTTCTGCTACGCCGGGCGCGCTGGAAATTCTTGCGCACGTGGTCTCGCCCGCCAGCGTGGGAGTCACGCTCGACGGCAGCAAAGTCTTCGCCGCCTCGCCCGACACCGGCTCGATCGTTGAAATCAACGCGGCGACCCGCTCGATTTCTACCGCAGCCATTTCGCCTTCTCAATTGTTTGTCGCGAACCAGCAAGGCGCGGGCGGCGGCAGAATCATTCCCACAGGCCTGGCCGTGGACGGCGGGGGAAATGTCTTTGTGTCTTTTTCCGGCCCGGGCGGCGGCCTGGATCAAATCTGGCGCCTCGATGCTCCATCGGGAAAAACGACGCCCGCCGCGCGTGGTTTGACTTCGCCCGGCGAAATCGCCTTCGACTCCAACGGAAATCTTTTCATCGCGGATCAGGGCACGCGCAGGCTTCTCGAACTTCGTGGTGCGGGCGTCCCGGCCAACGGAGTATCGCTGACGCCTCCCGTCGGACCCGTACCGACGGATTTCGGCCTCGAGCCGGTTGACGGCACAACGCCGTCGCAATCGTTCACGCTGACAAATAATTCCGGCGCGTCGATCACGCAAATCAGCTCCAGCATTCAGAGCGGTGCCACCAACTTCAAAGTGGCGAGCACTTCCTGTACGCCAACCCTTCTAAACCTTGCGAGCTGCGCCATCAACGTGGCATTCACCCCGCAATCGAGCGGCGAGCTTTCGGACAATCTGGCGGTAACGTTCACTCCAGGCGCGAACCCGCCGGCCACTTTGACCGCCGCAATCACCGGCACGGGCGACGATTATCAGATCATGCTGGCCAGCGGCGCTCTCCAGCAAATCACCGTCAATCCGGGTGTACCGGCGACCTTTCTCTTGCAAGTCGTTCCCGACGACACCTTCAGCGGCCCGGTCGTGCTGATCTGCCCAGCCACTTTGCCTACTTCCACCACCTGCGGCATCTCTGCCGGCACTGCCGTAACCACTCCGCTGGTCTCGAGCCTGACTGTGAACGTCACCGCCGGGACGCCTGTTCCGTTTAACGTTACTTTTCAAACCACTGCGAAAGGAACTCCCGTGCCTTCGGCGATTGGATTTCGTCCAACGATTCAAGCGCCTCGCGACCGCTCCATCGGGCCGGCTTCTGCGTCAAATTTCGCGAAACTCCCTGCCGTGCCGGCTTTCGCCGTGCTCGGGATTCTAGCCGCGATTCTGTGTGCCGTTTTTGCGCCGGGTATTTTTCGGAGGCATCTTGCGAGGCCCGACGCGATCCGTGCGAGCCTCGCGAATCTTTGTGGCGATTCCATTAGCGGCAGGAGTCTGGCGCGGCTGATCTACGTTTCCGCGCTCTTCATAATTTGTTCGGCGGCTCTCAGCAGTTGCGGCGGCAGCAGCACCCCAACGATTCCCGCCACTCCGGCGGGCACGACGAATCTCACCGTTCAGGGCACAGCCCAAGGCGCCGCCCGCGGCTTCGTCGTCACACTAGTAGTCAACAAGTAGCTGCAGTCGCGAGACCACGCATCGCCTTTCGGAGCGCCGGCTTGTCTTGAGCCTAGTCGAAGGGCGTCCCGCGGGCTCTTTTGGCTCTGTCGCCTGATCGTCCAACCGACCGAAACGTGCGCCCGCTCCGTCTGTCCGAAACCGCATTCCGACCTCTCGGAGGTTTTAATGTAGCGCCGCGGTCTTCAGCGCGGCATCTTGGTTCTGCCGCTGTGTTTCGCAGCGCCGGTTGCCCTGACGAAGGAAGGTCGTCTCGCCGGCTCTTTGATTTTCTTCGCGCTCAGCAACCACTCACAAGACGTTTTCACTCCGCTCAAGCAAGCCGTGCGCTTACAAGTAAATTATCCGCCGATGATAACTGTACGGCTTGCGGCTCCGTCCCTTGGTCTGTTCCGGACGCACGTACCGATTGATCAGGTTTTCCGCCGCGGTCTGTGCCGAACCGAGCAGATCCGCGGCAAGCGCTCGAGCTCCGCGAGAACGAGCGGCTAGCGCTGCTGTTGCAAATCCCAACGCGTCCGTGGCGCTGCGGATTTGCACCGGATCGGTTCCAAGAACAAGCAGCGGCAGAATCTTTTCGTAACGCACGCGCACAGTGATGGACTGCGTTGCCCCGATCAGATTTATTTTATCCTCGCGCCATTCCCAAAGACGCAGATAGCTGCTGGGTTGCAGGTTCAGCATTCCGCCCCCACTCGTGAATTTCTCCATAGGGACGAAGGTGTCCGTCGTGTTCGCCGTAGTCCGCTCCCACAACATATGCGGCATCAAACAATCAGCGGGTAACTGCGGGCTGGAGACGTCGCTGATTTCCAGATTCGTCGCGCCCGTGTCCGAGTTGACGTCGAGTTCGATGTCCTGCTGCTCCACCAGCACGCTGACCCCGTTTTCGGCCAGCTCGCGCTGCAAGCCGCGATACGCCGAGTTCAGCAGCGGCATCAGCAGCGTGTCGGTAAAGACCACGCCCGCCGAATCGTTCACCAGCGCGCGCGCCAGATTCAGCGCATCTTCCGCCTGCGAATATGCGGTTGTCGGGACGACGGGCATTGTTGCCTCCGAGGTGTCTTACGTGCGGAAAACTGTTTGCGGACCAGTGCGGATGCGAAGACGTGTTGACGATTACGAAGATCCAGGTAATTTGTAAATCTTTTATCGAGGATTGTCCGAGTGCCCAGACTCCGTAGGGGCGCAGCATGCTGCGCCCGCCGTGAGTACTTGGCGGTGTTGCTTATTCCCCGTGGCAGTTAAAAATGTACGTTGACCCGCTGGCAGGCGTGGCATTGAACGTCAGCGTCATGCTTCCAGTGCTAGCGGTGTTCTCTCCGGTGACGTTGGCCACCGCCCCGGTGCCTCCCACCATTTTGCAAATGAAAATCGGCGTGAGCGGCCAGGTATTCGTGAAATTAATCGCAATCGTCGGATTCGCGGCCACGGTTCCGCTCGCGGTCACGGTTGCAGTGAACCGTTGGCTCGTCCCGCTGGCCGTGACCGTCGCCGAGCTTCCCCACCCGCTCGACAGCGTGATGTTCGACGCGCCGATCGAGCTGCCGCGATTTGCCAGCAGGAAAATCCCCTGCACGTTACCTGCATAAGAAATGGACGCGTTGATCGTGGCAGATGACCCCGGCGCCATTACTTTCAGCGCATTTCCGCCGGTTGTGCCGGAAGCGGGTGCGATCGCCAATCCGTCGCTCGCATTCGACATCGAAACCGTAGCCGCGCCGAGCGGACTCACCGCATTCAGATCGTTGCGCGCAAGAAAATTGCCGGAGTTATCGAAAAACGAAACGGGAGTCGTCGAGCTACTCGGGTCCAGATCGAACATATGTCCGGTTTGTCCAGAACTCAACTGCGCGATCAAGCTCGGCGCAGTCCCGCTGGCAGCGCCCAGGAATTGGCCGCCCGCGCTCGCCGCGTTCTGGCTCGTGCCGTTCACGGTTCCCTGTACGCTCAGGTTTGAGTACACCGTATCGCCGCCGCCGTTGCCGCTGTCGGCGAGCGGGGCAAACCGCGGCTCGGAAGGCATGGGCCCCTTGGCCAGGAATGCGTCGTCAAAATAAATGTAATTGCTCGACGAAGCCGAATTCTCAAGCAGAAAAATCCGCATCGAATGCGCCACGGTAGTCGAGACGCTGAAAGCGTTTGGCACGCGGAAAATCACGGCATAATTGCGATTCACAGTCCACGTATTCGCCGTAGACACTTGCCAGTCCGCGCCGGTCACGTTGCAGTTGCAAGTGATGCCGTTGTTATAGGTGAGCGAAGCGTTTGTGCTTTGCCAGTTGCCGCCATTGCCGCCATTATCTACATAATTCGATGGAGCGAGGACACGTGCATTGGTGGCGATGTTCGTGATCTTGTCCGCTTCGGTGCAGTTTGGGTCGTAGTAAAAACGGAAGCCTGGCCGGAAATTGGCGGACGTCGAACCGGCAGCCACGCGCACGCCGAAAGTGTATTCCGCCGCGGGATCCACCTGAATGCACTGCGAGTTCAGGCCCAGCCCCGCGGTTGCGCCGTCGCCCACTTTTACGTTATAGCTGCCTTGCGTATTTCCATCGATAGGCGCAGCGGAACTCAATTGTCGCGCGTATATTCCGGAAGCGGCTTGATTGATGTTCGTGCCGCTAGCCCCGCCCCACGCTAACAACGTGGTCCCGCCGCTCCACCCTTCAAAGCCGGCGTTCGCCAGCAGGTTCGTGCTGGCAAGATCGTTTTGCCCAAAGTGCATCGAGGGAGTCCAGTTGTGCCCGTTGTTATCGATCGCAACCATTGCCGTCGCGGGTTCGTTCGGCTTGATTTGCGTAGTATTCGTGATGGAAAGATACGGATCGAGAAGGTGAATGCCGATGGCCGAGCCGTCTGACGGAAATTGAATGCAGTTGTAAATATCTTCGCAGCGATTGTT
>JBAVQA010000413.1:0-6631 GCA_049693595.1 Candidatus Acidiferrales bacterium | reverse complement strand
ACGCGCCCCGACCCCGCGAATGCAACGCCAGCCAAGATATTGGACGCAGAAGCGCGGCAGAAAATCGCCGGCCTCCCGGATGTTGTCGAAGTCTATCCCGAGATTCGTTTCCCCACGGAAATCCAGTTCGAAGGCAAGCCGTTTTCGACCACCGTGGCGGGCATTCCTGCTTCCGCTAAATCCGACGGCGCATTCGATGGCATGAAAGGCGCGTTCTTCTCCGGCCCGAATGTCGATGAAGCAATACTTCAAATCGAGTTCGCCAAGGATCTTTCCACACAGCCTGATTCGCTGATCGGCAAAGATCTGACCCTGCGCTATGCGGAACGCCAGCCTCTCCCGGCGGAACCAAGTGCCGGCAAGAGCAAAGCAGGCGCGGACGGAACAATTCCGCACCCGGCAGAACCTGATCTTTCGCCGGGATTTTCCATCGTGCCGCGCGAAAAGATTTTTCGTGTCGTCGGCGTGGTCGAAACCGAGCCGGCCACGGGGTTTGGCGGTTTCGGCCGCGGCCGATTGCTCATTCCCTTGCAAGTTGCCGAGACTTTGCGCATCACGCAGGCAAATGATTTGCGCGAAATTCTGCGCGGGACTTCCTCGAAAGGGAATTACGACAGCCTGACGGTCCGCGTGAAAGGCCCGTCGCAAGTGAAATCCGTGGAGGACGCGATTCAGGCCATGGGACTCACCACTTTTTCGCTGCTCGATGCGACCAAAAGCCTCCGCCAGGTCTTCGCCGTATTCGATTTGCTGCTCGGAATTTTCGGCAGCTTGGCTCTGGCCGTCGCTTCGCTCGGCATCATCAACACTCTTGTGATGGCCATCCTCGAACGCCGCCGCGAGATCGGCATTCTCAAAGCGCTGGGCGCAGCCGACCGCGATATTCGCCGTCTATTTTTCGCGGAAGCGGGAGTCATGGGTCTGGTCGGCGGAATTCTCGGAGTCGCCCTCGGCTGGCTTATCGGCTCCGCGCTCACGTTCGGAACGAATGTTTACTTGCGCAGGCAGGAATTGCCGCCGATTGACCTTTCTTCCATCCCTTGGTGGATGGTTGCCGGCGCTATCGGATTTTCTGTCGCGGTCAGCCTGGCAGCGGGCATTTATCCCGCGTCGCGTGCCGCGAAGCTGAATCCCGTCGAGGCCCTGCGGTATGAGTAGTGCCTCCCGGCCCGCAAGATTCTCCGACGGAACCGTACGAGTCTCGCGGAAAACCCTGGCAACATTCATCATATTGCTCGGGTTCGTCACCATGTCCTCCACTGCGAAAGCCGCCACGTCGGGCCGCGCTGAATGCCGCTCGGCGCCCAGCAAAATTCTCGGCCACCCGGTGCCTTACTGCGTAATCCTTCCGCCGAGTTATGACTCTGGAAAGCAGCGGTACCCGATACTTTATTTCCTTCACGGGCTCGGCTCCAACGCGCAACTTCTGATCGATCAAGGCGGAATGGACCTGGTGAATGATCTTTGGGCGCAGAATAAAATCGGCGAATTTGTGATTGTCACGCCCGACGCTGGCCGAAGTTTCTACATCAACTCACGCGATGGAAAGGTGCGTTACGAGGATTTCTTCATCCGCGAACTTATTCCCTACATCGAAAGCCACTACCGGGTTCGCAGCGAACGCCAGTACCGCGGTATCGGGGGCGTTTCCATGGGCGGCTACGGTTCTCTGCGCTTTGCGTTCCGCTACCCGCAAATGTTTGGCTCGGTCAGCGCGCACAGCGCCGCCTTGGTGGCTAATCTTCCCGCTGGAGGAATGACGGGTTATCAGGGCGCCATGCTTTCGCGAGTTCTCGGCACCGCGTTCGGTTCGCCGCCCGACGCGGCTTACTGGAACCAGAACAGCCCCTTCACGCTGGTGAAAAACGCGCCTCGTCCCAACGGATTAAAAATTTATTTTGATTGCGGTACGGAGGACGAATACGGATTCAACGCCGGTGCCCAGGCCTTTCACGATCTGCTGGACGCTCACCATATCCCCAACGAATTCCATCTGTACCCCGGTGGCCACGACTGGAGCTACGTGGCGGAACATTTCCCCGCGTCGCTCGAATTTCACTCCCGCGCGTTCGGTTTAGGCGCCAAATAAATTTGCCGTATCAGCAAACGCAATCGTCCGCGCCGAACAACCTCGCCACGTCGCAAATTTATTTCTTAGCTTTCGGCGCAGCCAGCAAGTCGCGCACGAGCGCATCGAAATCATTGTCCGCTTGGTCTGCAGCCATGAAGTAGTTTTCCCAGTCCACGTCCGGGAAACCCATGCGTGTCGTTTGCGCGGGTAGTTGTTCCCGCAATAATTTTGGATCGCTGCTGCTCAACCTCTGGATCGCTTCGAACACCACGCGATGTTCCGCATCTTGCCACACATGGTTTGAGAGATCTCGCATCGTGTCCTGCCGCCGCGCGTTTGCGCTCGCACGAATGCACAGCGCGCGCAGGGTTTCGCGCTCTAGCTCAAGAATTCGGTTTGACGGGCTTTGCTGAGGCATGGGGTCTGCGTAGCCGACTCTGTTCCCATTCTACGGGGATAAGTCCCTTCGGCGCGGAAATAGACTACCGCCCATGTTGCTGCAGTAGCACACAAAAAAATCGGCGCAGCTACTGAAAAGCTGCGCCGAAGTCCAGGTTCAATGTGATGGAATAAAAGTTATGCGGCGCTGGAAATAACCGGCCGAATGAAGTCGATGCGATCGATAGTCGCTGCCACGCCGAAGAGCGGTGTTTCCTCGCCAGCCAGTGTCGCAACGCGCAGCGCCTTAGCGCTGGCCCGGACCAGGACTGTGGTGCCGCGCTCTTTTTCCGCCGGCAGCGAAAATGTGAGCTCCATGCCGGTTCCGGCATCCAAAGGTACGTCTGAGTGAAAGTAGACCCCTGAGCGGGACACGTCGCGGAGCTGCCCCGTGAAAAATTCAACGGGACGTTCGCGAGAGAGACAAACTTGCACGGGAAGATAAAGCTCGTACCTTCTTGCTTTCCTTCGTTCTCCCATCTGTACCCCCCGTTAATACGTTGCACTCTCAGTACCACAAGCTCCGGCATTGGAATTGCAGAAAACAGGCTACTTAGTCGCACGAAGCGGTGTATTTCTGACAGGTTACTAGGCAATTTCTGCCTAGTTAAGGAAGAACATCCCTATCGTCCCAAAACGTCGCTCGGCTGAGAAGTCGCCGTGCGAGAGTACACAGGTTGCCCTAGTCAGCCTCGCATATAAGATGGTTCTTAGGCTGGAAGGTGACAATCCCGCGCCAACTCGTCCGGAGCCAAGAACGGATTGCAGCTAGCCCGCGCCGCTTCCGCCCATGCTTCTACAATACAGGATCGTGGAGTACTGAAGAGCCTTCCGCTTCCGTGAGGATTCCTTTTCCAATCATCAGCCGTACGAGACGCACGAGCGCGACAAACTCGTGCCCCTTTTGAGGGTTCGAATCTTTTGGAGCGCGCGCAATTTCATGCGCCACATGCCGCTCGCCCGTAACGCCGGCTATCCAGTCGGCCAGTTCCAACCGTTTTCCCTCGTTCAGTTCGCTGAACGCGATGCCCATGCCGAGCCCATGTTGCGAATAGACCACGGTGCCAGCGGTTTCAAACGCAGTCTTGCCCTTGTTAAGAGTCACGCGCACGATAGATCCGATGGGAAAGGGAACCGTCGTATCGACGAAACAACCGCCTGGTCCGAGGTCGGTTGTGCGCGTACAGAACCGCGCGCCGGACTTGAGCTCAACTACTTCAGCTCCAGCCGTGAACATGTGGCGCTCGGCCCCGCGACGTTCAGCTTCCTGCACTGCGGGCGAAGAACCGGCGTGGTCATTCTTTTTGTGAGATGAATTGTGCATTGTTTTTTCCTGGTCTCCCCGCCTTTAAGACGGCGGTTCCGCTGCCTGGCGATGGATGGTCAAGTCCTGAGTCTTATTGTCGTGGGTGGGCGACAGGCCAACAAGCGCTATCCCGTCCGCCATGCCTAAAGTCAAACCTCGCGCCCACGTTACAGCAGGAATCGCACAGCAACCCCGACCGTACCCTCTGGCCGGTTTTCCATTCTCACAATCGAACCTAGAAACTTCTTGTGCGCCGAGATTTTTTCGCCAAACGGAAAGGTCACAAGTAGCCGCATCCCCATGAAATAATGGGGCATACAGGTCGCGAAGTAGAGGCCATCGCGCGTGAAATCCAGCACCTCGCCAACGTCCACTATCTCGGCGAACCGCGCATCGAACGGCCGAACCTCCAAGGGAAGCGAAATTTTCAACCGCGGGCGCCGGCGGGTCTCTTTGTGTCCCGAGCTTTTCTCCGGCGACGATACTGGGTTGGCGTCGATGTAAGTGGCTGCGGCCATTTGAGATCTCCCGAGTCCTACACTAGTCAGGGAAGTGAACAATCTAAATGTACTTAAGGGGGGAAATCGTGGCCATAGGACTACGGTACCAGTGGTTACCTGACTGAAGTTCGATACTCTATAGTCCGTCGATGAGTTCCGCTTAGTCGACCACTCATCGAGGATTGCTGGGTATCTGAGTCTGGGATGACGGCACATTCGCTTCCGCGCTTATATACTTATCTGGGCGTGGGACGAAGGATTGGATCGCTCGCGAAACTGAGTACGCACGCTCTTGCGTGTAAGCAGGATCCACCACCAAAGACTTATGGGTGCCAGGATCACAAGCAAAATTGCAGTGAAGGCGTTCGAAAGATCCCCGATCACAAGGAGTGCGTCGCCCACACTACGAGGATGATGCAGCATAAGCCATAGGGCACAGACCAGCGTGGAAACCGTAGCCCAGGAGAGCGTTACTCGTCTTGCCCACTCCCGCAGATGAAAAACTCCTATCGATGTGACGATGCCTAACAGACATAGACAGATTGGAACCGCGACAAGAACAACATAAAACCGCGTGGGCTGCGGCTGATAGCTACGCGGATAAAGGCGGCGGAGTTGAATTTCTGAGGCCCAGACCAGACCGGGAGCTATCAGTCCCGCGAGGCTGCCCAGGAACTGAACTGTGGCGGCCGCTCTGACGGAGTTCGATGCTTTCATCGTGGTTCGAGTCGCTAATCGCGGTAGACGAATTCGAGTACGATCCCGGCTACCTCTACCACGTCTCCGGAAGAAAGCTTGCATGGCTGCGCGATAGCGGTCCCGTTGACGCTCGGAACCTTCTCCGCCGAGCTGATGTAAAAGAAATTATCCTCGCGACGCGTAATCTGCGCGGCCACTTTCGGCGCAAACCACCCTTTCAACTTGATCGTAGCCAGCCCCGACTTTCCGATCACTGTCAGCTTATCGCTTAGCGTGTACTCTTTCCGGTCAGTCCTGCCTTTGCTCACCAAAAGTGTGGGCACTTTCAACCGGCCCGGGGCCACTTGTGTGCTCTCTCCCACTGCCGCTACCTTACGCAGGAATTCGCGGCGCTCTTTTGTATCGAGCATTACGGTCTCATCGATTTTCGGCACCGTGGGCCACGATGTGCCGTTCGAACCGCCCGGAGCAGTTCCTCTGATTTCGGTCGAGTCCGTCACCACGATCGTATGCTTTCCGATCGCCACGGAGTCTCCCGGTTTCAGCGTCACCATCTTCACCCGCTGCCCGTTCACGAATGTGCCGTTCAAGCTTCCGAAATCTTCCAGCATCATGCGGCCTTCTTCGCTGAACACGCGCGCGTGATAGTTCGACACCGCGGGATTATCGATCACGATTCCGCACTCCGGCGAGCGACCAATGCTCACTTCCTTCGTTCCTACCGCCACTTCTTTCAATACCGAGCTTTCAAATTTCAGCACTAACTTCGACATGTTCCTACCCTCCTGGATTCAATTCTTGCGCGGACCGCAGCGGATCGCTGCGCCGTCACCGTTCTTCCGATCCCTTGAACCATTTCCCAATTCGCGCGAACGTACGCACCGGTTTTGGCGCATACCGTACGACCACGGCGGTAATGTTGTCCCCGCCTCCCGCTTGATTCGCCAGGTCGATCAGTTGTTCCGCCGCGTGTTGCGGATTTTCAATTTCGGTCAGAGTCGCGGAAATCTGCGCGTTCGAAAGTTCGCGCGTAAGCCCGTCAGAGCAAAGCAGGAACGTGTCGCCTTCCATCACATCCTTTTCCGTGATATCCACCTGAACTTCCGGCTCCACTCCCAGGGCTCGCAAAAGCACGCTTTGCATGTTGCTTTGGGTCGCTTCGTGCTTGGTCATCAAGCCCCGGCGAACCTGATCCGCCACAAACGAGTGATCCTCGGTAATCTGCGTGAACTCGTCTCCGCGCAGCCTGTATATCCGGCTGTCTCCGACGTGCGCGACGCTTGCTAGCTGTGAATCCACAATCCATACGGCCACCACCGTCGCGCCCATTCCGCGCTTTTTCTTGTCCTTCTGCGCGGCCGCGTACACATCGCGGTTTGCCGTGCGAATCGCGCTGGCCAACCGGTTGGACGACTTGGAAAGCCCCGGCAGATGTTCACCGATAAGCGGCAGAGAAGGATTCGAAGCAGCGGCGCGGCAATTATTTACGACCGTCTCGGCGGTCAGCCGGCTTGCTACTTCTCCTGCCGCCAGGCCTCCCATCCCATCCGACAGCACAAATAGGTTCAGCTCGGCAGCCACCGCGAAACTGTCTTCGTTGTTCCCGCGAGCGCGCCC
>JBAVQA010000412.1:0-4721 GCA_049693595.1 Candidatus Acidiferrales bacterium | reverse complement strand
CCACAGGGCGAGATCCTCGGTACTATCCTCGAATTGATGCTCGGTTCCCGCGGCTACGAACAGGAGGTCGCCTGACCCGAACGGGTCCCGCTTGCTGTCGTGAACGAGCACTCCTCGGCCGCGAATGATGAAGTAAATCTCGTCCTGTGTATGCGGCGTCTGTTGGCTCGGTCGCAGAGGGAGGCCAAGGGCTACGTCAAGAGTGCCACGCTGCAGGACCATGACGGCGCGCTCGCCCGCGGGACCCGGGATACCCGCTTGAGCCTCGGCAAAACGGATAACGCGGCTACGACTTGGCTCGCTCATGCTTCACTCCTTTAATGTTCTGCTCACTCAGACCGCAGGTAACGGAAACGAGCCGGTCAGGACATCAGCCGTTCAGCTTGCGGGTTTGCGTTCTCACTTTTTGCAAATTGCGTGTTCATCGCGTCTAAGTCTCCACGCGTCCCGCGATTGCCGCTACCCGATTCCCTCAGGAACTCCACTCCGCGCTTGTCGCTCCAGCCCCTCCAGCCATATCTGGTGGTATTTCCACATCCGCGACGGCATCAACATCTTTCCCAACCGCGCAGCCCACCCGTTCTGTGTTTCTTCGGTCAAAACGCGGCACCCTGTTTCAGTCTTCTCGATCAACCACGCATGATAAGCATCCACTCCCATCCCCCGAGCATTCCACGCAATGCGCTCGCCCAGCGCAAATTCCTCCACACGCGAGACAATCGTCACCCCAAAAGTCGTCCAACGGAACGTCGTCCCCAGCCGCATCGGCCCCTTGCTCGGCTCCAAGTACGTCACATTCTTCGAATTTGGATACCACCGCGGCCACAAATCCGCGCGGATCAACCACTCCCACACAGGCGCGGGAGGCACATTCATCTCCAGCTGATTGCTGACGAACACCGCCGTGTTCGCCGGCGCATATTGCTCCGGCCATCGAATCCCCATCGCTTCCTCTAGCAGGGAAGCTATCACTAAATGCAACGAGCCCAAGACTTATCGTGTACGCCGCTAAACCTGCTGCGCCCCGCCTTCCACCGCCGGAGTTTTTCAGGGGGTCGGAGCTTTAGCTCCGACAAAAAAGAGGCCGCGCGCAGCGCTTTCCTTTCGCGGTGCAGTTCCCGCGAGTTGTCGCCTTCGCGGCCCTCGATATTGATACACTGCCTCCATGCGCTAAACCTGCCGCGCCCCGCCTCTCATCCCCGTTATCTTCCAAGGCAAAAAGTGAAAAGTGCCTCATATTGAACAGAAATCCTTCTCCCCACGCTCTACGATATTCCTTATCTGACCACTCGCCGTCGATCAAGGTCTTCGATCCGAATTAGGGGAGTTTAACTAAATGAAGATGTGCCGAGCCGTCTCTTGGATTGTTGCGATAATGTTGGCCGCGGTTTTCCAGCCCTCGGCAAACGCCCAGTCGTCAACCGATTCCCTCGCGCCGAATCAGACGCAAGCACAATTGCAATCGCCCACGCCGCAGCAACCCGCTCAGCTCGCTTCTTCCCGCTCCGCCTCTATGCAATTCGACCTGGCCTACCATCGCCCCACCGAGCGCGAAAAACTAAAAACATACGCCTTCGATGCTGTCGGCCCCTACGCCTTCCTAGGCTCCGCATTCTCTGCCGGAATCGCGCAATACGAGACCGCCGATAAAGCTCACAACGCCGGCATCCCGCCCGATTGGGGACAAGGTTGGGATTCCTACGGCGCTCGTTTCGGAAGCGACTTCGGAATCAACCTCATCACCCAGACCGCGCGTTACACCATAGCGGAGGCTTTTCGCGAAGACACGATTTTTTATCGTTGCGACTGCACCGGCTTCCTCCCCAGGCTCAAGCATGCCCTGATCTCAACAGTCACAGCGCGCCGCGGCGAAGACGGCCATCGCGTTTTCTCCTTCGCCGCAATCTCAGCTCCCTACGCCGGCACCGAAGCCGCCGCTTTGTTGTGGTATCCGAGCCGTTACGATGCCGTGGACGGTTTCCGCGCCGGCAATTACAACCTGCTCGCCCAAGCCGGCTTCAACCTAGCCCTGGAATTTATCTACGGCGGCCCGCACACCCTCCTCAGCCACCACCACGTCCCAGTTGTGTCGAACGCCACAGGCTCGCACCCCGACCCCCAATAGAAAATTTTCGCAAACCTGCGCCGTCGCTTTTGGTAGCTCCGGCGCCCCGCCGGCTGTTTTGATTTTCTCTACCGCCGATCTCCAAATTAACCGTCGCCACGGTTCTGTGGAGTGCGGGAGCTTGCTCCCGCCTTCTGCTCCCGGACGCGCCTTGCCGTAGCAATATCTCGTGGGGGCGCTGCTTGCTGTGCCCGCTGAAGCGCGGCCCATCCTGCGCACGAGCAAAGTACCTCACCCCGGCCTACCGGGGTGAGCTACATGTTGGGCGACGCCGGAAAAATGTAGCTCAGGTCTTTAGACCTGAGGCCTTTGCCTCTCCGGTGTTGCCTTTCGTAGCGCCGGCGTCTCGCCGGCTCCTCTAACTCCACATTTCTTCAGCGCCGTAGGCGCGGCAGAAGCTAGCCCAGCCCGTAAGGGCTGGGAGTAATTCCGAAGAAAGGCCAAGCGCCGTAGGTGCGACACAAACGCCGCGTCCGCCGCGCTCCGCCCCCGCCTCCAAACCAAATTCCTTTCGTCCGCCGAATCTGTATAATGCCGTCACACAATGCCTCTTCCCACCGGCACCAGGCTTGGCCCCTACGAAATCGTCGCCCCCATCGGCGCGGGCGGCATGGGCGAAGTCTATCGCGCAAAAGACACACGCCTCGACCGCACCGTCGCCATCAAAGTCCTCGCGCCGCATCTTGGTTCTTCCCCTGAACTAAAACAGCGCTTCGAACGCGAAGCCCGCGCCGTCTCTTCGCTGAATCATTCCCACATCTGCCAGCTTTACGACGTCGGCTCGCAAAACGGCACCGAGTATCTGGTGATGGAATACCTCGAAGGTGAAACGCTAGCCGAACGCCTGCGCAAAGGCGCGTTGCCGCTCAACGAATTGCTGAAGACCGCAATCGAAATCGCGGAGGCGCTGGAAGTGGCGCACCGCGCGGGAATCATTCACCGCGACCTGAAGCCGGGAAACATCATGCTGACGAAAGCCGGCGTCAAGCTCATGGATTTCGGCCTCGCCAAGCCCGCCGCGATCGGCGGTGCGGGAGCCGCTCCCATGTTGTCCGCCGCCCAAACCGTCAGCGGCCCCAGCCCCATGAGCCCGCTCACCACCGCCGGAATGATCGTCGGCACCATTCTTTATATGTCTCCCGAACAGATCGAAGGCAAGGAAGCCGACGCGCGCGCCGACATTTTTTCCTTCGGCGCGGTGCTCTACGAAATGGCCACCGGCAAGCGCCCATTCGAAGGCAAAAGCCAGCTCAGCGTAGCCAGCGCGATCCTGGAAAAAGATTCGCCGCCGATTAGCTCAATAATTCCCGTGTCCCCCGCGTCGCTCGACTACCTGGTCTCAACCTGCCTGGCCAAAGATCGCGAAGAACGCATTCAATCCGCGCACGACGTGCGCTTGCAGTTGAAGGGAATTGCGCAAACTTCCGCCGCAACTTCTGCGGCAGCGCCAGAAGAATCGCCGCGAAATGTCTGGCCGTTGATCGCCTTAGTCGCCGCCGCGCTCTTGCTCCTCGCATCCGGCATAATTTATTTCCGCGCGCAACGCACCGACGCGCCCGCGCTTTCCGTCCGCGCATACATCCCCCCTCCGCCTGGCACAGCCTTCCGCGCCTCCGGTGGTTTGGACGTCGGCCCCGTCGCCGTTTCTCCCGACGGCAAAACCCTGGCCTTCTCCGCCGTGGACGAAAAGGGTGTGACCAAGCTCTGGCTTCGCCCCCTCGATTCGCAGCAAGCCACGGTTTTGTCTGGCACAGAAGACGCCTCCTACCCGTTCTGGTCTCCCGACAGCCAGTACCTAGGTTTTTTTGCCGGTGGAACGCTGAAGAAGATCGGCGCGTCGGCCGGAGATTCTCAAACACTGGTGGCAGGAGTGGGGGAAGAACCCGGTATCGGCACCTGGAGCGCCGACGGCACCATTCTGTTCTGCAAAGAACACTACGGCGTTATCTATCGGGTGGCAGCGACGGGAGGAGAAGTTTCGCAGGTGACAAAGTTCGAGACCACTGACTTTGTCCACAAGCAACCATTCTTCTTGCCCGACGGAAAACGCTTCCTGTATGTGTCCCTGTATCATGATTTTTCGCCTGAAATAAGGGTGGGTGACATCGATAAGCCGGGGCAGGCGGGCATTGTGGTTGTCCCTGGCACCATGCCGCACTTTTCCTTCGGCCGCCTGCTCTTTGTCCAGCGCGGACACATCGAGACGCAGCCTTTCGACCTCCGCAACTGGAAGCTCTCCGGCGACCCGCGGACTTTGGGAGAAGCGGAATTCTTTTCCGTCTCGACCAACGGCGTGCTCGCCTACCACGAAGGTTCCGGCATATCCGAGCTGAAAATCTACGATCGCACCGGCAACGTGATCGCTAGTCCTGGGCCGCTTGCGTTTTATGAGTCACCGCGCTTCTCCCCCGATGGCAAATCCGTCGGCGTTACGATGGCGGACGCGAGAACCGGAAAGGGCGACATTTGGTCTTTCCCCGTAGCCGGAGGACAACCCTCCCGCCTTACCTTCGGGCCGAATGATTCATTTTTTATTTGGTCGCCGGATGGGAAAGAGATCGCCTACTGGGTCAATGAGAACGGAAAAACCTCGATC
>JBAVQA010000411.1:0-21726 GCA_049693595.1 Candidatus Acidiferrales bacterium | reverse complement strand
GCCGTATTCCGCGCCGAATCCATTGTTCACCACACGAAATTCCTGTACCGATTCCTGCGGCGGCGTGGACCGTTGCGATCCGGTCACCGTGTTCACAGTGTCCGCACCATCCACCGTGATTTCATTGCTGAGGTCGCGCTGGCCGCCAAAGGAAACTCGGGTTGACTCGAATTCCGTAATTGTGGACTGCAAGCTCGTACGGCCCGTGGCGACGCCGGCGGTAAGCAGCGCGAAATCCGTGAATAGCCGTCCACTGATCGGCAAATCGTTGATTTGCTTCGTGTCAATCACTTGGCTGATTTCTGTTTTGGTAGGCTCGATCGTCGGCGCTTCTGTGTTCACGATCACCTCTTCGCCGTGCGCCTCGACTTTTAGGATGATATTGACCGTCGCTGTCTGTCCAACGCTGAGTACGGTCCCCGTCTGGGTGTACTTCGAGAAGCCTTTGAACTCGGCCTTGAGTTCGTAGCGCCCGGGAGGGAGATTGGGTATGGCGTAATAGCCGGATTGGTCGGAGGTAGCGCTGTACATGGTATTCCGATCCGTTTCGCGCAGGCTAATGGTGACGCCGCTCATGGTACCGCCGCTTTCGTCAAGCACGGTTCCATTTAACGACGCTACGCTGGTTTGCGACCACGTTGGACCCGCAGAAAAAAACAGAACCGCAATGGCTAGAATAGCCAGCAGCACGGTACGTGCCTTCATCGGTCACCACCCCTTTTTTGTGCCCCGCCTAACGGGAGCTAACCCCTGCCTCGTGTTGGTATTCCTAGCTAAATTTGCAGCAGGTCTAACGCCTGTGCCGCGTTTTGTCAAGCACTTTAATCGTCCGCCTGTGCGATTATCGGCGCCAGCTACAATCCGATTTGATAAGTTGAATAAAATAGTTAATTCCAGCCAATTTATGGTCCGGGCCAACAGTAACTTTTCGTCTATCTTCTTCCGATTTTCTCTTACGGTCCCCTCAGTGCACACTTCGGTCGCGGCTGGTCCAATAAGGCTTGCGCAGCGCCTTTTTGTCCGTCTTCCCTGCCGCAGTCTTCGGGATCACGTCAATAAATGCCACTGACTTGGGCGCCTTCACTCCACCGAGTTTCTCTTTGCAATGCGCAATGATGGCATCCTCGCTGAGCGATTCTCCGCCGCGCAGCACCACGATTGCCTTCACCGCTTCGCCCCATTTCTCGTCCGGGACACCGATGACAGCGCACTCGTGAACTTGCGGAAGCGCCATCACACCGGCTTCTACTTCCGAGCAGTAAACATTGAAGCCTCCGGTGATAATCATGTCTTTCTTGCGGTCCACGATATAGAAAAATCCATCTTCGTCCCGATAGCCGACGTCGCCCGTGTGATGCCAGCCATGCGTGCGAATTTCAGCGGTGGCTTCCGGAAGTTTGTAGTAGCCGCGCGTCACCAAAGAGCCCCGCGCCACAATTTCGCCAGGAGTGTTAACAGGCAGAATCCGGCCCGCATCATCCATGACTGCGAGCGTGACAGCAGATGTCGCCTTGCCGCAACTCTGCAACCGCTCAACGTGTTCTCCAGCTGCCGCGGCTGCCACAGTTTTTTGGTCTAACCAAGTCAGCAGCATCGGCGCTTCTGTCTGACCGTAACTCTGGCACATGCACGGCCCAAAAACTTCCACAGCTTTCTTGAACTTGTCTGGTGAGACCGGCGAAGCAACGAGTAGGAAGACCCGCAAGCTCGAATAATCAAAATCACTCAGTTGCGGATGGTTGAGCAGCGCATATAGCGCAGTGGGCGGTAGGAACATGTGCGTGACGCGGTGTCGTTCGATGTTCCTCAAAACCTCAAGCGCATCGAACCCAGGCATAACCACGTTGGTAGCTCCGAGCGTGGTCATCACGAACGCCACCACGCCGGCCGCGTGTGAAAGTGGCGCGCTTGTTAGGCAAACGCGGTCCGTCGTCTCTCCCGCCCAGTATTGGCCAGCCATCTCCGTCATGGTTCCCCACGCCAGATCCGTGACCATCACTCCCTTTGCAGCGCCGGTGGTTCCTCCGGTCGGAACTAGGCCCATCAGTCGGTCTGGGTTTCCGTGCGCATCACCCCAGTCAATTTCTTCGCTAACCGAGGCCGAGCCAGAGTCCATGAACCTCTCGAGGGAAGGATTCAGGCCATCTTCAGCATCGATACAAATGAAATGCCGTAACGTCGGAACGCGCGCTTTGAGTTCGTCAACCTGCTCGCGGTAGCTGCTATGGTAGAAAAGCCAGGAAACTTCGGCATAAGCCATGTATTCAGCGTTGGCTTCTGGAGCGTTACGGGAGTTGATCGGCACCCACACCGCGCCTGCGCGTAAAATGCCGAGCATACAAATCAGCACGCGCGCATCA
This sequence comes from Candidatus Acidiferrales bacterium, assembly GCA_049693595.1. GTDB lineage: Bacteria > Acidobacteriota > Terriglobia > Acidiferrales > UBA7541 > Palsa-295. The sequence continues at coordinate 19,366 of JBAVQA010000411.1, read as the reverse complement.
TTGGGCGAATAAATCGCGGCGCGTTCCTCCCCGTTCAATCCGTTCGCCTTCATCGCGCGCGCGATTCGATGCGTGATCTCCCGCATTTCCCGATACGTGTAGCGACTCTCGCGGTCGACGATGGCAGTCCGCTCGGAGTTCGCGTCAGCGCCTTTGTCGAAATAATCTATCGCACGCATTTCTAATGGTCTTCTTCTCAGTACGGAGTTTCGCCTTCGACCGGCATTGCTCGCGCTAAGGTTGCACCCGGAAGCTGCCGATCGCGTCTTCGTAAATCGTTGAACGAAGCAATCAGTTCAAGAGCATGGAAAGTTCCCGGGCTGTAGCGCGAAGCTGCGGAAGGAATTTATTCTGCAGCTCTTGGATGGAAAGCCGCTGGGCGTGCGCCCCCACGTTCAGTGCCGCCACCACTTTTCCGTTTGGGTTCTCGATGGGGACCGCCATCGAACGCAAACCAATCTCCAACTCCTGATCAACGAGCGAGTAGCCGTTCCGAGCGACGAGGCGCAGTGCCTGCCTTAATTTCTCCGTAGTCACGATTGTTTTGCTCGTGTGGCGAGTGAGTTGAACGCGTTCAAAAAAAGATTCAAGCTCGGCGGGTGGTAAATTGGCCAGCAACACGCGCCCCATCGAGGTGCAAAAAGCCGGCAAGCGGCTGCCCACTCCCAGGTCGATCGACATAATGCGCGTTACGTTGGCGCGCGCCACATAGATAATATCGAGGCCTTCCAGAGTGGCGATCGAGCAGGATTCGTGCAACACTTGGCTGACATGGTCCAAAACGGGCTGCGCGGATGCGGCCAGCGGCATCGAGGAAATGTAGGAGTGGCCGAGTGCCAAGATTCGCGGCTGAAGAAAAAAGTGATGGCTATCGTCCGAGCCGGCAAAGCCCAGCTTTATAAGCGTGTAAAGGCACCTGCGCACCGCGGCTCGCGAAAATCCTGTCTTAGTGCTTACTTGCGAAATCGTAAGCTGGCGTTTCTGCGTCGAAAAAGCCTGTATCACCGCCAAGCCGCGCGCCAAAGATGTCATGAAGTTCGGATCTCCGCTGTATTTATCGAAGGGCGTCGACGGCATCAACGGTTGGCTGGCTGGTCTCTCGGCTGACGGTGCAACGCGTGTTCGTCTCTCGATGCCGGCGCGAGAATTGGCAGGCGACATGGGCCCTCCGCTAGGAAGTTGCAAAGGATACCCTAGTCGGCCGATATGCGCACGAGATTTCGATAATCGGTCTTGACAAAATTTCCCCTCCCTTGCATAAATCTCTCTCAATTTCCGCGCTTTCAGCTCTGCGCTAAAAGTGGTGTGAAGACCGCCTGCTCTTGTAACATTGCAGGAAGATGGGATTCGCCTTCTCGTCTGTTGCAAGGAGGAAGTGGCGTGGCCAAAATTGTTCCATACCGAAGGCCAAATCCGGAGACGCAGCCCGCTTATCTGCATTCTGCGTATGCTTCCTCCATCAAGCGCGCGCCCGCAAAATCTCCGATTTATCTGCCGCAGACTCTCTCGGAGGTCACTGGACCTTCCTTCGCAACAGCCGCAATTGATGTGAAGGCCTGCGACCTGACGCACCAGCATTCCGGCGAACCGCTGGGCGAACGCATCATCGTTAGCGGGCGCGTACTGGACGAGGATGGAAAACCGTTGCAGCATTCTCTCATTGAGGTCTGGCAGGCCAACGCAGCCGGTAGGTACTTGCATAAGCGCGATCAGCATGACGCTCCGCTGGACCCCAACTTCACAGGATGCGGACACACGCTTACCGACGCCGAGGGCCGCTATCGATTCGTGACCATTCGCCCCGGCGCCTATCCCTGGGGCAATCATCACAACGCCTGGCGCCCGGCGCACATGCACTTCTCGGTTTTCGGTGCGGGGTTCGCGTCGCGTTTGATCACCCAGATGTACTTTCCCGGTGACCCGCTTTTGCCCTTCGATCCGATTTTCAACTGCACGGCTGATGAAAACGCGCGCAACCGGCTGATCTCGCAGTTTGATTGGGAAAACACAATTCCCTCACAGGCTCTGGGCTTCCGATTTGACATTGTGATGAGCGGGCGCGAAGCCACGCCCATGGAGACTTAGCATGGGCCGGCAAGCCACGACATCGCAAACCGTCGGCCCGTTCTTCTCCATCGGTCTGGGCGCAGCAATAAAAGAAGACCTGGCGGGCGCCGGCACATCCGGAGAGCGCGTAACCATCGAAGGCCGCGTGTTAGATGGCGACGGAAAGCCCGTGCCCGACGCGATCCTTGAAATCTGGCAAGCGAACTCCTATGGGAAGTACGCGCATCCTGAAGATCAACAGGACAAGCCGGTGGAACTAAGCTTTACAGGTTATGGGCGAATTCCGACCAATGACGAGGGAAAGTTTCGCTTCACGACGATCAAGCCGGGGCAAGTGCCGGATCTGGATGGAAAGTTGCAAGCCCCCCACATTGCCGTATCCGTTTTTGCGCGAGGATTGCTCCGGCGTCTCATGACTAGGATTTATTTTCCTGATGAGCCGGCCAACGCCGCAGATTTCGCGTTAAATTTGGTTGAGCCGTCGCGGCGAGAAACATTGATCGCCAAAAAGGTCGCGGGCGCGAGCGGCGCGCTCAAATGGGATGTCATCCTGCAGGGCTCTAACGAAACTGTTTTTTTCGACTGCGGACTTTGACGCTTAGGGAGAGCCTTCTCTTTATTTCCAAACGCGCTTAGCCGTTTCAACCACGAGCCGCAGCTTGGCCCACTGTTCGTCTTCGGTTAGCAAATTCCCTTCCATGGTGGATGCGAACCCGCATTGCGGACTAAGTGCGAGACTCTCGATCGGGAAATGGCGCCCGGCTTCCTCGATTCTCCTGACCAGGTCGTCGCCGTTCTCGAGTTTCGGGAGTTTCGAGCTGACCAGCCCGAGCACGACGATCTTGTTTTTGGGAATGAAACGCAGAGGTTCGAACGTTCCGGAGCGTTCATCATCATATTCCAGCAGGAAGCGATCGGCGGCCATGGTGGTGAACAGTTTTTCAGCGATCGCGTCATATCCGCCCTCGGCGTACCAGTGGCTGCGATTGTTTCCACGGCAAAGGTGCACCGCCAGCGTCACCCCGGGTCGGCGCGCCGCTTCCAAACAAGCATTGTCCGCGCGTATGGAATCATCGAGCAGCGCTTCCGGATCCACTTTCATCTCCGTGCGAATCCATTCGCGCCACTTCGGGTCCAGGTAATAGCTGTAGCGCGGCGCGTCGATCTGAATATATTTCACGCCCTCGGCGGCGAGCCTCGCCAGCTCCGTCTTCATGATGCCGACGATGTCCCACAAAAGCGCGGAATGATTTTCATACACTTTGTCAGTGACTCCGCGCTTGAACGAAATGGCCGGAAACTGCGTCGCGCTGGGCAGCGTCATTTTGATCGCGCCGGGAGAATTCGCCTTCAGAAATGTGAGCTCGTGTCCGGTGAGCGGGCGCACCTGCCGCAGTTTTGAAGTCACAATTCCCGTAACGCTGCTCTCGCGAGCGCTTTGCGCTTCGCCGGCCTTCCAGGAGCGCGCCACGGCATCGCCCATATCGAAGCCATCCACCGCGTCGGTGAAGTCGCTCATAAAATTTCGGCGGCGCAATTCGCCGTCCGTGAAAATCTCCAGGCCCAGTTCTTTCTGCTTCGCCAGAACGCGCAGTATTTCGCGATCCTCCACCTCGTGAAGGTGCTGCGGGTTTTCTGCGGCATTTCGTCGGGCAGCCAGAAGCTCGGGCGGCCGCAAAAAGCTGCCTACTTGGTCGGCTCGATATTCCGCGGGCATTCGTCGATCCTCCTATTTTATGAGGCGACGAGGGTAGCGGCTGACGCGCGCAGTGTCAAATCGGGACGCGAGGAGAACATGGAGCCTGCCGCTGAGAGTCGCCGGATTGTCCATCTACTTCCACTTGTGGCAAGATGCCCTTCACTTCGTAACGTGAAGCGAGGAGGGCTGCGATGTTCCTGCGAGACGCTTGGTACGCAATCGCCTGGGACCACGAAATCAAACATGCCCCGTTTGGGCGCGCAGTTTGCGGCGAGCCCATCGTGCTCTATCGCCAAACCAACGGGGCGCTCTCTGCTTTTGAAGACTGCTGCCCGCACCGCCTGCTTCCGCTCTCCAAGGGATATTTGAAAGGCGACCACTTGGTCTGCAAATACCACGGCCTGGAATTTGACGAGTGCGGTCAATGCGTCTGGATGCCGGGCCAGCAAGGCATTCACAAGGAAGCGAAGATGCGGATTTATCCGGTGGCCGAGCGCCATCGCTTTATTTGGGTGTGGATCGGCGATCCCACCTTGGCCGATGAAAAAAAGATTCCCGATCTGCGCTGGTGCTCGGACCCGAAATGGATTTTTGAAGGAAGCACTTATCACGTGCAATGCAACTACCAGCTTCTGGTGGACAACTTAATGGACTTGTCGCACGAAACCTACGTTCACCCGTCAAGCATCGGGCAGCACGAGATCGTGGAAGCGCCCATCAAGGTGGAATCGGACGACACTTCGGTGACGGTCACGCGATGGATGCACAACATTGATCCGCCGCCGTTCTGGGCCGCGAACCTGAAGTCGCAGGAGAAATGCGACCGCTGGCAGATTTGCCGGTTTTCGCTGCCCGCGAATGTGATGATCGACGTAGGTGTTGCGCTGGCAGGAACCGGCGCGGCGCAAGGAGATCGCTCGCGCGGCGTGACCGGAATCGTGGTGAATTTGATGACGCCGGAGACGGAAACCTCAACATGGTATCACTGGGGTATGGCTCGCGATTTTCAGACCGACGACCGCGGTCTTACGATGCGCATCCGCGATGGGCAGGCCGCCGTGTTTACCGAAGATCTTGAAATTTTGAATTCGCAGCAGGAAAACATTCTGCGCCGAACCGACCGCGATCTACTCAATTTGAAGATCGACGCTGGGGGCGTGAACGCGCGTCGAATTATCGAGCACGAACTTTCGCGGCAAGCATGACGCCTTTGATGTAAGTAGCGCCGGCGTCTCGCCGGCTCTTTTCTTCCACGCCTCCGAGACCCCTGATTTGCGCGCATTCCTTCCGAGGTCGAAATGCCACAACTCTGAAGAGATGGGCTACATTCCAGCTCGGCGATTTAGACCCAGAGCTTTTCGTTTATCTTCAGCCCGTGCTCGCGGCAATACGATACGTAATGGTTGATGAACCAGAAAACGTCCAACGTATCGAGAAGATTGTCTTGATCGTCGTAGAACTCAAGAGAAGCGTTCAGGTAAAAGAAAGTTTTCATGCCATTTGGGTCGTCGGAAACCAGGGTGTGAATCGCTCCCGGGTTCTCGCGAACGTAACTTCCCGGCCTCGCCACCCAATCGTATTCGAGGTAGCGCCAACTGCCTTCCAGCGTGCAGGCTAAAACAGGCCCGCGATGCCGGTGGCGCCCAAGCTTCCCTCCTTTTTTTACCCAGAGAATGTTGGCGAACGCGCCGTTGCGCACATCAAACGCCAAATGCCGAATGTAAACGTTCTCCATGAAAGGCACGTATGGAGATTCTTCCTCGCTCCCGCCTATATGGACATCAGGGCACGCGAACTCGCGCGTGGTCACCTCTAAGCTGCTCGCAATGTCGATCTTCGGCATCTTTTCCTCCACTAACTCGATCTCGAAATCCAGCAATGAATTAACGCAACGCGTTGCGAATGTCAATTCAGGAAGTCTTCAATCAACTAACTGCATTGCCACGGCCGGCTCTGATGAGCTCACCTCTTTAGAGGTGAGGCCTGTTCCGCTTTCGTTTCGTTGGCACGCGAAATCACATATGCGCGAATGGATTCGGCGTCTCGGCGTGACAAGTTTTGTGAAAAGGATACCATTCCGTTCGGCTGGAGCAAGCCGTCCAAGACCACATTGAACCATTGATCGTTCGCGAGCGTGGCCGAGTATCGCAGGTCCGGCAAGATTCCGCCGCTCACCGCCACGTCGCCATGGCATCCGGAACAAAATCGCTGGTACAGGCGCTTGCCGTTCTCGATAGTTGCTGCACTTGCCGTCGATTTGGGAGGATTTAGGACTGGCATCTCGATTTCTTGCACCGGTGGCAAAGTGGCGTTGCCACCCAACTTGAAAGCTAGCATGCGTCCGATGTTTGGTCTTCTCCCGGCTTTCAAAGCAATCTCACCGGTGGCCAGCGCAAAAACTCCGCCCCAGCCGGAAAGCACCGCGATATATTGTTCGCCTCTCACTTCGTAAGTCACAGGGCCCGCCATTACGCTCGTTTGAACCGCCATCGACCAAACCTTTTCTCCGGTGTCTGCGCGGTACGCTTCAAAATGGCCGTCCGCGGTTCCTTCGAATACAAGATTGCCTGCCGTCGAAAGCGTGCCGCCGTTCCACGGCACTGGTCGCCGCACGCTCCAAACTTGTTTTTGCTGAATCGGGTCCCAGGCCACCAAACGGCCCGTGATGCTTTTGAGAATAGCCGTTTTGACTTTTGGATCTTGAGGCATGCCTGCGGCTGCGAAGTCGATACCATCATTTGTGGCGAGCGATTTCCATTCGAATTGCGGATCAGACTTGTAGAGAAAACCCGCCTCCTGGATTGGAATGTAAACTAGTCCCGTGATTGGGCTGTAGGATATGGGCTGCCAGCTATGCGCGCCCAGCGGCCCCGGAACAACGGGCGTGGGATTCTGTCCCCTGGAATAACGCGCACTCGCGTTTTCCACCGGACGCCCAGTCTTTGTGTCTATCGTGCTTGCCCAGTTCACAAGTGTGTACGGCTTTGCGGAAATGAGCGTGCCGGTGGCGCGATCGAGCACATAAAAGAATCCGTTCTTCGGAGCGTGGAATAAAATTTTGCGCGTCTGCCCGTCGATCGGAATATCGGCAAGGATGATCTGTTCATCGGAATCGTAATCCCAGTCATCGGCGGGATCTTCCTGGTAATGCCAAACGTATTCCCCCGTCTCCGGTTTGAGCGCGACGATTGAGCAAGTCAGCAGCCCGTCTTCGCGCTTCGGATTCCGATACTTTTCATTCCACGGCCCGCCGTTCCCGGTCCCGATGTAGAGCAGATCGAGTTCAGGGTCATAAACAATGGCGTCCCAAACGGTGCCGCCGCCTCCGTGTTTCCACCAATCTCCGCTCCAAGTCTTTGCGGCCTTTTCGAGGATCGGGCTTTCAAATGGTTTCGAAGGATCGCCCGGCACGGTGTAGAAACGCCAGACCAGATTGCCCGCCTCAGCGCCATACGCGGAGACGTAGCCGCGGACTCCCATCTCTGCCCCGCCATTCCCGATGATTACGTTTCCCTTCACCACTCTCGGCGCGCCCGTGATCGTGTACCGCCATTTAGGGTCGATAGTCAGAGTCTCCCAGACTTTATTTCCTGTTGCGGCGTCTAATGCGATCAGCCTGCCGTCCAGTGTGCCGAAGAAGATTTTTCCCTGCCACGCTGCTACGCCACGATTGACCACATCGCAGCACGCGTTCACACCCCATTCCGGGGGAACTTTCGGATCGTAGCTCCATAGCAATGAGCCGGTGGCGGCATCAAGCGCGAAAACTTTGCTCCACGCCGAAGTAAAATACATTCTTCCGTCGACGACTAGCGGAGTGGCCTCCTGCCCTCGTCGCGTGTCCAGGTCGTAATGCCAGGCGAGTCCCAATCGTGCGGCGTTCCGATCGTTGATATCCTTCAGTGGGCTGAAGCGCTGTTCGCTGTAACTGCGTCCATAGCTCATCCAGTTCCCAGGCTCTCGATCTGCGTTCGTAATTCGCGTGTCGTCAACGTCTGCCGCTTTCGTGCCGCTGTTCGCCGGTGATTCCGCCGGCTTGCGAGAACTGCGACTACACCCTGGAATCATCGTCAGCGCGAAAAAAATTGTGACCATGGAGGAAATGCGGATGGTAGTGTAAGTTCGTCTCATGCAATTCACGTTGGGTGCGCCGCGATCGCGACGAGCTTCCGTACCGCCAGGAAGCCGAGAGTGTACACCAACAGCCCTCGCCGGGTTTCGGAGGCCTTGACACGGATTACGCGGCTGGGAGAAAAGTTAAAACACGCAGAAACCAAATCCTGCTGACTAGGAACGCCATGCAAACTGCCGGACGACTGAAAACCGAAAATCTCGTCGCCATCGATACTCACGTTCACATCGAGTCAGATGGCGCACATGAGGTCAACGAAGCTGCTCGCAAGTATTTCGGCGCGACCGGCGATGTTCCCAGCGGCCCGGCCATCGCTGAATATTATCGATCGCGAAAGATCGCGTGCGTCGTCTTCTCCGTTGACGAGCGACTGACGGGCAGAAAGCAGATCCCCAATGACCAAGTCGCCGCGCTAGCCGCAGCCAACAGCGACATCATGATCGCCTTCGCCAGCGTGGATCCCACGCGCGGCCCCGAAGCCGTGAGCGAAGCGCGTCGCCTGATCGCCGGCGGCGGAATCCGCGGATTCAAATTGCACCCGCCCATCCAACAATTCCATGCCAACGACCGCATCGCCTATCCGTTTTACGAAGTCCTCGCCGAAGCGCAGATGCCCGTGATTTTTCACACCGGGCACAGCGGCATCGGCACCGGCATGCCCGGCGGTGGAGGCGTGCGTTTGAAGTACGGCAATCCCATGGACATCGACGACATCGCGGTCGATTTTCCTGATATGCCGATCATCATGGCCCATCCGTCCTTTCCCTGGCAGGATGAAGCCATTTCCATATGTTTGCACAAACCGCAGGTCTATATCGATCTGTCCGGTTGGTCGCCGAAGTATTTTTCGCCGACACTAATTCAGTACGCAAACACTCTGCTCAAGCAGAAGGTGCTTTTCGGTTCGGACTTCCCCCTCATCACTCCCGACAGATGGCTGGCCGATTTCGAAAAAATTGCAATTCGAGACGACGTTCGCCCTCTGATCCTGAAGCAAAACGCAGTTCGCCTTTTGAAACTGGATCAAACGAATTAGAACCCAACGCCGGCTGAATGAGATCGTGAGAAGGTGAGATTGCGAAGTCCTACCGCAGGGCCATTCCCTTTTCAACGGGAAATTGATCGGCGTCGGCTGACTCCCGCCACTCCGCGTTATATGCCGCGCCCAAAAGCACCACGATGGCGGTCAGGTACATCCACAATAGCAAACCAATCGCAGCCGCCAGCCCGCCGTACACCACGTCGTACGGCATCCTCCGCACGTACACGCCGAAAAAAATATCAACCACCCACCACAGCACCGTTGCAACCGCCGCACCCGGCAGCAGATCCATATAGCCTTTATGTTCCGGACGCCCAATCCGGTATAGCAGTACCAGCACAAACATCGAGAGCGCGAATATCACCGCCACTTGAAAAACAAATACCAGCGCGGTAATCAGCATGCGCAGTCCGAATTCGAGGATCAACCACCGCCGCGCCTGCTTGCCGAAAACCGTCAGGATGATTACCGAAAGCGAAGGTACGATCGTTAGAACCAGCAGCGCCAACGCGCGCAAATGATTTCGCACGTAGCCGGTTGGAATTATATCTCCCTCGATAATCCGGAATCCTTCGATGAAGCCAACCATCACTTGCGATCCTGCCAGCAGCGTTCCTCCCAGCCCAAGCAGGAACCACTTCCAGGGATGCTGTCCCTTGCGTATGAAATATTGCACCACCACGTCTTCGCTTCCCGGGGGAAGAATCAAGCGTAGACGTTCCGGCAAGTCTTTCAATGCGGTGTGAAATGATTCATTGCTGCTCAGCACTCCCAGCACCAGAAGCAGCATAGGGAAGAACGCAAGGAACATATTGAACGCGATCGCTTGGCTCAGCGTGATGCAACCGGGGAAAACCCGTCCGAGCCCCCGAAACAGATTCTTCAGTACGCGGTCCATCGTTTCGTCCGGGATTATACGAGGACTAGCCCAAAACTGCGCTGATATTTATGCGCCATGCCTCAGGGCACGGTTTTTTTCCTGAGCCTGCGAAGGGCGGCCGTGCCGTCCTGGCCTCACCTTCGAAGGGGTTTTAACCCCTGAGAGCCCAGCTCCATCACTTGCCGCACCGCGCGGCGCGGAGTAAACTTCTGGCGAATGTTCGCGGGATTTCGCGCACGCGCTCCCTTCCCGAAGCAGCCCGCGCAGCAATGATAAAGGACCTAGCATGACCACCACGCCGAAAGTTGTCGCTCCCACGCGCACCGAAGAAGTTATCCGCAAGCACAAGGAATTCATCTGGCCTTCGGTGGCCAATTATTACGAGCACCCGCTCGTCGCCGACCACGCTTCCATGCAATATCTGTGGGACGTGGAAGGCAACAAGTACCTCGACTTTTTCGGCGGCATCGTCACCATCGGCGTGGGCCATTGCAATCCCAAGGTCACTTCCAAAATTAAAGCGCAGGTGGACAAGCTCCAGCACACTTCCACGCTCTATCCCAACGAGGCTATCGTCGCCCTCGCTGAAAAACTTGCCGAGATCACCCCGGGCAAGTTGCAGAAAAGCTTTTTCACCAGCTCCGGCACGGAAGCGAATGAAGCGGCAATCCTCCTAGCCCGCAGCGCTAGCCCGAGCTATGACATTGTCGCTCTTCGCCACGCATATTCCGGCGGCTCCGCGCTGGCGAAATCCGTCACCGCGCAATCCGCATGGCGCAGAGCGGGAGTCATTAGCGTCGGCGTCTCGCACGCTGTGAATCCGTATTGCTACCGCTGCCCGCTGCATCTGAAATATCCCGAATGTGGGGTGGCCTGCGCGAACGACGTCGAAGGTGTAATTCAAACCACCACCAGCGGCTCGATTGCCGCGTTTATTGCCGAGCCCATTCAGGGCGTCGGCGGATTTATCACTCCTCCGCCGGAATATTTCAAAATCGTTCATCGCATCGTGAAAAATTATGGCGGCCTTTTCATTTCCGACGAAGTGCAGACCGGCTGGGGCCGCACCGGCAAAAAATGGTGGGGCATCGAGCAGTGGGAAGTTACGCCGGACATCATTACTTCCGCGAAAAGCATGGCCAACGGCGTTCCGGCTGGAGTCACCATCACTACCTCGGAACTCGCCGGCAAATTCCAGGGCCTGAATATCGCGACCTTCGGGGGCAATCCAGTCACGTCTGTCGCTGCGCGCGCCGTCATCGAAGTGATCGAGGAAGAAAACCTCCTCGAGAATACTCAGGTGGTCGGCGGCTACTTGCGGAAAAAGCTCGAAGAGTTGCAGCAGAAATATCCCCTCATCGGAGACGTTCGCGGCATGGGCATGCTGCAGGCTCTCGAACTCGTGAAAGATCGCCAAACTAAAGAACCCGCCCCGCAGGAAACAAATCAAATCATGGAACGCGCCCGCGCTAACGGCCTCCTCGTCGGCAAAGGCGGCCTCTACGGCAACACCATCCGCCTGGCCCCGCCCATGAACATTGGTAAAGCCGACGTGGACGAAGGCATTCGCCTCCTCGACAAATCCTTCACCGAGGTCAGGACATAAATGTCGATGACACCCGGAATGTTGACAAACGATCCCTTCCCGGGCTGGGTTAAGCGGACATGCGGCGTTGCCCTCTTCATCGTCGCATTGGCTTTTGCGGCGTGGAACGTACAATACTTGGAGCGTGGTCATGGTTCGAGCCTAATCTTTAGAAGTTTCGGCCTGGCTGCACTCTCTCTTCTAGTTGCCGTTTTACTGGTAGCTGGACGAAAGACCGCTCCCTTCATTTTTTATGCGCTTTCCGCCTACGGCGTCGGCGTATTTGTTGAAGACCTTATCAGGTTCAAGCACGACTATTCGCAAGGGTGGGCAGTAATCTCTCACGATGTTTTATGGGTTGTCCTCCCTCTTGTATTGCTTTGGAGATTCCACCGACACCGTAAGAGAGTTCAAACTGAGTTAGAGCGTCTGCAAAAGCTCATATCGACCCCGGAATCGACAGGACAACAACATGGCGACGGCAACTAGCGCGGCGACGCTTTGCAGGAACTACATCAACGGCAAATGGGTGGAATCTCGCTCGACGAAGATTGTCGAGCGGCGCAATCCTGCAAACACCGACGAAATCGTCGCGCGCATCCCGCTTTCCACTCGCGAGGAAATGAAAGAAGCCATCGCCGCCGCTAAAGCCGCCTTCCCTGCGTGGCGCGAAACGCCCGCCCCCAACCGCGGAAAAATTCTTTTCAACGCCACGCGACTGATGCAGGAACAAAAAGAACATTTGGCGCGCCTCTTGACCCGCGAAGAAGGCAAAGCGCTGAAAGATTCCCTAGGCGAAGTGCAGCGCGCCATCAACATTACGGAATTCATGGCCGGCGAAGCGCGTCGGCTGAACGGAGAAACCCTCACCAGCGAACTTCCCAAGAATTTTTCTTACACCATTCGCCAGCCCCTCGGCGTCGTTGGCGCAATCACACCGTGGAATTTTCCTGTGGCGATTCCCGTCTGGAAAATTGCTCCGGCTCTCGTTTGCGGAAACACGGTAGTTTTCAAGCCCGCAACGCTCACTCCACTCACGGCCATGAAAGTAGTCGAGATCTTCGAGCAGGCCGGCCTTCCGCCGGGTGTTCTGAATTTGGTGATGGGTTCCGGCCGCGAGACTGGCGACGAATTGGTCCAGAACCCGCTCGTCCACGGCCTTTCCTTCACCGGCTCGAACGAAGTCGGCTGCGCGCTGTACGCCTCCGGCGCCCAACACCTGAAAAAAATCCAGTGCGAGATGGGCGGCAAGAATCCCGTAGTCGTTCTCGCCGACGCCGATTTGCAGCTTGCCATGGAATCCACGCTTGCGGGCGCGTTCGCTTCTACCGGCCAGCGCTGCACGGCCACTAGCCGCGTCGTGATCGAAGAAAAAGTCGCTGACGAATTCGTCGCAGCGCTCGTCGAGCGCGCAAAGAAATACGTCGTCGGCGATGGCCTCGAAGTCGGCGTCGATATGGGCCCGTCGGTGGACGAAAACCAAATGAACACCGTGCTGAAGTACATCGAAATCGGCAAGAAAGAAGGCAAGCTGCTCTGCGGCGGCACGCGCCTTACCGGCCCGAAACATGATCAAGGCTGGTTCGTTTCCCCCACAATTTTCGACCACGTCGCTTCAAACAGTTCCATCGCACAGGAAGAAATCTTCGGACCCGTGCTGAGCGTGATTCGCGTAAAGAATTTCGATGAAGCCTTGCAGGCGGCAAATTCGGTGCGCTACGGCCTTTCCAGCTCGATTTACTCCACCGACTCAAACAAGATTTTTGAGTTTGTGGACAAAATCGAAACCGGCATGACGCACGTAAATTCGCCCACGGTCGGAGGCGAAGCGCATGTCCCCTTCGGTGGCGCAAAAGATTCCAGCGTCGGCCCGCGCGAAGTGGGCCACGCCGCTATCGATTTTTACACCGACACCAAAATCGTTTACATCGAGTACACCGGCCGCAAACGCGAATCGAGTATTTATTAGCTTCTGCAAAACCACCGACATGACGTATTCAAACCTTCCTTTGACGCCCACGATAAAGTCCGAAAAGAATTTACCTGCGGGCACAATCGATCCGGACAATTTTGCGCGCAGCAATTTCTTGCGCCGCAGAATGTTCTGTGTCCTGGGCCTCATGTGTTTGTGGATTATGCTCGCTTCCCTCTTATTTTCCGGCACAGGGCGGGCCGGGAGCAGCAGCGACGCCGAGCGCATCCGCTGGAAGCCCGTCGCCGTTGCTCAAGTCAAGCTGGACGATAAGACTCCGCTGGCATTCAACGTTTACCAGCCGGAGAAAAAGAAAGATTCACACTTTGTCCTCGTGCTGCTTGGCCGCCGCTATATCGAGCTCGACATCAAAGCAAAAGTCGCCTACAGAGTGCCTCTCGCCGATGTGCACAAAAACGGCAACGATCTGGAGAGCGAAAATTTTGCAGTCCCCGCGCGCTTGCTTCCAACCGCGGATTGGACCGTGCGCGACGTCGGCCCGTCCGAGCAAATCAAGTTGACCTTGGGAGATTACGGACGCCTTCTGCAAGTCGATCTGCCGCACCCGCCCGATTTGCGCGCGTTTTATTAGCTGCGGAGGGAATCTCCACTCTGCGCTTGCGGCTGCGGAACATCATTCAGTCCTCGCCACACCAGCCAGATCACCACGCCGATCATTCCGAGCCAGCCCAAAGCTCTCACCGCGCTCGCAATTTGCGTGTCGTGCTCAAGCAAACCCAGCTTGCCGAAAAGATACGCCCAATCGTGAATCACGTACTCCGCGTCTCCGACCGTGAGCAACGGCAGATCCTGCGCCCGCGCGTCCGCCATATACGTCGCGATCGGAAGAAATTGCTCGAACATAAAAAATAAGCAAAATGCCACGCCTTGCGGTTGCCGGCGAAAGAAAAAATAAAGCCCGAGCCAGAACGGCACGAGCAATTGCATCGCCGTCCCCCCGGCCACCATAATAAATTCGCCGAAGATCCGGAAAATCAAATGGCCGCCTTCGTGAATTGGGACGAACGCACCATCGATCAGCAGCAAAATTCCCTGCCCACGTGCCGCTTGGTACAGAAACAGCAAGTAGAAAATAACCCACGCGATCAGCGCCGCTCGCGGAATCGGTTCCCAATCCTCTTCGAAGGCTTCGAGAAAGGCGAAGCGATCGGTCCACGATTCCGGCAGTCGCACGATGCGTTAATTCCCCCAGCGCGATGAGCTATTCACTGCAGCGAAACCCCTGCAACCCACGGTATCCCCACCAGTCCTTCCCTCACCCGTACGTCAATCATGTCGCCTCGGCTAACGCGGTCGAAATCGCCGCGATCTACAGGGATTCGTTCCAAACGGCGTCCTCCGCGCCAGGACGTAACGATCAGGCGGCGGTTCGGCACCGGCCCGGACATCGAGAATTTCGAAATCACGCGAGCCGGCTCCACGCGCACCGGATAGCGATCGAGCGCCCCGTTTCCGAGCAGCAAGATCGCAAGAAGCCAAGGAAGCGGAATCAGCCCGTAATAGATGCGTTTCAAAGCTTCCACTTCCTGGTGCCGCAAGGCGCGTCTCTCAACCAAAATCCCCAAGCCCAGTGTAAGAAAAAAAAGAACGCCGGTGAAAATTAGAATTCCGTCGAGCTCAAGAGCGGGGTAGCGTTCGCTGGCCGCCACCAGCGCGAGCCCGCCCACAAGAAGGATCGCGGTGCGGTTTAACAGCTTTTGACGCAGCGACAATTCCGCCGCAGTTGAATTCAATCCGCACGCCTCGCATATATCCGCGTCCCGCTCGGATCCGCAGTTCAGGCAATGGGTCATCTGGCAGCCTTTTTCATTTCACCTCGATGCTATGCAGAGGAAAGCCGTGTGTCAATTCGGCGCGGAATATTTGGTTTTCGCATTTCTTTGCTGTAACCTGCTCACGCTCGATTCTTCGAGAGCCACCCGACAAGCGACAAGAAGGAGCCCGCATGCGACACGTTGCCATCCTGACGATTTTGGCTGTCTGCTGTTTCTTGATCTCCGCAGGCGCCGATGAAGAGCCTCTGCAGGGTTTTACTCGCTCCAGTTCCACGGCCGAGCGCGATTGGGAAGCAAAATTTCGCGCAATTCCCAGTGCCGATAATCAGCGCGCTTACATGCAGCGCCTCACCGCGCACCCTCATCACTTGGGTTCCGCTTACGACAAGCAGAACGCCGAGTGGATCCTTTCGCAGTTCAAAGCCTGGGGATGGGACGCTCACATTGAGACCTTCGAAGTGCTTTTCCCCACTCCCAAAGAGCGCGTGCTCGAAATGGTGTCGCCCACAAAATTCACGCCGAAGCTTCAGGAGCCGCCCGTCTCCGCCGACCCCACGTCGAATCAGCAGAACGAACAGTTGCCTACCTACAACGCCTATTCGATTGACGGCGACGTAACCGCACCGCTCGTCTTCGCCAATTACGGCGTCCCCGAAGACTACGAAAAATTGGACCGCCTCGGTGTTTCGGTAAAAGGCGCAATCGTGATTGTGCGATATGGCGGAGCCTGGCGCGGCGTCAAGCCCAAAGTTGCCGCCGAACACGGCGCCATCGGCTGCCTGATTTATTCCGATCCGCATGACGACGGCTACTCCGTCGAGGACGTTTTCCCCAAGGGCCCCATGCGTCCCGCCGACGGCGTCCAGCGAGGCAGCGTCTTGGATTTCCCCGCCACCAATCCCGGTGACCCGCTCACCCCGGGCGTCGGCGCTACTCACGACGCCAAGCGAATTCCCATCAAGGACAATCCGTCCCTTACGAAGATCCCCGTCATGCCGATCTCCTACGGTGACGCGCAGCCGCTCCTCGCAGCGCTCGAAGGCCCCATGGCTCCAGAGGAGTGGCGCGGCACTCTCGCCATTCCCTACCACGTCGGTCCGGGTGCCACGAAAGTCCACCTGAAGCTGGCGTTCAATTGGGATATGGTGCCGCTGTATGATGTAGTCGCTAAAATCCCCGGAACCGAGCAGCCCGATCAATGGGTCTTGCGCGGCAATCACGAAGACGGCTGGGTGAATGGCGCCGAAGATCCCATCTCCGGTCAAGTGGCCATGCTGGAAGAAGCTCGTGCGTTGGGAGAATTGGTGAAGCAAGGCTGGCGCCCCAAGCGCACCATCATTTATTGTGCATGGGACGGCGAAGAAGAGGGCCTGCTCGGCTCGACCGAGTGGGCCGAAGCTCACGACAAGGAGCTCAAGCAGAAGGGCGTCGCCTACATCAATAGCGACGGCAATGGCCGCGGTTACTTCTTTGTGGGCGGTTCGCAATCGCTCGAACACTTCATGAGCGGCGTCTCCCGCGATATTCAAGACCCGGAGACGAAGCTTACCGTCAGACAACGAGGGTTCCTCCGCGCCGTCGAACGCGCACACAACGATGAAGATCGCAAGGAACTCCGCCAGCGCGCAGACCTGCGTATGCCCGCCCTAGGTTCCGGGAGTGACTACACAGCCTTCATCGATCACCTCGGCATCGCTTCCATGAATTTAGGTTACGGCGGCGAAGACAGCAGCGGAATTTACCACTCGATTTACGACGATTTTTACTGGTACACACATTTCAGTGACACCGATTTCGTCTATGGCCGCGCTCTGTCCCAGACCGCCGGCACCGCCATCATGCGACTTGCCGATTCCGATCTGCTGCCCTTTGAATTTACCGATTTCGCCGACACCATCCACCTCTACTTAAAGCAATTAAAAAAGCTTGCGGACACTTCGCGGGACGAGGCCATCGAACGCAACAAGAACATCGACGAAGGACTTTTCTCAGCCACGAACGATCCGCGCCATCCAACCGTTGCTCCGCCGCGCCTGGACGTTCCTCCGCATCTGAATTTCGCGCCGCTCGATAACGCTTCCGATTCTCTTACGCAGAGCGCCCAGCGTTACCATGACGCCCTCGCAAAAGCCTGGACCGCCGGAGTTCCCCCCGCGACGCTGCAAGACTTGAACCAGAAACTTATGCAGAGCGAACGCCGGCTCACCACTGAGGAAGGCCTGCTCCGCCGCCCCTGGTACAAACATATGATCGACGCGCCCGGCGTCTATTCAGGTTACGGCGCAAAAACGATCCCTGGAGTGCGCGAGGCCATCGAGCAAAAGCATTGGGACGAAGCCAATTCCGAAATCACTCGGGTTTCCACCGTGCTTGAAAACGAAGCCGCGCTGATCAACTCCGCCGCCCAGGCGCTAGAACGGGTCAAATGACATCTACTTTGTCATTGGGCGGGTGCTGGTCGGCGGAACGTCCAGGCAAACCATATTTTCGTCGCGGCCGTTCGCGAGCATGGCGCAATCAATTCCCTGCGCGCTGCGAATGGCTTCGGTCTGGGTCGCGCCCGCGGCCGTGGAACAGTGCATCGCGCCTTTGAACGTAACGCAAACCTCGTACTGATTCTGATTTTGCTGTCTCGAAAGATAAACGAGCAGGGCGATGAAAACCACGCCTGCCAGAATCATGATCATGCGCACTTGAGTTTTCTTATTCGCCATTCTCTCCTCGCGTCCGCCTCTAGCCCACTCTAATGATCGCCCTGCTTCGCATCGTCAGCGCGTCGCGCCAATTCTTGCTGAATATATTTTTGAACATGCGGCGTAACGGCTTCGAGCGTTAAAGCGTCGTTCAAATCGCGCGACGTGATATCTGGAAGAAATTGAAGCAGCGCCGGCACCGGCGTATGTGCATGCCGAACGAGAGCCACGCGCACATTGTACTGCATTGACCATTTCGCATGCTGCGAGATAGCCGTCACCACTCGCGCCGGAATCTCGGGCTTCGCCAGAACTTTCAGCACCTGGCTCTCCGTCAGCAGCGAATTCGCCAGCGCGAGCTTTACTGCTTGCGGATGCCCCTCGGCCAGAACCGCAGCGGCCACCCGCGGCGGGCCGCGTCTCGCGAGAGTAAGTTTTTCTCCAATGGGAATATGCGGCACGCGCGTAAGAATAAATTCTTCGGCCGCGCGCCGAATATCCGCCGGTGCAGAAGGTAGCAAGCTGAGCCGCACGAGATCGAACAAATAAAGCTGGCGCAGCACGGAGATTGCGATACGGCTAGGCGTCCGCGGATGGCGAGCAAGCCTGAGCCGGACACTTTCGCTGGAAGTCCACTTCGCTTCCTTGGCCACCGCCGCAAGCACGTCTGAGGAGAGGTCGAGCCGCTCTAGCAACCGGCTGACGTGAGGCTCTTGCATGTTTGGATTTTCGAGCAGGGCAAGCAGAGTTTCCGCGTCCGCTTCGTGGATCAGCAGATCCAGATCGTCACCCGAGGCAGACCGCACGTGCTGCAAACGGGCAGCAGCTCCTTCATCCGGCATGGGCCTTTCGTTTCGCCAGGCTAATTGCCATTCTCGCCGCGGCCTCGGCTGGCTTCACATGCAGCGGGACCAAAGTAGCGCGTGGCGCAACTCGGCCCAGCGCGGATTCGATCGCGCCGTCGAAGAATTTGCTCCGTCCGATCGTGCCGCCACTTTTCGCGACAGGCACTTCGCGATCTTGCATATCAAGTTTCTGAAGCACGCTGGACACTAACTCGGCCAACGATTCCGCAGCGCTCGAAAGTATTTCGCAGGCGACCGCGTCGCCTTGATCTCCCAGATCGGCAACCAGCGGAAAGATGCGCGGAAAAACGTCGTCGGGATTTTTTACCACCCAGTCGAGCACCCGGCTCCAGTCTTTGCATCCCAACCAATGCAACATTTTCTGCGAGAGCGCCGTCGCCGGCCCGCGTTTCTCTTCCGCGCGAACCACGGCGGCCAATGCGCGCCGTCCAATGTCAAAACCGCTTCCTTCATCGCTGAACCATGGCCCGCGTCCGCCAGCGCGCGCAACACGGCCTGCCGCGTCGCGTCCATAGGCCGCCGAACCCGTGCCCACAACAAGGATCACTCCTTCTCCGTCACCCACCGCTGCTTGCAAAGTAATCTCGAGATCGGTGGTCACCATAACCGCGGCTTCCGGAAAACCGCGTTCGAG
>JBAVQA010000410.1:0-5792 GCA_049693595.1 Candidatus Acidiferrales bacterium | reverse complement strand
TCGCAACTATAACCCTTGCGGAAACCGTAACTGTCCTGCTCGTCTGAAGTGAACGCAAACCTGTGTTACGATCTCTCGCTATGTCGGACCCCAGCAAGAAGCCTCCGACCGCGTATGAAGAAAGCCTCATGCGTGCGATGAACCTCGACACCGTGGAGCAACTGGACGAACTTCTCGCCCGTCCCATCAGCAAAGAGGCCGCACTTCAAAGCGGATCGCCGGATGAAGAGTATGAACTTGCCGACCGAATGTACGAGGAAGAGGATCGGGGGCGGGAAAATCAAGAACGCCTGAGTGCTCCGAAGGAACGCGAGAATCCAAAGGAGACTATGCCGCCTCCTGCAAAGATGCGAACGTTAACCCCCGATTCCGCTCCTCGCCAAGTTGCCGAGTACCTGTACATGTGGACGTTTTTCTCGGAAGATTTGCCGGACCATGCCGAACGATTGCACTCAGAAATTCCCGCACACCTTGGTATCGATTTCGAATCGTTCTACCGAGAGTATATCCACTTCAGAGCCTTCGTCACCGACTGGGTTCTCGATTCTGCGGAGCGGGGCGACGGAAGAACTCGCAAAGTTCGAGAAGATTTCAATTTGCTCATCACCTTGATGATTAGATCGCAGGCGAATCCGAAAAAGTTCGGCGAGGCCGTCAATGCCCACATGCGTGCGTATGAAGCAGCTGCCAACACAAAGCATCACCTCGGCGTGTCTTGGGCCGCTGCAACAATCTTCTGTGAACTATGCGGTGATCGCAATCCCGCTAAAGAAGTGTCAGCTGTTATCGTGATGAGCGTCGAGTTTGCCCACCTCATAAACATCGTCAACAACGCGCTCAGACTGACACGTCTGGCTCAGTAGAACACTCTTACTCCGCCTCGCCTGAATATCGTTTGCATTAGTAACAGATTGGGAATGTGGCATCGCGTCAGCGTGGTAGACTCCGCGCATGGCTCTTCACTTCCGAAGGCTCGGCAGGCCGTGGCTGTTCATCGTTGTGTCCTTAATTCGTACGAGGCGTAACGAGCATGCTCGGGCGACACGCATCTCTCTCGACTGCTTGATACCGGCTCTCACTACAGCTCTTCTGCAACTATTGCGTCTTCCCACGTTCGAAGCGCCAAAAGTAAAACAAGACGTATTTGATCGGCAAGCTGCGTTCTACTCTCCGATTCGGGAGGAATTCTGGTGTCAGTTCTGGTGTCAGTTTGTTTGCTATATGGGGAAAATCGCAGGCGCGTCCTGACTGCTCGCGATTTTCGCATATAACGGAGGTGGCTTGACTTGGCGTGTTGGGACGCACAGGAGCGAAAGGATAGGAATGGCTTAAAAGCCCCCGGTTTCGGGTTGAGCATTAAATTCCGAGCCCTCGTGATCCGCCCACAATCCCCGATTGCCAAACGATACTCTAATTTCCCAGAAGCGGACTTCTGAGGAACTAAAGGCACTTGTCCGGTTTGCGCGGTGGTCTCGATGGGTCGACGCAACACTCAGCTCGGACCCCCATTGGATTGAAAACAAAAGCTAAAGGCCCTGGCTAGGTTAGCTCAGCCGGAACGCTACCCTGGCTGGGTTTTGACCGAGTACAGCCAAACAGATCGGTTCTCCAGGGGAAGTATTGGCGGATCAACTGATTAGATACTGTTGCATCGACCGTTTGAACCGGCAGCGTTAATCGGGACTTAGGGATGCTCACAGGTGGCGTCGGGCGATATTCAAATGATTGAACAGGTCTTTGCACAAAGACCGTGTGGTCCTTGTTTCCTGCCCGCCAATCCTTTCACTTCTGGATGTTTTCGGGAGTCGCGGGGGCGGTGGAGGGTAATGGAGGATTTTTCACCATCAGCGCGAGCACACGTCGCTTACCATAAATCGCTATGTAGCAAATTGTTCATATTAATCCATGCCTTCCAGCTTTCTCAGGCACCTTTCTTATGTTCTAATCGAGGACGCCCTCGTCCCACCATCGGACATTCTTGCTCGCGATGCCCCCGTTGTCTCGCCGTAAGCCCTTAAAAATGAATCTATTAATTGGCATGCAACTCGGAAGTGGACTTGCTCTCTTCACACATGCCTTTGGTAGTTCCGCCCGGACTGTGCCAGGCGGTGAAGTGAGGACGCATGAATTCATTCCTTCAAGACGTGCGCTACGCCGCCCGCATGCTGCGCAAGTCTCCGGGCTTCACGGCCGTCGCCGTCTTGACGATTGCCTTGGGCATCGGAGCCACGACAGCGATTTTCAGCGTCGTAGATGCCACGCTGTTGCACCCCTTGCCGTACCCAGAACCGGAGCAGCTGGTGCGCGTCGAGGATAATCTTCCGGGCGTGGGCGCGCAGGACGTAGGAATGTCAGTGCCGGAGTGGCACGATCTTCAGCGTTCCGGCATTTTCGAATATGTTTCGCTAGCAGTGTATGGGCCCGTGAATCTTACGGGCTCCTCTCAGCCTACGCGAGCCCGCTACTCTGGTGTCGCGCCGAATTATTTTGCACTGCTGGGCGTCAAACCACAGTTGGGCCGCACGTTCAATCCCGACGATCAGACGCCCGGATTTACCCTTGAAGTTCTCATCAGTGACGGACTATGGAAGAGGGCTTTCGCGGCCGATCCAGGGATTCTGGGCAAAAGTTTGCGGCTTGACAATGACTTGTATACCGTGATCGGCGTCATGCCAGCCGGTTATCACGATCCAGGGCGAACAACCGAGCAAAGGAACACCGAAGTTTGGGCCGCGGTCGGTTTTGCCGTCCCGGGCCGCACTCCCCCGCTGCGCAACAGGCGGCGGACGGGAGCAGCAGCAATCGCGCGAATCAAACCTGGACTGACGATTGCGGCGGCGCAGAGCCAGTTGGACGCGCTGGTTGCATCTTTGCAGAAAGAATTCCCGGAAGATTATCCGCTGCAGAGCGCATGGACAGTGCGCTTAGTGCCGCTCAAGGAGACTGTGGTCGGCAATACTCGCCAGTCGTTGATTCTGCTGCTTGGGGCTGTCGGTTTGGTTCTGCTGATCGGCTGCGTGAACGTCGCGAATCTGCTGCTGGCACGCGCCAGCGCGAGAGGGCGCGAAATAGCCGTTCGGCAGGCGCTCGGAGCCACGCGGAAGCGGCTGATATCGCAGTTGCTAACCGAAGGCTTGCTCCTTTCGCTGGTCGGCGGAATAGTCGGTTTAGCGATTCTTTTTTACACGAAAGGATTTCTGGTGCGACTCGTGCCGGACAGCCTGCCGCGGCTCAATGACCTATCGATTGACTGGTCCGTTTTGGTTTTCGCGCTCGCCACCTCTCTCGTGGCCGGCGCGATCTTCGGCTTGGCTCCGGCATTGCATGTCGGTCGGGCGGATTTGACTCACATGCTCAAACAGGAAGGGCGCGGCTCGACAAGCTCCGGGGAACAGGCGCGAACGCGCCGCCTGCTGGTAGTAACGGAATTTGCTCTATCGTTGGTGCTGATGATTGCTGCGAGCCTTCTGCTTCACAGTTTCTGGGAGTTGTTAAATGTGCGGCTGGGCTTCAATCCACAGAATGTAATGGCGGTTCGGACGTGGCTGCCTGAGCCAAATGACCCGAAGACCGACATCTACGGAACCCCGGCCCAGGAGGCGCCATTCCTACGTGAATTACTTCGCCGTGGCAGGACGTTGCCCGGAGTCGAAGAAATAGCCCTCGGAAATAGGGCATCCATTCCCTTGAATCATGATCGAACCCAATCCCCGTTGGTCCTCGAAGGTCGCGAGATCCGGAGCAAGCAGCCTCCATTGGTCGAAACGTCGAGCGTGACGCCAGACTATTTTCACTTGCTGGGGGTCACACTGCAGCGTGGCCGTTTATTCGGCGAGACGGACAACGAAACCGCCCCGGCTGTCGCGGTGATCAACGAGGCGTTCGCGCGGACGTACTGGCCAAGCGGCGATCCCGTTGGTGAGCACCTCAAGCTGTCTCCAGCGGACTCTTCCTGGACTACAGTGGTCGGCGTGATAGCGGATGCTCGGACTGAATCGCTGGTGGAATCGAGCGTTCCGCAAATCTATACGAGCTTGTATCAGGTGCCGTCTAAAGGGGCGTCTAAAGAGCTGGCGATATTTTTGCGTGGACGACTGGACCCCGCAGCGACTCCAGTCGAGCTGCGCGAGCAGGTGCAGGCCGTCAACCCGGAACTCCCGGTTTTCGGGGCGCAGAGACTCAATGACGCTCTTTCCGCGTCACTCTCAGAGAGGCGATTCTCGATGGAAATGGTTGGTCTGTTCGCTATGACCGCGTTGCTTCTCGCGGGGCTTGGAATTTACGGAGTGATTTCGTACATCGTAAGCGAGCGCACTCACGAGATCGGGATTCGCCTCGCACTTGGGGCGCAAAGCCGGAACATCCTGCGTATGGTTCTACGTGAAGGATTGGGGCTTGCCATTGCTGGTACTGCGGTTGGGCTAGTTTGTGCGCTGATCGTGTCGCGCTTAATGGCGGGAGTACTTTACGGCGTGAGGCCGACAGATCCTCTGACATTCGCGGGCGTCACCATTCTTCTCATCGGTGTCTCTCTACTTGCTTGCTATATTCCCGCGCGGCGGGCAATGCGCGTCGACCCCATTGTCGCGTTGAGATACGAATAATTTTCACGGTTTGTTCGGGTTGCATTCCATGCAACACCCAAGTGGACGGATAGTCGCATAACCTGACATTTGACGTACTAGGACTTTACTTCTCCGGTAAGCGCTGCCAGCTCAATCGGTCGACGCAACACTTTGTTGGAGTTTACTCGCTGGAGTTTGGAATCCTAAAGTTTTTCTGGGACGTTGATTCAAGCGCAGCGAGACCTGGTCGAGCTGCGCTTGAGAGTAGCCGGACAGGTCGGTGCCCCGCGGGAAGTATTGCCGCAGCAGTAGATTGGTGTTTTCGTTGGTGCCTCTTTGCCAGGGACTTTGCGGATCGCAGAAGTAGACCTGCACATCGGTGGCTACCGTAAAGTCTTTGTGTTTGGCCATCTCCAGCCCGCGGTCCCAGGTCAGCGAGCGTTTCAGCGTGGTGGGGAGTTTACGAACCTGCTGACTCAAAGCCGCCACCACCGCCTTGGTCTCTTTGCTGGGCACCTTGATCAGCATGGCGAAGCGCGAATGACGCTCGACCAGCGTGGCAATGTAACTGTTTTTTGAGCCGCTCAGCAGATCCCCTTCCCAATGACCAGGGACCGCGCGGTCCTCGACTTCAGCAGGTCTTGCCCTAATCGAGATGGCATCGGGGATTTGACCGCGGGAGTCTTTGAAGATCCGAGAGTGCCGGGAGCGGCGCATGCGCCGCTTCGACCGCAGGTGCTCCAGCAGCTCTTTCTTCAGCACTCCGCGGGCCTGGATGAACAAACTGCGGTAAATCGTTTCGTGAGACACGCGCATGCTCTCGTCGCCCGGATACTCGGTCTTCAGCCACCCGGAAATCTGTTCGGGCGACCAGTCCAGAATGAGTTTACTCGCAACGACGTTCCGCAACTTCACGTGGAGGGCCAGTAGGCACGGCTTGGGCCGCAACGCCGAATCCCAAGCTCGATCATCGGCTGGGCTGGCGCGATAAACAGCACGACCACCATGGCGCTGCACTTCTCGGCTTAGGGTCGAAGCCGCTCGCTCCAGTCGTCGAGCGATCTCACGAAGCGGCGAACCAGAAGCGATCCCTCGAGAAATATCCTCGCGCTCGGCAAGAGTCAGTGCGATACGGGAACGATGACGAACGGCCGGAGGAATCCCACCGCGAGGCAACAACACACAGCGAATCGAAGTATGGGGCTTGTCAAAGGCGCGCCCAATCTC
>JBAVQA010000409.1:0-9941 GCA_049693595.1 Candidatus Acidiferrales bacterium | reverse complement strand
CCGCCGCCAATACGCTTACAGCCATAGTGAATAGTTTTGTCATGCACGTATTCTCGCATCTGCGCGAAAAATCCGCAAACCGCCCCACATTGCTTGAAGGACTGGAAGGTCAATCGATCGACTGGCGAGGAAAGCTAGAGAATCGGAGAACCGTCTTCCCGAGTTCGCTTCGAGACCTTGGAAGTCCCGAATCTGCCGGAAACTACTTCCGCAAACGGACGGAAACCGAATCCCTTCGGAAGAACTGTAAAGAGAAAAGCTTGGCAGATAGCCAGAAGCCAGCTTCTCATTGAAAGTAGTAGGTGAAATTTTTCCATATGGTCTTAGCGGAACCAGCCGGAATCCGCGCCGGCTTTGCGCCCCTCTTCCGCCAAAGCATCCAACTGATCTTGCAGCTTGGCTTTCTGTGCTTCGACCTCCTTGATTTGGCGGTTGCGGTCCTCGATATAAATCACGCCAGCCTGCACTCCGCTCACGGGGTCGACGGTCACGGCACCCTTCTGCTTGATCTCTTCCTGGATGCCCGCGATCTGCCTGTCCAGACCAGCCATTTGATCTCGTATGGCTTGCGCTCTACCGCGCCAATACTGCTCGTCGCTTTTCCCGGATCGTGGGGCGGCGTCCGCTCCGGGGTTGGCGTACGGATCTCCTAAACTCGACGAAGCGTCTCCGCCTTGCGTCCCCGGTCCAACGGAAGAAATGCCACGGCCCGACAGCCCCGCCAATTTTTCCTCGGTGTAAACCTTGCCCGCCCCGGAGTTGGCTTTTTGCGCTTTTGCCTTACGCGCAACCTCCGCCAGCGAATCCGCCGGCGGCGCAGACTGATCGATCATTTGCGGCTCGGATTTCGAAGGTGCTTGAGGTTTCGCCTGTCCAGAAGTCTGTCCAGGAGTCTGGCCAGAAGCTTGTGCAGACGCCTGCGCTGCCGGAGCCGAAGAAGATCCCGATTGCGACTGCCCGAGCGCGGCCGGCGCGAAGTTCAGCGCCACAAACAACAGACCAAGAGCCGCTGCAGAAAACGCGAATATTCGACCACGCCGGCACAGTTCGCCAATGCCCTGCTGGCCGGATAAGGATTTCGGTAACGCACCATTCCCGCGCAGATCTTTCATCGTTGTCTCCAACCGGACGCTCAGCCTCTTAAATCAACGGTATGCTGGCCTCCAGACATGGTCAACGAGCTTCCCAGCGCGCCCCTCGTCCGCGTTACCTGTACCAACGGTCAGGTGGCTTTTCCTCCACCGTGGCCCCGGTCTCTTAGTCCGCTCGATGAGTCGGATTCCTGCAACGTTCTCGCTTCCCGATGAAACCACTTATCGTTATACTCTGCCCGTGAACGGGCCCAAACCAGCCCGATTCAGCGAGTAATCTCAAATGCCGGAAGAAAAGCTTCGCGTTCACTTTAGCGACTATCTCAGCAAAGCCGAGGTGGTCGTCTACACCATCCTCGCCATCTTGATTTTTATAACCGCGCTCGCCACCAGCGCAAACGCCGCCAAATTGCTCTGGGACGGCATCGCTCACTTGACTATCGCCACTCAGGTGCTCGTTGTCCTCGATCAACTGCTCGTCGTCCTGATGCTGGTCGAAATTCTCCACACCGTGCGCATTTCCATCCACTCACATTATCTGGTTACCGAACCATTCCTCGTAGTGGGCCTGATCGCTTCCATTCGGCGCATCCTCGTGATCACCTTGGAAGCCGCCACACTCACAAAAGCTGGAACCTGGTCCACCGAAGGTGCCAGCATCTTTCGAGCTAGCATGATTGAGCTGGGCCTGCTCGGATTCCTCATCCTAGTCTTGGTGACTTCCATAGCGCTCCTGCGCCGCTACGCCCCCGCCCCAAAAGGCCAGGAACTCTAAGCGCACGCTTGGTCAATCCTAGACGCATGTTCTTCTCGTCAAAACCTAACCGAACCTCAATCGAGGCCTTCATCGCTGCCCAGCAGAATCAAAAGTTCTCCTACGCTGAAGTTGAATGCACTCGCCAGCAAGCGCCACAGGGATATACTGCCGATCGCAACCGAATCAAGTTGGGTCAGGGCGTCGACACATTCGAGCGCGCCAAGCGTGCAGTTCGACAGTGGAAGATGTTCGACATGCCTTGGGTTGATTTGTGTTGGCCGGATACGCCCATCGAACCCAGCGCTACTGTAGCAGTCGTCATATCCCATCTCAGATTTTGGTCCATCAACGCCTGCCGAATCGTTTATGTAATCGAAGAACACGGCTCGCCAGAAAAGTACGGCTTCGCCTACGGCACTCTTCCCGATCACGGAGCAATCGGAGAGGAACGCTTCACCGTTGAATTCAATCCTGCAGATCAATCGGTCTGGTACGACCTTTACGCCATCTCGCGTCCCACCACCCTGGCGCGCTTGGCTTATCCCTTCACCAGAGCCTTGCAAAAACGCTTCGCTCGGGATTCAAAAGTTGCCATGCAACGGGAAGTTCGATCCTAATCAGTTTCTGCCCACCCGCCGACTCCTCCTCTGCCGCCGAGCGAAGCGTATGGACTGCTGTCGGATGCGTTAATCGACTGATATCATAAATAATCCGCGCGATGGGCCGCCGCTTGAGGCAGACGACGCCCAACGGCGAGTCGGTTCGATGAGCAAACGAACTAAAAAACGAAAGATTCGAAAAAGTAGTGTCCCCACCTCTGCGGCGGCAGCCACAGAACCATCAGCCCGCATGCGATCAGAAAGGGAAGTGTTCGCGGATCTTGCGGCGCTCTGCACGTCTCCTGGATACGTTCACGCGCTCGCGTTCCTTGCGTTCCGCGATAACTACATACGTTACTCCGACGAACTCAAGGCCGAAGACATGATGCACTTGTTCTCGCCTGAGCGGCTCCTGCGAACTGAAATGGCTACCCTCGTAGGGCTAGCTATGCGGGGAGCTATTCGGTTCGACTTGCCGCAGCCCAATGTCGTCCAAGAATACGTGGACCAAACTGATGCCCTACTCGCGGAAATTCATCACGCGATGTTCGGCGGTTCCTCATCCGACGATGCCACCGCAGCAGCCGGTATGGACCGGGAAGCACCTAGTCTCATGCGAGAAGTCATCTTTTATAGCGGAGAATCCGCGTACGTCTTCCAGTATCGTGACATGTGCGTTAAGAAATACGCAGAAGACGAGGAGTGGCTAACTAAGAACAAGGGATTTACGATCATCGAGGCTCGATCGGTGTTTTCAGCAGTCAAAGAGATACAAATCCGAAAGCTCAGCGAAAGGCTCGGCTCCCTAAAGTCAATGCCGATGGAGCATTGGTCACTTCTGCCTGCCTTCCTTTTCACCGCAAGCGAAGTTTCAGAACTGTCGGGGGTGAGTGCGATGCATGTTGAAAGCGTTCTCTCGGCCTTTACAGCTCCAGTTGACGAAACGAATCCGACGTTTCGGAGCCTCCATGACTTTAATGTCGCAAACTCCACGCCTCTACTTCGCTCTCCTAATAACGAATTTCTGCTCTTCTCGCCCTACAGCCTAGGCGAGGCGATATATGACTCGCCTTTCTATTGGATGAACTTAGACACGTCGTATTTATCAACAGCGATGGCTCACCGAGGGCGGTATACGGAAGAGTTCTGCGCTGATCGGTTAGCAGTCGTATTTGGCGAGCGGCATGTTTATAAAAATGTTCGCATCATCGGCACGAAAGAAAAAGACCTTGGAGAGATTGATGTACTCGTCATCTTTGGAGACCGAGCGATAATCCTACAAGCGAAATCAAAGCGTCTAACTCTGGAAGCCCGACGCGGCAATGATCGAATCATTAAGGATGACTTCCGGAAAAGCGTTCAGGAAGCTTACGATCAGGGATTTATGTGTGCTGAGTTGTTCAGCGATCCTTCGTTAAGGTTTGTCGAACAAGCGCGAGGTGAAATCGCGATTCCGCGTCACGCGAAGGAGATATATATAATTTGCGCTGTTTCAGACAATTACCCTGCACTGCACTTTCAAGCCCGCCAGTTCCTCACGGTCAAGCACGCTTCGATAATTCTACCGCCCCTCGTTACCGACGTCTTCGGGATAGACGTAATGACCGAAATGCTTGGATCGCCCCTTCGGTTTCTGAGCTATTTGAATCGACGCGCCCAATATGACGATAAGCTGATGGCTCGTGACGAAATTACGATCCTTTCGTTCCATTTGAAAAAGAACCTTTGGATCGACGAGAAAAAATATGACCTTGTGGTGATGACTGACGACATCACGGCGGACCTCGATGTCGCGATGAGCGTTCGGCGCGATAACGTGGTCGGCAAACGAACCCCCGACGGAATCTTGACTCGCCTAGCCGACTCCGCTTTCGAGCGGCTGATTCAAGAAATTGAGAGCCGCGCTGAGCCGGCGACAATCGAGCTTGGAATGATGCTCCTCCGGCTGAGTGAGGACGCTGCGATTAAGGTAAGCGGGGCGATCGAACTTACGACCGAGCGTTCGCGCAGAGACGGTAAACCGCATGATTTCGTCCTTCCGATAAGCGAAGGTTCAACGGGGTTTATCGTTCACAGCAATTTTGATTCGCATCCCGTTGCCGTAGCCCAACTTCGCGGCCACTGCCTGGACCGGAAGTACGTAAGCAGAGCAGATACTTGGTATGGCATCTGTCTCGCGCCCACCGACGCCGCGATTAGATTTGGAGTTAATCTTGATTTTGAATGGACGTACGATGCAGGCATGGAACACAGGACTCGCCACATGGCGACGCCAGTTGACGTGGATGTTCCTCACACTGCGAGGTCCAAAAAGAATAAAATCGGTCGAAATGATCCCTGTCCTTGCGGTTCGGGAAAAAAATACAAGCGCTGCCACGGCGAGTGATCTCTTGGGCCGGTGGGTCACCCTCCAACTTCACACCTCACTTCGATTCAAGGCAGGATCCGAATTTTCGGGTGCAGGGCGGGTGGCGAAGCTATCCGCGCGGCACCGGAGTTAGCTTCAAGCACGATGGAAACTCGCGGGGGTGCCGCATTCTTTGCGTTTTTCTTTTCTGCAAAGGGTGCGGGTTTTGACGCGCGGTCGGCTCGATCTTCCCCCTTGCGATTGATTCGAACCCATAACTACTCCGCGTTTTCTTCTTTTTGCGCTGCGAATAGATCCGTTTGCTGAGGGGGAACTGGCGCTCGTTCGCTGTCCGGAATTCCATAGAGTTGCTTGAACAACGCAACCGTGCCCGGCCCATGTCCCGCGTAGTGATTGTTCGCGAACGCGTAGATGGTCACGCCGCGGCGCTGAATTTGCCTGCAATATTTCACCCACTCCTGCATCTCGCCGGTGCGGTCGACGATGGTCTTGTCCCAGACCTTTGTCAGCGTCTCAATTCCCTTCCGGTCCCCCAGCCAACGAATGTAGGTAAAGTCCGCGGTCACAGGATCGTATTTCTCGAAGAGCTCGGCCGGCCTCGGCATCCAGGATTGGTCTTGCAGCACGAACGCGACGTTGTGCTCGCGCAGCACGTCCAGAAATTGAGGCTTGATCCACCATTTGTTGCGAATCTCGATGGCAAACTTCTTGTCTTTCGGCAGCTTCTTAAAGAACGCCTTCAGTCGCGAAATAAATTGCACGCCGCTCTGAAACACTTCCGAGTTGAAGTACGGGAACTGAAGCAGCAGCGGGCCCAGCCGGTCACCCAACAGGCTGATCACTTCGATAAATTGCGCAAACTCCTCGTCGCATTCCAGCAGGCACTTTTCGTGCGTGATAATTTGCGGAACTTTTGCCGCGATTATGAAGCCCTCCGGCGTCTTATTCCTCCATCGAGTGACCGTGGCCGCCGCGGGCGTGGCATAAAAGGTGGAGTCAATCTCCACCGCTTGAAATTTCGTCGCGTAGTAGCTCAGGTAGTCGACAGCCTTCATTCCCGCCGGATAAAACGCAGTGTCCCACCCCGCCGCCGTAAAAGCAGATGTCCCCAGATAAATAGGCGCGTCCACGCGCCGAGTATATCGCGAGAGCGGGCCGCTCACCCTCCAACTTCAAACCTCAGGTCAATCGAAGCCTCGGACGGAATTTTCGGCCGCCCCATCCCTTCTTGCCCTGAGAAACGAAGGGCGGTGTGTGAAGGGTTCGGGTTTTGACTTCCCTCTGAATGTAGGGGAAATTGAAATGCTCACAGGCTTCAAGTCCTTGCATTCCTCCTCCTAACTTTCTATCATTGTTGAGATGATTAATGGGTTTAGGATCGGCGCTAACGAAGGCGGGCAGCAACCGTCTGACGGGTTGTACCTCGTAAACACGAAAACGCCTTGCGTGCGCATGCAAACGTCGCTCAAAACTAGCCGTTTTTGCGGTGAGTTAAATCGCCAAATTCAGTTAGTAGAAACCACTCTAAGTTATAGAAAACAAAGAGCGGCGAACTGCTCAAATAGCCAAAATTTCAAAAAATGGGACTCGCGTTTTTCAGCGCTCGAGCAGCCTCTTTTTTGCGCTCCCGCCGCCGCTTTCGGCGCGACGAAAACTCGGCAGCATCCGGCGGCGGCACGGCCAGAGAGGGTCAATTCTGGCGCACTCCCGCCGACAGACACGCAAAACATATATGGTACAATTCTATTTGGGGCACAGTGAGGTCGCATGGAATCTCAACCGTCATCTAATCGCGGAATTATCGTCCTGGTTGTCGTTTTGGGAATCTCGGCCTTGCTGGGAGGGCTTATCGGCCCCACCGTCCGAGCCACTGCCGCAGGCAACAAAGAGAACGACGTCCAGAATTCGGTAAAGAGTTTTACCCGCGTTCTCGCTGTGGTCGAGCGCAACTATGCCGACCCGGTGGACACCGATAAAGTCATCTACGATGGCGCGATTCCCGGCATGTTGCACGTGCTCGATCCCCACTCAAACTTTTTCGATCCCAAGCAGTACGCTCTCTTCAAGGAAGACCAGCAGGGAAAATATTACGGCGTCGGAATGACGGTATCGAACCGCGACAACCAGACCGTGGTCCTCGCTCCCTTCGTCGGCTCTCCCGCCTATAAAGCCGGAATCCGCCCGGGCGACCTTATTTTGAAGGTAGATGGAAAACCCTGCGATGGCCTTACCACCACCGAAGTTGCCGAGATGCTCAAAGGCCCCAAGGCTACCGTGGTCCACATTTCGCTCGGACGCGAAGGCTGGGACAAGCCGATTGAAGTCTCAGTAACGCGCGATGAAATTTTCCGCCCCGCCGTTGAATACTTCACCATGGTCAAGCCGGGAATCGGTTACGTGCGCATCATATCCTTCAACGAAACCACCGACAGCGACGTGGCCGAAGCCCTTAAGCAACTCGACTTCCCCAAGTTGGATGGACTCATCATCGATTTGCGTAACAATGGCGGCGGGCTCCTGAATCAAGCCGTCGGCCTTTCGGACATGTTCCTCGACAAGAACGAAATTGTAGTTTCGCATCACGGACGTGCATCCCAGGAGCACCGCTATTACGCCGTCCGAGGAAACCAAGGCATCGAAGTCCCGATCGTTGTGCTGATCAACGGGCAAAGCGCTTCCGCTTCGGAAATCGTCGCCGGCGCAATACAAGACCATGATCGCGGCTTGATCGTCGGCGAAACCAGCTTCGGCAAGGGCTTGGTGCAGACTCAGATACCGTTAGCAGAAGACACTGCCATGCTGCTCACCACCGCGCGCTACTACACGCCCAGCGGACGCCTGATCCAACGCGACTACAAAAACGTTTCGCTCTACGATTATCATTACAATCCGCAGAAGCCTACGCAGCCGGAAGTGAAGTTAACCGACAGCGGTCGCCAGGTTTTCGGGCAAGGCGGGATTACTCCTGACGACGCCGTCGCCGAACCCAAGCCCGACGATTTCCAACAGACCATGTATCGCCGGGGCGTTTTCTACCCGCTTCCGCAGGGTGTCGGTGATTTCACGCGGCACTACCTCGGTTCGAAACCGGACATCACCAAGGACTTCGTTGCAAACGAAGAAGTCATCAATCAGTTCCGCAAATATCTGGACGAGCAGCACATTCGTTACACCGAGCCCGAAATTCAGGAAAACCTCGCGTGGCTGAAGTGGCAGATTAAGCGCGAGGTCTTCACCTCGGCGTTCGGCCTGAATGACGGTTTCAAGGTCGCCCTGCAGGACGATCCTCAGCTCGACAAAGCCGTTGAGCTGATTCCGCAAGCTCGCGCGCTATATCAGAACGCGCGAAAAGTCGTCGCGGAGCGCCAAGCCGGCCAGACGACTCACCCGTAACATCCTCGAAGTCGCGCAAACGCATATAACAGCGTGACTTAGCTCTCGCAGCAGTCCGACCGGGTCTGCCGCGTCTCAGACGCTATTGCTCCTCAAGTCACGCGCCCAGGAATCCCCCTCCCCGAGCGCCCCAGACAATCGTATCCTCAGAAGAACCAAGACCCCCTCTAGGGTAAGCATGAACAAGCAAGATTCGCTGGTAATTAACTGGCTGCGCCGCGCTCCCCGCATGCCCGGGACGTTCCTGGGATTAGTCGTCGGCTGGGTGGTCATCGTCGGCGGCTATTGCCTTGTCTCGCTTGCAGTTCCCCCCGGCCGCGGCCTGACCGCCTTTGGCGACATCTTCCAGTGCGCCGCCGCCCTCTTCGCCTGCGTAGGCCTCCTGATGAACGCTACCCTGCCCGAGAAGCGAACCAGACTATTCTGGCTGCTGCTGGCGCTGGGGTGCTTCACGTGGCTCGTGGGCCAGTCCCTCTGGACCTACTTCGAAGTGGTCCTGCGCAAGAACACGCCTGACCCGTTCGTGGGAGACGTGATCCTGTTCTTGCATCCCGTGCCGATGATCGGAGCTCTTGCGCTGAAGCCGCACGATCGCCGCGACGATTTAAATGTTCGCACCGGATATCTTGATTTTTCGCTGCTGCTCGTTTGGTGGGTTTATCTGTACCTTTTTGTGGTGATTCCGTGGCAGTACGTCACGCCGAACGTATTGACGTACGGATGGATGTACGACCATCTGGCAGCGGGGGAGAACATACTGCTCGCAGTTGGCTTTGCGGTGTTAATGTCGCGAGCTCGGGGAAGATGGCGCGAGGTGTACGCGCATCTGTTTAGCGCTTCTCTTCTGTATGCTGCGGGGTCATACATCACGAATAGGGCTATCAGCCGGCAGGATTACTACACGGGAAGTGTCTTTGACTTGCCGCTTGTCGCGTCGTTCATTTGGTTCGGAACGGCGGGGCTTATAGCGCACGGGTTGAAACCCGAGCAGGAAGCCGTACGCGCGGACGACGATACCAAAAATTGGCCGTCGTTGTTCGCGAAGGCGGCTGTGTTTTCGATTCCTTTGATGGCGCTTTGGTCGCTCTGGCTCAGCTCCAATGCGTCTCCGGTGCGAAGCTTCCGAATTGGAGTCACGCAAGTAGCGGCAGTCGTTGTAGCGCTGCTGATTTTTTCCCGGCAGCGATTGGTGGATCAGGATCGCACCAGGCTTTTGGAAGCTGCGCGCGAGTCTTTCGATAACCTGAAACACGTTCAGGAACAGATGATTCAGACGGAAAAGCTTGTCTCGCTGGGACAACTCGCGGCGGGTGCGGCGCACGAAATAAACAATCCGCTTGCGGGGATTCTGGGGTATTCCGACTTGCTCCTAGACGATGTTGCGCTGGGTGACCGGCAGCGCGTGGTGGCCGAAAAAATCCGCACACTTGCCCGCAGAATAAAAACCCTGGTGACGAGCCTGCTGAGTTTTGCGCGGCGCGTTCCCACCGAGAAGGCGCCGCTGGAAATAAATCAGGTGGTTGCGACCGCTCTGCATCTGAGCAATCTGGATTTGCGAGGGCGGCACATCGAGGTCGAGTCGTACCCCGCGATAGATCTGCCGATGGTGCGAGGTGATGCCAATCAAATTTTGCAAGTTTTCTTCAACTTGATCAGCAACGCGGTGGACGCTCTGGAAGAGGTGGGCGGCGGCAAGTTGATGATTCGCACCTGGCAAAACGACTCGAAGATTA
>JBAVQA010000408.1:0-4002 GCA_049693595.1 Candidatus Acidiferrales bacterium | reverse complement strand
ACCTTGGCCGGGTCGATTACGCCAGCCTTGACCAGGTCACCGTACTCGCCGGTGTCGGCGTTGAAGCCGAAGTTGTCGTCCTTCGATTCGCGGATGCGGCCAACCACCACAGCGCCTTCACTGCCGGCGTTGTGAACGATTTGACGCATGGGCTCTTCGAGAGCGCGCTTCACGATGTTGACGCCGATGGCTTCGTCATCGTGCAGCTTGAGCTTTTCGAGCGCCGAGATGCAGCGAACGAGAGCCACGCCGCCGCCGGGAACAATGCCTTCCTCGACAGCCGCGCGTGTGGCGTGCATGGCGTCCTCAACACGAGCCTTCTTTTCCTTCAGCTCGGTTTCGGTTGCTGCGCCGACTTTAATCACGGCGACGCCGCCCACCAGCTTGGCCAACCGCTCCTGCAACTTCTCGCGGTCGTAGTCCGATGTGGTGTCTTCCACCTGAGTACGAATCTGCCGAACGCGGCCTTCGATCTCGCTGGATTTTCCGCCGCCTTCAACGATCGTGGTGTTGTCCTTGTCAATGGTAACTTTCTTGGCGCGGCCCAGATCTTCGACCTTCACGTTCTCGAGCTTGATCCCGAGGTCTTCCGTGATGGCCTTGCCGCCCGTCAGCGTGGCGATGTCTTCCAACATGGCCTTGCGACGGTCGCCGAAGCCGGGAGCTTTCACCGCAGCGCACTGCAGCGTGCCGCGAAGCTTGTTCACCACGAGTGTCGCGAGCGCCTCGCCCTCGACGTCCTCTGCGATGATCAAAAGCGGCTTGCCCATCTTGGCGATCTGCTCGAGCAAAGGAAGCAAATCCTTCATCGAGCTGATTTTCTTTTCGTGGATGAGAATGCGAACGTCTTCGAGCACGCATTCCATGCGTTCGGGGTCAGTGACGAAGTAAGGCGAGAGGTAGCCGCGGTCGAACTGCATTCCTTCGACCACTTCCAGCGTTGTTTCCATGGTTTTGGATTCTTCCACGGTGATAACGCCGTCCTTGCCGACTTTCTTCATTGCTTCGGCAATGATTCCGCCGATGTGACGGTCGTTGTTGGCGCTGATCGTGCCGACTTGCGCGATCATTTCGCCCTTCACGTCCTTGTGGAACTTCTTGATTTCCTCGACGCAAACTTCCACGGCCTTTTCGATGCCGCGCTTCAGTGCCATCGGGCTTGCGCCGGCCGCCACCGTCTTCACGCCTTCGCGGAAGATGGCTTGTGCCAGCACGGTTGCTGTGGTGGTGCCGTCACCAGCCACGTCGGAGGTCTTCGAAGCAACTTCTCGGACCATCTGTGCGCCCATGTTTTCGAGCGGATCCTGCAGCTCGATTTCTTTTGCAACGGTGACGCCGTCCTTGGTAATGATAGGCGCACCGAATTTCTTTTCGATCACCGCATTGCGGCCCTTGGGGCCCAGCGTGATCTTCACGGCATCCGCCAGTTGGTTGACGCCGCGCAAAATGGCCTGGCGTGAATTTTCACCAGTCACGATTTGCTTTGCCATAATTCTCCTTCCTCCTAATTTATTCGGAATTGTTATCCGGGCGGTTCAGGCCCCGATTGATTCGGGGCAGAGGCCGATTCCGGAAGTTACTTTTTGCCGCCGCCCGCCGCTTTGGCCTGGCCGCCGATCTTCGCGAGGATTTCATCTTCCTTCATGATCATGTATTCCTCGTTATCGATCTTGATGTCGTTGCCGCTGTACTTGCCGAACAGAATTTTGTCTCCGGGTTTCACGTCGAGCGGAATCCGGGTACCCTTTTCTATACGGCCTGCTCCTACGGCAATCACTTCACCTTCTTGGGGTTTCTCTCTGGCCGTGTCCGGGATGATAATTCCGCCCTTTACGGTCTCTTTTTCTTCCAGCCGCCGCACTAGCACACGGTCGTGTAGTGGCGTAATGTTGACTGCCATTTGTGCATTTCCTCCGGTGGAGAACTTAGTATCGCTCTGGAGAGAAGGGCCTTTGCCGAAGCATTAGCACTCCTCGTGAGCGAGTGCCAATAGTAGCCAGCTTAGGGTTTGGTGTCAAGCTAAAGCTGACAATTCTTCACTCATATATGTGAATCCTCTCTAATATTAATATAAAGCTAACATTATGTGTATCTTACGGATGGGATTGTCGACCCAAAATACGCCATTGAGTTGGCAAAGCACCCCGGCTAGAATCTCGCTGCACTGATGACGGCAAATCCTCAAGTCGGCGGCTTTGTTCTCGCGGGCGGCAAGAGCTCCCGCATGGGAGTCGACAAAGCGCTGCTCGAAATCGACGGGGTCTCGTTAATCGGCCGCGCCGCTCGCCTTTTGCAGTCGGTCACTGGCGATCCGACGATCATCGGTTCGACCTTTCTTTACAAATCGGCCGGCACAACGGTCGTTGCTGACGATTGGCCCGGTCACGGGCCGTTGGGAGGCATGGCGACGGCCCTTCGCGTTTCCCGGACTCCCTGGAACTTGATTATCGCGTGCGATCTTCCGTACCTAACGAAAGCGTGGCTGGATTTTCTGATCGAGCGAGCGCTGAAATCGAAAGCCGATGCCGTTGTACCCATGAACGAGCGCGGCCCGGAGCCGCTCTGTGCGATATATCACAAGAACGCAGAGAATCGAATTCGCTCGGCGGTGGAGGGCGGCGTTCACAAGGTGACGGACTCGTTTGCCCGTCTTCGCGTGGACTACGTGGAACCGCGGGAATGGAAAGCGTTTGCTTCCGAAGGGCTCTTATTCAAGAATGTGAATTCGCCGGCGGATTACGAAGAAGCGAAAGCGCGAATCGGCGCGCATGCGAAGCCATGAGCGAACATTACTTCGAATTTCGGAATGTGAGCAAATCGTTCGGGGACAATGACGTGCTGAAGGACGTCAGCTTTTTCGTTGACCATGGCGAGACGGCGGTGATTCTTGGACGCAGCGGAGTGGGGAAGTCGGTTTCGCTGAAACTTCTGCTTGGCTTTCTGCAGCCCGATTCGGGGCAAATCATCGTCGCGGGAAAAGATGTGACGGAATGGACCGAGAAGCAATTTTCCGAAATTCGCCGCCGCGTGACCATGGTTTTTCAATCCGGAGCGCTCTTTGATTCGCTGACGGTGGAAGAGAATGTGGCTTTCCCGGTGGAGACGCGCGGCGACGCGGCCGACCAGGAAAAGGCCGAGCAGACCGTGAGCGAGTTGCTGAAAATGCTGGAAGTCTCAGAATTTGCAGACCGTTTGCCGTCTGACCTGAGCACGGGTACGAAACGCGCGGTGGCGATTGCGCGCGCTCTGGCCGAAAATCCCGACGCGATTCTGTACGACGAGCCGACCACCATGGTAGATCCGATCATGGCGGCGCATATGGGCGACTTAATTGTGAAATTAAAAGCGCAATTTAAGAAAACGTCCATCGTGGTGACGCATGATACGCATCTGGCAAAGAAACTTGCCGATAGAGTGATTTTCCTGGTGGAAGGGCGCGCAGCATTCTTCGGAACGTGGCAAGAGCTGGAAAATTCCAAGGACCCTTTTCTGCGAAACTTTCTGGCGCAGGATGAAATGATTCCGGCTCTGGACGCTACTGCGTGAGCGAGTCTGCTTCAGAGAACGGCAAGCCAAAACTCCCGCGCGTGATGGGTTTTTGGGATGTTCTGCTGTTCAACATCGTCACAGTGCTGGGCCCGCGATGGATTGCAGCGGCGGCGCACAACGGCACTTCTTCCATAACACTGTGGTTTCTGGCTGCGCTCTTATTTTTTGTACCCACAGCATTCGTGATCGCGGAGCTTTCCACGCGCTTTCCACAAGAAGGCGGACTCTACGCCTGGTCGAAAGATGCGTTCGGAGAATTTCACGGGTTTGTGGCCGGCTGGACTTACTGGATTTATACCCTGTTCTATTTCCCCGCGCTTTTATTCGCCAGCGCTTCGATGGCAGCTTACATCGGAGGAATTGGGTACGCTCCGCTGGCGCAGAACCGTTCGTTTTTGCTGGCAGGATCGTTCGCGCTGTTTTTTGTGGCGGTGTTCATGAACATCATCGGGC
>JBAVQA010000407.1:0-6791 GCA_049693595.1 Candidatus Acidiferrales bacterium | reverse complement strand
CGCTTATGATTGACTACGTTCTGACCGTCGCTGTCGGTATTTCAGCCGGAGTTGGCGCACTCGTTTCCGCGCTTCCAAAGCTTCTGCCGCATACGATGCTGCTATGTCTGGGCATTTTGGTTCTCATCACAGTTGTCAATCTGCGGGGAATGCGGCAAGCCGGAATTATTTTTATGGTTCCCACCTACTTGTTCATCGGGACTTTGCTCGCGGCGCTGGCTTTCGGGGTTTTCAAGTCGATTATGTCGGGCGGACATCCGGTTCCAGTCGCAATGCCGCCCGCGGCGCCCTCCTCTGCGATCGCTGCGGCGAGCGTGTGGTTGTTGCTGCAAACTTTCGCTAACGGCTGCACGGCTATGACCGGTGTGGAGGCCGTTAGCAACGGCGTCCGCGCATTTCGCGAGCCGGTTGTGAACACAGCTCGCCGAGTTCTTACGATCATTATCGCGCTCTTAATGGTGATGCTTGCGGGGATCGCTTATCTGGTCCGCGCTTATCACATTACGGCCACGGACCCGGGGCTGCCGGGATATCAGAGCGTATTGTCTATTATCGTTGCCGCAGTCGCGGGCCGCGGAGTTTTTTATTACGTCACCATCGGTTCCGTTCTCGTTGTTCTTGCGTTGTCGGCGAATACGGCGTTTGCTGACTTCCCGCGATTGTGCCGAGCGATTTCATTGAACGGCTATCTTCCGGATTCTTTCAGCCTGCGTGGACGTCGCTTGGTGTATTCGCAAGGAGTTTACTTCCTCGCAATTCTCGCCGGGTCTCTCTTGATTGTCTTTCGCGGGGTCACAAACAGGCTCATTCCTCTTTACGCGGTCGGAGCCTTCCTCGCCTTCACGCTTTCGCAAGCCGGAATGGTGGCCCATTGGAAAAAGAACAAAGGCCGCGGCGCGGGTCGAAGCATGTTCGTCAACGGGATGGGAGCCATCGCTACCGGCGCCACAGTAATCGTCGTCCTGGTTGCAAAGTTCACCCAGGGAGCTTGGGTTACTGCGGTGCTTATTCCCGCGCTGCTTTTGCTCATGATGGCCGTCAAACGTTATTTTGTGCGCGTGGAAGACGAAATACTCACTCGGGCGCCTTTGGAAATCACGCCAGTCAAGCCTCCGCTGGTTGTCTTGCCGATGTACAGGTGGAGCAAGCCGGTCCAGAAGGCGCTTCAATTCGCATTGACAATTTCCGCGGACATCCATGCCGTTCACGTGTGCAGGGAAGAGGAGAAGGAACAGATTAAGGGCGAGTGGGCCGCGCTGGTCGAAGAGCCGGCCCGCCGAGCCGGGTTGCTGGTGCCGAAATATGTCGAACTGCAATCACCGTATCGGCTTGTGATTACGCCCGTCGTGGATTACGTGCTGACGCTGCAGGTGGAAAACCCTGACCGCCAAATAGTGCTGATCGTTCCCGAATTGATCGAGCTCCATTGGTATCACTATTTTTTGCAAAGCAATCGTGGCGAACTCTTGAAAGGGCTCATGCTTCTTCGGGGAAATCAAAACATCGCCATCATTAATCTGCCCTGGTATCTGACTGGAACTTAGGCCATCCGCAGCTATCACGTGCGCGACTTCTTGTTCGTCTTCGCTCGTGCGCCCTTGAGTTTCGATACTTTCTTGGTCAGCGGCACAGGCGTTGCAGCGGCGCTCTGCAATAGAAGCAGGAACGCTTGCGCGTCTCGCGAAAGAGCGCGGTGCCGTGGATGAATCACATCCAGGTTCCGGCGCAGCGGTTCCGCATTGATGATTTCAATCGCCACGAGCTTGCCGCGTCGAAGCTCCGTAGTCACCGCAATCTGCGGAAGGAAGCTGAGTCCCAGTTTGCTCTCCACCATTCTCTTTGCCGCTTCAATGGTTTCCACTTCCAGTACCACGTTTGGCAGCAGCCCCGCGCGCCGAAAGAGGCCCTGGCTTAGAGTCCAGTCGCTCGATCCGCGGTCAAAAAATATCAGCGGCCACGACTCCGTTTCTTCCAGGCGAACCCGGCTTTGTTGCGCCGCCGCATGCGCCGGGTGTCCGACGAGAATCAACGGATCATCGCGCAGCGTCGTGGTTTCAACTTCCGGATGATGCAGCGAGCGCGCCACGCCGATATCGGCTTCGCCGTCCAGCACCATTTTTAACACCTGCAGGGAAGTCCCCGAGCGAAGGTTCACCAGTACTTTCGGATTCTTCGATTGGTACTCCTTCATGACGTCGGGCAAAAAATATGTGCAGATGGATAGAGCCGCGGCGATGTTCAGCACTCCGCCCTCGGAAGGCTGCGATACATGCACCGCTTGCCGCGCCAGCGCGACGGTCCGCAGCAGTTGCTCGGCAACCGGCCGCAGCGCCTTCCCGGCAGCGGATAGCAAGACGTTGGAATGCACGCGGGTGAAGAGTTTCACACCGAGTGAATCTTCCAGAGCGCGAATGCGCGCGCTGACCGCGGGCTGGCTCACGCGCAACGCCCCCGCTGCCCGATGAAATCCGCCGTAGGTCACAACCGCTAGAAATGTTTCTATCTGGTCGATTTCCATCGGTACCCCTTCACGGAATTTCCGGTAGAACGATTGTACTGGAACCGATAACAATATTCTATCAATATGATAAGGACAATCAGTTTGACTGATAGCCTCGATTGCCTCACACTCGCATCCGTCGCCGCATGGCTCCGCGCGGCGCAATGTTTTGCCTCGCGAGGTCACAGATCTGAGGCCCCAGCAGAGACGATTCTCTTCCGCAAACTTTAGTTAAAGAGAGGCGACACAGATGGCCAGCAACGGAAAATCTTCGAACGGCAATTCCTCAAACCAGGGCATGGACTGGGACACGAACCCCCGTTGGAAAGGCGTCACTCGGCCGTATCCCGTCGCCGACGTCGAAAAGTTGCGCGGTTCGGTTCACGTCGAGCATACCCTGGCGAAACTGGGCGCTGAGCGCCTGTGGAAATTGCTGCACGAAGAAGAATACGTTCCGGCATTAGGAGCCATGACGGGCAATCAAGCCGTCCAACAGGTCAAGGCCGGCCTGAAGGCGATTTACGTCAGCGGCTGGCAGGTCGCCGCGGACGCTAACGATTCCGGACAGATGTACCCGGATCAAAGTCTCTACCCCGCCAACAGCGTCCCAAGTCTCGTGCGCCGAATCAATCAAGCTCTGATGCGCGCGGACCAGGTCCATCACGCCGAAGCGAAGGACGACACGTACTGGTTCGCTCCCATGATTGCAGACGCCGAAGCAGGCTTCGGCGGCAACTTAAATGCCTTTGAATTGATGAAGGCCATGATCGAAGCGGGCGCCGCGTGTGTCCATTTTGAAGACCAATTATCTTCGGCCAAAAAGTGCGGCCATCTGGCGGGAAAAGTTCTGGTGCCAACGGTCGAAGCTATTCACAAGTTGGTCGCGGCGCGGCTGGCAGCGGACGTGATGGGTGTTCCCACACTTCTCATGGCGCGCACGGACGCCGATAGCGCCACGCTTCTCACCAGCGATATCGATCCCCGCGACCGTGAATTCATCACCGGTGAACGCACCGCCGAAGGATTCTTCCGTATTCGCGGCGGCATTGACTCCGCCATTGCTCGCGGCCTGGCGTATGCCCCCTACGTGGATTTGCTCTGGTGCGAAACTTCCAAGCCGGACCTCGCGGAAGCCCGAAAGTTTGCAGAAGGCATTCACGCAAGGTTCCCGGGAAAAATGCTGGCCTACAATTGCTCGCCCTCGTTCAATTGGAAGAAGAATCTCGATGACGCCACGATCGCTAAATTCCAGCGCGAACTGGCATCCATAGGCTACAAATTCCAATTCATCACCCTGGCCGGCTTCCATGCGCTCAATTTGACCATGTTCGATCTCGCCCGCACCTACAAACAGAGCGGCATGACCGCCTATTGCGAGCTGCAAGAGAAGGAATTTGATTCAGAACGAAACCACGACTACGAAGCCGTGAAGCATCAGCGCTTCGTCGGCACCGGATATTTCGACGCGGTGCAGCAAGTGATTACCAGCGGCACCGCTTCCACCACCGCGCTTGAAGGGTCCACTGAGTCTGCTCAATTCGGTCATTCGAAGCCGGCCGCGCCCGCGCCGAAACCTACGGAGCATCGCGCGCCCGCGATCGCCGCAAAGTCGGCTGCTACTGCCGCCGATTAGCCGGGTTGCGCTAACACGATCTTCGAAGTTGTCACCGCTTGCCCTACGTGCCTCTGCGTATGATCCGCCACGTGAACCAGCAAGCCGCCCAGTGTACTTGGCAATTCCTTTTTCCCCACTACGCGCGTCTCATTAAGCCGCGCAACATCGAATGCGCGAATTCGCGCCTCGCCCCTGCGCAGCGCTGTATCCAATTCGGCAAATAATTCCTCGCGTTTCGCGCCCGTATCCAACTCGCTCTTCATGGCCGCTATTTGCGCGTCGTTCAGTTGGTTTCCTTCTGCATAAGTCAGCAGCCGGTCGATGCTCCGCGCAATATGCCGCAGATGAAACGCCACTGGCGCAATCTCGGCAGGCCGCGCGTTCAACTCCGCATCGCTAAGCGGCCCGCACCATCGCTTCAGATCTTCCTCGGCAAGCTCCAGCGCGTGCAACACAGCCCGTGGCACTGCCGGCACCTCAGCCGACGTGCCGCGCAACCACGGCTCCGATAATTTGTTCGCTTCCATTTGGTTCCGTCCTCTCGGTGCGGGGCCTTCGTCACTAACGCCCCATGGCGACATTTCAGCGCTCTATTTAATTGTGGCTACGCGCCCTTCGGTGGGAAATTTCTGGAATTGGAGAGCGTCGTGGCCGGGCACAACACGATCCGGCGACCCGGCAAGATCGACCATCCGCGACTGTGCTGCAATGTTGGCCGCATGGTCGGCATCACTGAACGTAGCGCTCGCCAAGTGAGAAGACAGGTTGAGATAAAAATAACAATTGTCCGAAGCCAGCACAAATGGTGGGTTCCCTTCCACGCGCAGATACTGCGAAGCATAGGTATGCCGTGCGCCGGTATAGACGCGAATGCCGGGAAAGATTTCGACGTTGTCGCCATCGATCAGACGGACGCGCCCCTCAGTATTTAATTGGAGAAGCTCCTTGACGTCCTCTGGATCAATACCTCCGTGTTGCCCGCCGGGCTGCCAAGCGTCCATGGTGTAGTAGCGATATTCCTCTTTCTGAATCCAGATAGTTGCCTTGGGAAAAAGGTCGATCCCGCCTATGTGATCCCAGTGCGCATGGCTGATGACAATGTCTGTCACCTCTTCGGGCTTCACTCCGGCGGTTTTCACAGCTTCGTCCGGGCGAAGATAGTCCGTCATCGTAAAATATTTCAGAAAAGTGTCACGGTGAAAACCGCTATCGAAGAGAATCGTGTGATCCCCGCCCCGGATTAGCCAAACCACCATGGCGATATCGATTTTCACATCCTTAGGTCCGCCCACTACAAGCTCAGAGGCGGGCACACCTGGAGAGCTGGCGTAGCGTATCGCTTGAATCGAATACTCGGGTGTTGAGGATCCGCCAAGTAACGCCACAAAAATAGCCGCAAGCATGAATCGTTTCACGATGGGTTTCTCCCCGCTGTCCGGGCGCATACATAGCCATGAACAGCGTTTCGGCCAGCTTATCGCATCTTAGCCTTTCAAGCTGAGCATCATCAAGTTACCGACCGTGTGCCTTGTCAATCGTATTCCTGTGCGATAAAGTAGCCGCCTTCTCAGCGGGGCGAAACCAAAATGCCGGTCGCAGCGGGACGGGAAAAACTGAAAGTCTTAATCCGCCGCTCTGCGATTCAAAAACGCGTTCGCCAGGTCGCTCACCAAATCACCAAGGACTTCAAGGGAGAGCGCGTCCATATCGTCGGAGTGCTGAAAGGCGCGTGCATTTTTCTCTCCGACC
The DNA here is from genome assembly GCA_049693595.1 of Candidatus Acidiferrales bacterium. Lineage (GTDB taxonomy): Bacteria > Acidobacteriota > Terriglobia > Acidiferrales > UBA7541 > Palsa-295. The sequence goes on along the minus strand of JBAVQA010000407.1, from coordinate 927 downwards.
TTGTCCGCGAGCTCAGCCTCGATACTTCGATCGATTTCATCGCTGTATCCAGCTATGGCAAAGGCAAACAATCTTCCGGCCAAGTGCGAGTTCTCAAAGACCTCGACAGCAGCATCCAGGGCCTGAACGTCGTGGTCGTCGAAGATATCCTGGACACCGGCTTGACGCTCAGCTACCTCCTGCGCATTTTGCAGCAAAGAAAACCGAAGACTTTGTGCGTAGCCGCGCTTCTGGATAAACCTTCGCGCCGGATCAAAGATGTTAAGGCGGACTATATCGGTTTTAGAATCCCGAACGAATTTGTGGTCGGCTACGGCCTAGATTACGCAGAGCGCTATCGCAACTTAAAAGACGTCTGTATTCTCAGCCTTCCGACGGAATAACATGCCGCAAGAAGAATCCGAAATCGCGCGGTTGATCGACCACACGCTGCTGAAGCCGGGAGCTTCGCGCGAAGATATCCAGCGCCTGTGCGAGGAAGCCATCGACTATGGTTTTGCGTCCGTATGCGTGAATCCCTGGAATGTCTCGCAGGCTGCCGAATTGGTGCGCGGAACGGAAGTTCGCGTCTGCGCCGTGGTCGGATTTCCTCTCGGCGCGACGCTCCCCATCGTAAAGGAATTTGAAGCGGGAGAAGCGCTCAAAGCCGGCGCGCAGGAAATCGACATGGTCATAAATGTCGGCGCGCTGAAATCCGGCCAGGAAGCTCTGGCGGAAGCTGACATTCGCGGCGTTGCGGACGCGAGCCATCGCGCGGGTGCGCTGTGCAAAGTGATTCTCGAGACGGCGCTCTTGACCCGCGAAGAAAAAGTTCGCGGCGCGCACTTGGCCAAGAAAGCTGGCGCCGATTTCGTCAAAACTTCTACTGGGTTTGGCCCCGGCGGCGCCACGGTGGAAGATGTGCGCCTGATCCGCGAGACCGTCGGC
>JBAVQA010000406.1:0-2132 GCA_049693595.1 Candidatus Acidiferrales bacterium | reverse complement strand
TCCTGCCAGAAAAACTCCAGCGTCCGGAGAAACAGCTTCGTTCGCAGCTCCCAGCGCACCACACTGTTCCACTGATTGATAAGTACGGGCAGGTCACGGTAGGACTGAATCCATTTCGCGTATGCGTAACCGATGATGGTTTCCGATGTGGGACGTATGACGAGAGGCTCTTCCAGCTCTTCGCCGCCGCCGTGCGTTACGATGGCAAGCTCAGGTGAAAATCCCGCTACGTGGGATTTTTCTTTATCGATGAAGCTGCGTGGAATCAGCAGAGGGAAGGCGGCATTTACGTGCCCGGTAGCCTTGAACCGGCTATCCAGCGCCGCAGTGATGTTTTCCCATAACGCCCAGCCGTACGGCCGGACGATCATGCAGCCGCGCACTGGCGCATAGTCAGCGAGTTCAGCGCGGAGAACCACTTGGTTGTACCACTCCGAATAATCTTCCGCGCGAGTGGGAAGCTTCTGGTCTGACATATGTTCCTAGGCTCTTTTCTGTCCCGGATTGAAACAATTTCCTACACCGCAGCGCGTCACGCGGCCACGCAATCGAGTTAGGTTAGGGGAGACGGCATCCGAAGTCAACCCAGGCCATTTTTTTTGAATTTTTTGCGTGAACGAAAGGCCATTTCGTTGTAGGCTACCCGCCTAGTTTCCGACCGGAGTTGCCCTAAATTAAAGGAGTTTAAAGAGATGAAGATGTGTCGAGCTGGGTTTTTGATTGTTGCCATTACGTTCTTCGTAATTTCTCAGCCGTTGGCGAAGGCCCAGTCGCCAAGCGGATCCGGCACGTCAACTCAGAGTCAGACCCAGACGCCGCCGCAAACTGCGCCGCCCTCTTCGTCGAGTTCTTCGAGTGTGCAGCTCACGCTAACGTACCATCGCCCATCGGAAACCGAGAAGCTGAAGAATTACGCCTTCGATTCTTTCGGCCCGTATGCGTTTTTCGGCGCTGCGGTTGCGGGCGCCTACCAGCAAGCGGTCACGACGAATGCGACTCCTCACATTTCGGGATCTCCGCCAGACTGGGGCCAGGGCTGGGATTCGTATGGAGTTCGAGTGGCAAACAATTTTGGAATCAACCTGGTTACCCAGACCGCGCGATATACTTTGGCAGAGGTGTTCCGCGAAGATACGATTTACTATCGCTGCGAATGTTCCGGTATTCTTCCGAGAGTGAAACATGCGTTGATTTCAACCGTTACCGCGCGGCGGGGAGACGACGGACATCGGGTTTTTTCTTTTCCTGCGTTGGCAGCTCCTTACGCCGGTGGAGAAACGGCCGCGTTGCTGTGGTACCCGGGCGCCGACAGTATTCGCTCCCGCGGCTTCGGTCCGGTGGACGGCTTTCGGATAGGCAACTATAACTTGCTTGTGCAGGCGGGCCTGAACTTGGCGCTGGAATTTATTTATGGCGGGCCGCACACGCTGCTGAGCCAACATCACGTGCCGATGCTCTCGAACGCGACGGGATCAAATAAGAGCAACTAACAGAGAAGGAAGCCACGCTTTCAAGGAGCGCTGCGACGGAGGTTGGTACTTCGTTTAGCGCTCCTTTTTTTCCCTCGAAACAAATCTTTGCACTCTTTCCAAGGAAGGTAAGGACCGAAAGACAATATGAGGTTCTCTTTCGGCGTGATTCTTCGTGGAACATAAATGGGTGGAAGCAGCGAGGTGATGGGCCTAGGGCTGCGGCTGGGTCTTGTCCTTGTGAAACTTATGTCGGATGTCGGGCCAAAACTCGTTTAGAACGATCCTGATAGCGTCGTATGCCACTTGGGTACCCCATACGGAGGCGGTGTTCGAAAGAGTCTGATCGGCCGCCGGATGATAGCTATAGGTAGAGATGGTTGCTCCTATCCCGCTCCCCAAGATTTCGCCAAAGTTGAAGGTATCGTGTCCGGAATCCGTCCTGGTAATGAAGAGGCGGCTCAACGCGTAACCGGTGCGGTGCGCAAAAGTTCCTTTCCCCAACTGATAATAGCGAGGATCGGTGTGCAAGACGGAGGGCACAACCGCGTTTACCATGTAATTCTCAATCGTGCCGTCGGCGAACGCGGTTCCATAACGTTTTGCATATCCTTGCGCACCTTGGCCGTAAGCGGGCTCGCTATTCTCCGCCTGGCTTATCGC
>JBAVQA010000405.1:0-2784 GCA_049693595.1 Candidatus Acidiferrales bacterium | reverse complement strand
TCGGCTTGCGAGTCCGTCCGCGGATCGTCGGCAGGCAAAATGTACGCGACCGGCCCCTCTGCGGTAGGCTTCGTCACCGAGCGTTTCGCCTTCAGGTAAAAATTCTTCAGGAAGAGCCGCTTGTTTTCGTTGAAATAATGCAGCGAAGTGAGCAAGCCCGTCTCTTCGTAGTTGTTGTTGTCGCGCTGCGACCAAAGCGTTTTCGGCAGCGGAGGATTTTGCCGGTACCACGTGCGCGCGTACTCCTCCGGCTCGAGCGTGCGCTCCTGCGTGTCCGCCCCGTCGTTGCCAAACGTCTCATACAGACGGCTGATGCCGTTGTGCATCGCGGCAATAAACATCAAGTATCCCGGCGACCAAGTGTCAAACACGCCGTGCGTGAAAACGCCGGGCATGCCGAACTTGGTCATATCCGCGACGTTGCGCCAGCCGATCATTTCCCATTCGTCGGTCAGTATCGGATCCACCCACGCATTGAACGGGCCGTCTCCCGCCGTGTTGTCGTAAAGATAGGGCACCGATTCATGCAGGTCGTGCAGCACTTGCGCCTTCCATCCGACGTATGTGTTCAGCACGTTTTCCGTGAGCTTGAGCGTCATCCCCATGGCGTCGCGGTTGTTGTCGTGCGCCACGTATTTTCCCCAATAAATCAGCGGCGGATAAAAATCTTTGGGATGAGAGAGATGCCAGTGGTAGATGTCCACCATGCGGTCGCGCCCGTCCACTTCCACCACCGGCGTGATCAGCGTAATCATGCCGTCGCGGATTTCGCGGATGTATGCGCTTTCGTCAACCGCCAGGCGGTACGCGAGCTCCATCAACGCCGTCGGCGCTCCGGTTTCCGGCGAGTGAATCGTTCCAGTGATGTAGTACACCGGCACGGCCCCCGCCACGATGCGGTCGGCTTCCGCGTCATCAAGTTTTATCGTGCGCGGATCCGCCAGCTTCGCCAGTTGCGCGCGGTTTTCTTCCAGGTTCTTCAGATTTTCCGCCGAAGAAATCGCCACCGCGATCATCTCGCGGCCTTCTTCCGTCTTCCCGATGGAGAAAACCTTCACGCGAGGGCTCGCTGTTTCGAGCATCCGCATGTATTTGTAAACGTCTTCCGCATACGGCAGGATTCCCGGCGCCCCGGCCACATCCCCCAGAACCGCCTCGGGAGTCGGAACATCCTTCGAAGCGGGCAGATAGTCCACCAGCGGCGAGCTAAAGAACGGCTGCGTCGTGTACTTCTGAATTTTTGCCGTGTAACCTTCGTCCACCGCCTGGTTCGGATCCCGAGCCGGCGCCGTTTCGTCCCCTCCGAGCGCCGCCGGCCCGCCCAGTGCTGCGGACCCGCCCAAAGAAAGAAGTAAGAGCAGTCCTAGACTTCTCAGAATCTTTACGCGCACTTTTCTAGTAGGCATCATTTTTTGGGAGCAATCTTTCGCTACGAAATTTCCGCTTCGACCGCCCGGACGAGCACCCTTATACACCCGAGGCCCTTCCGAGTGAACCAAATTACCCGGACAAATATGGATGAATATCCAGCCTCCCGCCACTTCCGGTGCTATTCGAGGGCCCTGAACGCGATTGCCTGCATTCAGCCGCTGTCGTACAATGCACGACCTGTGCCAGATGCTTCCTCCAATGTGGGCCGCACCATCTCTCACTACAGCGTCCTCGAAAAATTGGGCGGTGGAGGAATGGGTGTAGTTTACAAAGCCAAAGACACCCGCCTAGGCCGGAATGTTGCGCTAAAATTCCTTCCCGACGACATTTCGCATGACCCTCAGGCCATTGAGCGATTCCGCCGCGAAGCTCGAGCCGCCTCCGCGCTCAATCATCCCAACATCTGTACCATACACGATGTCGGAGAATTCGAAGGCCGTCCGTTTATCGCCATGGAGTTGCTCGAGGGCAAGACCCTCAAGCATCGTATCGAAGGAAAGCCCATCGAAATATCTGAGCTCCTGGAGATCGGCATTCAGATCGCCAACGGTCTCGATGCCGCGCACTCGAAAGGCATCGTGCATCGCGACATCAAGCCCGCGAATATCTTTCTCGTGGACCGCGGCCAAGCGAAGATCCTGGATTTTGGTTTGGCCAAGCTCACCTCCGTGCACCAGCACGCCGCCGAATCAGTAGGCGCCACAGCCATGCGCACCGCGGCAAATGTTCTCCACCCTGAGCACCTGACCAGCCCGGGCAGCTCCATGGGCACGGTCGCCTACATGTCGCCGGAACAAGCCCGCGGCGAAGAGTTGGACGCGCGCTCCGATTTGTTCTCACTCGGCGTCGTGCTCTACGAAATGGCCACCGGGACGGTTCCGTTCTCCGGCGCCACCACTGCGGTCATCTATGACGGAATCCTGCATTCCACGCCCGCGCCCGCCAAGAAACTCAACCCGCGCTTGCCCGCGGGCATGGACATTGTCCTCGGCAAAGCGCTCGAGAAAGACCCCGACCTGCGCTGCCAAACCGCTGCCGAACTCCGCGCCGATCCGAAGCGGCTTCAGCGCGACGTCGACTCCAGTCGGCGTCCAGCCGCTGAAAAAAGCCCTTCGGCTGCCGAGACGCACTCTGCCGCAGGCAAGCAAAAATCCGTGGCCGTGCTCTACTTTGAAAACCAGAGCGGCGCGAAAGAGGACGAATACTTCCGCGATGGCATTACCGAAGACATCGTCACGGAACTCTCGAAGATCGCGCAACTGGAAACTTTTCCTCGTTCGGAGATGCTCGCTTTCCGCGACAAGCCGGTCACCGCGCAACAGGTGAGCCAGCAGCTCGGCGCCGGTTACGTCC
>JBAVQA010000404.1:0-3940 GCA_049693595.1 Candidatus Acidiferrales bacterium | reverse complement strand
ATCATGCTGCTCATCGGGCTCGTCAGTTTGGTCGCTGTGCCTTACTCCGTGTTGATGCCGATTTTCGCCGATCGCGTTCTGCACGGTGGTGCGCGCGCGCTTGGCATTCTGATGGGTGCCAGCGGAGCCGGAGCACTTTTGGGCGCGCTTACTCTTGCCATGCGCCGCGGAGTTCGCGGGCTCGGCCGCTGGATCGCTTTTTCCGCTATAGCTTTCGGAGCCAGTCTCGTTCTGTTTTCCTTTTCAAGATGGTTCTTGCTCTCCGCGATACTGCTGGTTCCGGTGGGGTACTCCGTGATGCTGCAGATGTCTAGCTCGAACACCATGATTCAAGCCATGGTTCCAGATGAACTGCGGGGCCGCGCCATGGCCGTCTATACCATGATGTTCATGGGCATGGCTCCGATGGGAGCGCTGTTTGCTGGAGTACTCGCCGATAGCATCGGCGCTCCGTGGACCGTGGCAATCGGGGGAATTGGAGCGATGGCGGGCGGTTTTCTTTTTTGGCGCCGGTTGCCGAAGCTGCGATTCGAAGCGCGCGAATTGCTGGTCGCCCAGGGTCTGGCAGGAGAACCCGAACAGGCGAAGTAAGAAAGCCCGATTTCTCGCCATTCACAAGCGTTTTGATATACTGCGCGAGTTCGCAACGCTCGTCGTGAAAAGAGAGGCTCGATGTCATCTGCTTCACCCCTCAGCGCGGAACGCAAGGCCGGCTTCGCTACTCCCGAAGGCACGCTGCGCTATGCTGCGCGCTTTCAAGGACGCTCCGCTGCGGGCCACTTCCGCGAGATTCCCGGCGGACTTGTGCTTTCCTCTATTGGTATCGGGACCTATCTCGGTGAAGCAGACGACGCGACAGATGGCGCCTATACCGACGCCATAGTTTCGGCCGTCGAAAACGGTTGCAATGTGATCGATTCAGCTATCAATTACCGCTTTCAGCGAAGCGAGCGAGCTGTTGGCGCCGCTTTGAAGGAACTTTTCTCGAAGGGTTTCTCTCGCGACGAAATCGTTCTTTGTACGAAAGCAGGGTTTTTGACTCCCGACGGTGCCATGCCCGCCGATCCCAACGAGTACTTCGCGCACGAATTCCTCGAGCGCGAAATTTTTCGCGTGGATGAAATTGCCGCTGGGTGCCATTGCATGGCGCCGGCCTACCTGGCCGATCAGCTCGAACGGAGCCGCCGCAACCTCGGTGTTGAAACCATTGATGTGTTCTACCTGCACAACCCCGAGACTCAATTGAGCGAAGTTACGCCCGACGAATTCCGCCAGCGAATTCGCGCGGCATTCGCATTTCTGGAGACCGCTGTAGCGGAGAAGAAAATCCGCGCCTACGGCATGGCCACTTGGAATTCGTTTCGCGAAGATCCAAAAGCCGCTGGGTACCTTTCCCTGGAAGAGATGGCTGGAATAGCCGGCGAAATCGCTGGGCCCGCGCATCACTTTCGCTTTGTGCAGTTGCCGTTCAATCTGGCTATGCCGGAGGCGCTTACGCGGCCGAACCAAATGATCGATGGCAAGCCCGTCCCGATGGTTCAGGCGGCGCGTAAGCTGGGAATCTCGCTGATAACAAGCGCGGCACTTCTGCAAGGACAGCTCGCGAAGAATCTGCCCCCTTTTGTCGCCACCGCACTCGGATCAAAGGAAAATTCCACTCTCGCTCTGCAATTCGCGCGTTCCGTTCCCGGGTTGACCACTGCGCTAGTCGGAATGAGCCAAGTCGCTCACGTGAACAAAAACCTGAGTCTCGTTGCTGTAGAGCCGGCCTCGCGTGAGCAATTTCTAAAATTGTTCGAATCGAGAGGTTAGAGGCTCGCAGGTTCGCTGAACAACCCCGGATGCGTTTTGATGAGCCACGCGTCGATTGCCGCAGCCATTTCGTCCAGATGTCCTGTGAAAAAATGATCTGCTTTTTCGACGAATACCAACTCCTTGGGTTTCGGGAGTGTGTCGAAAAGCTTCTCGACATTTTCTCGTGATCCAAACTGATCGTTCGCTCCCTGTAGGAAGAGCTTTGGTTTCATGCATTCGCGCAAGAACGTCATGTTGGATTTATCGACGGGAATTCCAAGACCGATTAGATCCGTTACACGGATGTCTTCACAGCCAACTTGCAGGCCGACCAACGATCCGAAACTAAATCCCGCCAACAGAATCGGCACACCAAGGAATTCATTCGCCATGTAATCCAACCCCGCGCGAATGTCTTCGCGTTCTCCTACTCCGCGATCGTGGACGCCCTCGCTTAGTCCCGCTCCCCGAAAGTTGAATCGCAGCACCGGCACGCCGCGGCGGTGCAACGCCTTCGCCGTCTGGAACACCACTTTGTTGTGCATCGTGCCGCCAAACAGTGGGTGGGGGTGGCACACAACGGCGGCGAAGCGCGGGTTTGCTTGCGGCGTGGTCCAAAGCATCGCCTCGATTCGGCCAGCTTGTCCTTTTAGAAAAAAGCTGCGATGGAATGTTTCGGCCATGTTCTGCGGGTCTGGCGAGTGTATCGGACAGTTTCGTGTAGCGCAAAGGCCAAGAAAGTTGAAACACACCAGGCCCGCTTGAGCAGCCCTGAAACTCGTTGCGGCAGACGCTCCGCAGTGGTAGCTTTGGCGAAAGCGGACACGTTCGCTGGAGGTTTGATGGAATCCGCTGTTGAGCGCCGCGCCGCACGAAGATTTTCGATGACTCTGCCCATGAAGGTTCGTTTTACGGCGGAAACCGGCATCCTCGAAAAACAGGGAGAGACGCGCGACGTCAGCTTCCGCGGTCTTTACTTCGTGATGGAGGCGATTGTGGAGGCCGGGAGCGCAATCGAGTTTGTCCTGACCTTGCCGCAGCAGATCACGCTTGCAGGCGACGTTCATATTCGTTGCTACGCGCGAGTCTTGCGCGTCGAGGAACAACAGGGGCGCCGCGGCGTCGCCGCCCGCATTGAGCGCTACGAGTTTCTTCCCGCCTCTGCCTGACGATTCCCGAAACTCGCACGATTTTATCGAAATACGGTAGAATGTGTTTTCCGCTGTCTTGCATGGGGAGGGCACATGTACCACTACGATCCGAACGTGGCATTGGATGAATTGAGGGACGATGCGGTATTGCCGCATCCCGTTCACCTGCGCGATATGATCCTGAGAACAAAGCTCGATGCAACGCGAGCGCTCGATTTGAACCGCGAGTTTCAAGATTATCTCACGCGTTTCGGCGAGATGCAGAAAATCGCGCGTGCGATTCTGGAGCAAATCGCATCCGGTGCGCGCAAAGCCTCCGCTTGAAAACTCCGGCGCAGCGCGAAGAATCCCGATTCCGTGTGCCCGCGAAGCAAAGTAGCTTTTTTCGCTTCGATGGTTCTTTGTCTTTGTTAACGTAGGAGAGTTCTTAAAACAGATCGCATGGCAAGGCATACCATACTCATCGATGCGGATGACACCCTCTGGGAAAACAACATTTTTTTTGAAAAGACCATCGACCACTTTATTACGCAACTCGAGCATCTTGGTTATACCCGCGAATATATCCGCCACATCCTGAACGAAACCGAACGCCGCAACATTCGCCAGCACGGCTACGGCGTGCGCAGTTTTCGCCGCTCTCTGGAAGAAACATATCTGAAACTTGCAGGGAACGCCGCCAAGCGCGAACTCGTTCAGGAGATCGAAAGAATGGCCGCGGAATTGGAAGCCACTCCGCCGCATGTTCTCGATGGCGTTCCGGAAACTCTCGCCTATCTCGCGAAACATCATCGCTTGATTTTGTTGACCAAGGGCGAACCTGCCGAGCAAGCTGCAAAAGTCGAACGCTCCGGTTTGCAGCCCTATTTCGACTCCATCGAAATCGTGCTGGAAAAGGATCCCAGTTTGTACGAGCGCATGATCGACCAATTCAAAATTGTGAAAACGCACGGCTGGATGGTGGGTAACAGCCCGCGCAGCGACATCAACCCGGC
>JBAVQA010000403.1:0-2366 GCA_049693595.1 Candidatus Acidiferrales bacterium | reverse complement strand
TGATGCCGCTGGATACCAAACCTCTCGACAATGCGGGGATGAATTACGCGTCGATTAAGCAGTTGCAAGCGTTGGATATCACAAGCTCCGAACTTACCGAGATTGCCAAAGCTCGTGCGGCCGGCTTCCCCGACGATGGTTGCGTCGAGCTGGTACGGATATATCATAGCCGTAAGCTTCCGTTCAGCGTGGGTGACACTGTCGCCGGCCTTGTTAACGCTCATCTGCACGAAGACACGATTCTCCAGTTAGCCAGGCTTGATGAGCTGGGTGTGAACGCCGGTGAACTGGAATTGATTCGTCTCGCCGGCTTCTCGGATGCAATGGTCCTGGAGGTCGCTCGCCATGAGGCGGAGGGCAAGCCGGCTTTGTCCGGAACTGCACTTTCAAACATGAGAAACGCCGGCATGCGCGAACCTGTGCTGCTCGAGCTTGTGCGCCGCGGCATTCCCGATTCCGAGTCCCGTGTGATTATTGGATTGCATCGTCACGGCGCGAGCGATGCAGATATCCTGCGCCGCTATCCCGCCGCTTGAGCCAAGATCTCATTTTCGTATCGTTCGACACCTGCTGCGTTATTTCTGCCTTTTCCCGCTTGAGCTTGCTCGGTAGAATCTCTCCATCTTGATTCGCCCAACTAGCCGGTCACTGATCCGCTTGATTTCGCATCCGCTTTTGAGTGCAGGACTCGCGCTTTGTCTAGTCCTGTGTACAGCTGGCTGCACTGTCTCCTTGGCACCCGCCTATCGAATCATCAAGGAATCGCGCGAAGTACAATTCGTCTCCGGTCAGACTCCCGAGCTGCGCGTACGCGCGGACTACACTCTCGAAAATTATGGCAATAGCGATTTGGCTTTCATCGATGTAATTCTTCCGAACAAAGAGCTCTACGGCCTGGAGGCTCTGCTTATCAAAGTAAATGGCCGCGAAGTTAGTCCGGTGGAAGTGTCCGCGGAGTCCGAAGCGGAAGAAGCGACCAAGTTTCGCATTCCAATTGATCCGGCCTGGAATCCGAAACAACGGCGTGATCTCTTTATTGAATATACCTTCAGCTCACCGAAAGATTTGGGTACGAACATCAATTTAAGGTCAACATCTTTTCATGTCGTCTCTCGCGACTGGTTTCCTTCGCCTCAGCCGCCAACTCACGTACTTTCTCCATCTCCCGGTGGCCCGGAACGCATAAACTATACAGTCCAAGTTCCATCGGATTTTCTTCTGCTGGTGTCCGGGAAGCCGGCGGGCCGAACGAAGAATGGCGCAGAAGTCAAATATCGATTCGAGTGGCGCGGCAGCGATCCCGCGCCTTTCATCGTCGCAGGACGATATGTGGATTCGTGCTCGAATCGCCGGCCGTGCGCGGCCGCATTCTGGACTCTCGCACCGATCGAGAGAGAGCTTGCGCCGGCCGAAGAGCAAATCGCATCGGCTTGGGATGTTCTGCAGAAGAATTTCGGGCCTCTTCAGAAAAGCAATCTTGTTCCACACATAGTGGAATCCCCGGGGATGCGTCGCATTGACTATGATGTGCCTGCAGCTGTCCCTTTTCCCGGCGGGGTGCTGGTTAACTCACAAGCGATATCGCTCGGCGTTTATAGTGGGGATTTCTTGGACTTGGTCACGCTCGCGCTGGCGGGCAATTGGTTCGGCGTCCAAATATATTCGCAGGATTCAGCCGTTGGCATGACCGAAGGGCTGTCCGACTACGCCGTCATCGTGATCGATGAGTCGCGTCACGGCGACTCCGCGAGGAGCGAGCGCGTTCTGAGATTTCTTCTGGAATATGACGACGCTTGTAAAGAAGCAGTCGAAAAGCCGCTAATCGCGGTCACCACGCGCGACCCGGTCGAGCAGCGCCGCATCGCTCTCGCAAAAGCTCCGTTGTTCTTTATCGCTCTGGAAGATACCTATGGCGAAGCGTCCGTCCGCCAAGGGCTCGCGGAAGTCGTCCGTTTGTTGCGCGGTCAGGAAGTGGGATATCAGGACATTCGGGCCGCGATCGAAAATGTGACGAATAAAGACCTCGCGCCGATATTTCGCACTTGGCTTTACAAGCCGGGTATTCCGGCGGAATTCAGAGAAAAATACCAAAGCGCCGGAGCTGGTAAGAACTAGAAAAATAATGCGTCTCGGGAGGCAAAATGCGCGAAATCATTTCAACAGAAAAAGGCCCGAAAGCCATCGGGCCGTATTCGCAGGCGATTAAAGCAAACGGCTTCGTCTTTGTTTCCGGCCAAACTGCATTCGACCCTTCGACTGGTAAGCCGATAGAAGGCGACACGGCACAGCAAACAGTGCGCACATTTGAAAACCTAAACGCGATTCTGGAAGCAGCCGGCTCTTCACTCGACCGTGTTGTGAAGGTC
>JBAVQA010000402.1:0-4589 GCA_049693595.1 Candidatus Acidiferrales bacterium | reverse complement strand
GATTCCGTGTAAATAATTCATATGGTTACGAGTACTCCTGACATCTCGCCAGCCGCTGATCCTGCCCCGGCCAAACAACCCGCCACCAAACGTGCCTATCCCGGCGCTTTGGTGGTTGTAGAAGGTATCGACGGCTCCGGGAAGAGCACCCAACTCTACCTCCTGAAACGCTGGCTCGAAATCGGCGGCTACCGCACTCACTTCACCGAATGGAACTCTTCTCCCCTGGTGAAATCCGCCACACGTCGCGGAAAACAGCGTCGCCTGCTGACGCCGACAACATTCTCTCTTTTGCATGCAGCCGATTTTGCCGACCGCTGCGAGCGCCAAATCATGCCGTTGTTGCATGGCGGCTACCTGGTCCTCGCCGACCGTTACATTTACACCGCGTTCGCCAGAGACGGCGCTCGCGGATGTTCGCCCCACTGGCTGCGGAATCTCTATAGTTTCGCGCCCGCTCCGGACATCACTTTTTATTTTCGTGCTCCGCTCGACGTAGCCGTAAATCGCATCCTCGCCGGTCGCCCCAAGCTCAAATATTACGAAGCCGGCATGGACCTGGGAATCTCCCTGGATCGCTCTGAAAGCTTCCGCATTTTCCAAGAGCGCATACTGAATAACTACGACCAGATGGTCGAGACCGACCATTTCGTTTTGATGGACGGCACCGTACGAGTGAACAAACTCCAGAAACTGATGCGGCAGATCGTCGGCGAGAAAATCTCTCTGCAGCAATTTGCGCCCAAGAAAAAATGAAACGTTCCAATAAAAAAGTGCTGGCGGCGGTCCCGGCGAACGGCGGCCCTGCGAACAACAAGTCGAAGAAGGCCGCTGCAACCGGAACTCCTCCCTCGCGCTTCTACGGCACCCCGCTACCCGGCGTGAAGCCCGAGGAGCTGAGCGGAACTCTGGTTGTCATTGAAGGCACCGACGGCTCCGGCCGCTCCACACAGATCTATCTCCTTACCGAGTGGTTGGAGTCCCAAGGATTCGCCGTGCAAACCATGGGCCTGCGCAGGTCGTATCTGGTGGGCGAAGACATTGACGCGCTCCTTGCGGAGAATGCAGTCACCCCCATGACCCTGGCCCTGATGTACAGCACGGATTTTTTCGACCAACTGGAACGCCGTATTCTTCCGGCCTTGCGCTCGGGCTTGGTCGTTCTTGCGGACCGCTACATCTTCACTCTCATCGCGCGCGCTGCAGTTCGTGGCATAGCTCGCGACTACCTTCACGGGATTTACGAAATCGCGCTGCGGCCCGATCTCACTTTTTGGCTGAATGTGCGCCCGGAAGTTGCCTTCGACCGCGAATTCAAGAAATCGCAAACCATCAGCTACTGGGAATCGGGACGCGACATGTCACTTTCCAATGATTTGTTTCAGTCCTTCATTCGCTATCAGTCCATGATCAAGCGTGAATTTGAATATCTTTCGAAGCGGCACGGTTTTCTAGAATTAGACGGCGAAAGCAGCGTCTCCAAGGTAAACCAGGTGCTCCGCAAGCGCATTGCCTCGCACCTGGGAATACGGAGCACGCAATACAAGCCTTCGCACGCTCTGTCGCATCTCTGGCGCTAAGAGTGGCTGCCCCCGTTCAACTAGCCGCGATCGATGCCGGCTCCAACGCTATTCGGCTCGTTATTGCCCGCGCCACTTCTCCCCATCATATTCAAATCTTGGACAATGAACGCGCCGCTGTCCGCTTGGGCCACAATGCCTTCACGCGCCGTTTGCTCGATGACGACACCATCGCGCGCGCCGCTCGAGTCTTCCGCCAATTCCGCGACCGCATGGCCACCCATCAAGTCACCGCTTATCGAGCTGTAGCTACTGCCGCCGCTCGCGAGTCGCGCAACTATCGCAAACTGATGGACCGCATCCAGCGCAAAGCGGGAATTGAATTGGAAGTGATCAGCAGCGAAGAAGAAGCTCGCCTGGTCTGCTCCGCCGTGAAATGGGCGCTGAACGACCGTCTCCAGCCGCGCTTGATTTTTGACCTCGGTGGAGGCAGCCTGGAATTGAATTTCTTTCAGCGCGGCGTGCTCGAACATCGCATCGGGCTTCCGCTCGGCACCATACGTCTGATGGAAACCTATTCCATCAAGGGTGCCATTGACGAAGACGACGCCGGTCGCCTTCGCCACCATGTGCTCGCGATTCTTCGCAGCGCGCTGCCCTCGCCTCCGAAACTCACCCGTTCCATTGCTGTCGCGTGCGGAGGAAATGCCGAAGCCCTGGTTCGAATCGCTCCGGGACCCATGATTGAACGCATTCCGTCGATGAATGTGCGGCTGCTGAAGGACCAGACTTGGCGAATGATTGCGCTCGACGTGCCCGGGCGCATGCGGGTTTTTCGCGTGCGCGAAGACCGCGCCGAAGTCATGGGTATCGCAGCCATTATTATCACGACTCTCGCGAAATGGCTGGATCTGCGCACCATGCTCGTGCCGGGAGTCGGCGTTCGCGAAGGGATTCTGATCGATCTTGTTGCGGAGCAATACTCCGCCGGCTCCGCGTCCGAGGAAGAAAGAGGCCGGGCCGCCGAAATGCGCGAAGGCGCCTTATGGTTCGCGAGCCGACTGAATTACAATCAAAATCATGCGGAACAAGTCGCACGGCTTGCTCTTTCGCTGTTTGACCAACTGCGGCCGATTCATGAAATGGGAGCCGACCTCCGGCACCTTCTTGAAATTGGCGCGCTGTTGCATGACGTAGGGCATTTTGTTAACCGCAAGGCTCACCATCGGCACGGCGAATATTTAATCCGCAATGGAGACATCCCCGGTCTGCGCGGATGGCGATGCGAACTGGTGGCTGCGCTGGTGCGCTACCATAATTCGAAATCCGAGCCCGAAATCGGGCACTCCTCTTATGCGGCTCTTGACGGCCAGCGCCGCCGCCAAGCTCGGCTGTTGACCTCGCTTCTGCGCATCGCTGAAAAACTTGAGTCCGAACACGAGCAGCGTGTGACCGGCGTGGACGTGCAGATTGCCGGGCGCAAAGCGATTTTTGTGATCCGCGCGGTTGACGGAAGCCGCTTGGACTTGGCTGGGCTCCAACGAAAAGCGGATTTATTTGAGAAGGAATTCCATCTTAACGCGGAGTTTCGCCGCGCTCAGAAAAAAGAAAAAGAGGTGGCCTAACCTATGATTCTCTATCTCGTACGCCACGGCATCGCCGTGGATCCGAACGACCCAAAATCTCCGCCGGAGCCTGAACGTCCCCTGACCGCAAAGGGTGTGCAGAAGACGCGCGCCGCCGCCCTCGGACTCAGCGTCCTCGGCATTAAGCCGGATGTGATGATCACCAGTCCCTACGTCCGCGCAGCGCAAACAGCGGAGATATTCGCCGAAACTCTCGGGTTTCCTCCAGCGAAAATCCGCGTCCACGATGCGCTGAAGCCCGCCGGCAATCCTGCTGAGATCGTGAAGGAGGTCATCGGCCTGCGCGCCAAGGAAGTAATGTGCTTCGGCCACGCTCCGCAGCTGGACCTGATGATTTCCCACTTGCTCGGCGCGCGCGGCGCCGTCACCGAACTGAAAAAGGCGGGCGTTGCTGGATTCGACCATACCGCCGCGCACGGCAGATGGCTGCTTCGTTGGATTTTAACGCCAAAGATGTTGCGTCAACTAGCGGAGTAAACGCGCTGCAATTCCAGCGGTGAAACAGTTCTGAGGTTGTGGCCCCATTCCAATCCTTTGTGCCAGACTACCCAGGACGAGTCCTTGTTAGCGGTCTTCGCGCGAAATTCCTCCAGCCGCGCCTTGCGCGCCTTTTCAATTTCTTCCATCCACTTTGCGACTATTTCAGGATTCAGTCCGGCTTGTTTTCTGATTCGAAGTCGCAGCACATCCAAATCGTGAACTTCGCCCAGCATATCCTGCATGCCTTTCAGTTCCTTGCTCCACTGCGCGTAGCGCTGCGGCAAAAAATTCTCCAAAATGTATCGGAACTCCTTCAGTCCGATCCGCACCCGGTGCCACGCCGCTCCGCTGCGAAGTTTTCGTGCCCGGTGATACAGGTTGACCGCTTCATTCAGCTCCGCCAGTGCTAAACGTTGAAAAACAACGCTCTCCACCGGGAAAAATTCAGCTTTAGCCGGAAATTTGCGCGACCACTTCTTCCAACTCTTCCTGTCAAACTGGTACAGCGCTTTCTCCGCCTCTTTTCGCTGCTCTCGCTCCTGTTCGCCCAGCACTCTTAACATGCGCCCGCGAACGGGATCCTTCGCCGTACCGATCTTTTTCACCCATTGCTTCGTGACCTGCGTGTCCCTCAGTTCACCCAAAGCCTGGAATAAATCGCGAGTAACTTTCTTGAGTTTCTTCCAGCTCGGGGCCGGATTCACTTCACTCAGAGCGTCGGCCATCGTACGGCAGCGCCGAATGCCGACGCGCAGATCGTGGACGTCATCCGCGTTCCAATCGTCCTGAACCTTGTCCGCCAACTCCAGGACGCGATTCATCCAGATTTCCAGGCCCACTCGCTTGACTGGAATAGTCGTAGGCAAGCTAATCGTAACTGTCACAGAAGTCCAATCTGTCGCATGGCAGGATCGAGGCCCAATCCTACACCCGTCGTTTTACT
>JBAVQA010000401.1:0-1642 GCA_049693595.1 Candidatus Acidiferrales bacterium | reverse complement strand
TGGGTGGTCCTGCCGACCGCAATAGGTCGTCGTATAGATTCTGATCGAGGTTCGTATAAGGTTCTTCGTGATAAAATCTCGCGAGGATTTCTGCACTGTTACCATATGCAGCAAACCCCACGGTAGTAAGCAATTGAAACCGGTCCCATTCCAACCTAGCGTGTTCGATCTGCGGATTAAGCAGCAGCCAAATCCTTCTCTTCTGCGCGATTGCATATCCAAGTTCAAATAATACGTTCGGATTCAGCCCAGTAACGTCCGCCATGAAAAGGGGGCGCTTTCTGATTTCGGTACATATTCTCTCGATCACTACTCGGCCGCCAACCGCTAAGCTTTTCCAGCCAATAATGTTTACGACGCCACCTGAGTGAATATCTTTAATTGCCGTCTCTATGGATTCCGCCCGGTCGGCCGGTGACGATGGATATGGTACAAAACAACGAGGGAGATTGCCCACGGAACTCCGTTTATTAGTATTGGATAGGTCGTCGAGCGAACTGGGCACAGTCCCATTCCCTCGCGTATCATCAAAGAGTTAATTCGAGCAGCCAAGGTAGAGAGGGATAGCCAGTTTGTCAACCGCGGAACTGCCTGTGGAGTTTAGTGGCTAGTAGTTCGTGCGACGCGAGGCTCCGTGCTAGAGTTTCCGGCTCGCGTGACTGGCAATGAAAAGTCCTGAGGATTCATCTCTAAAGACCGTTCGTTTCTCGGGGCGAGCGAGAGCTGCGAGCCACGCTTGAGTGGAGGTTTTCCCCCGGGATAATTAAAAGCGCCAGCGAGACGCTGGCGGTACAGTAGAGCAAAAAGCGCCGGCGAGAGGCTGGCGGTACACTACAATGACGCTGTGGCTACGATCCGCAATCGCGGGAGAGTTCCGCACTGGGAAGCGGACCTCGCAATTTATTTCGTTACTTTTCGATTAGCTGATTCTCTCCCGCAGTCCGTTCTGCGAACGTTCGAGTTTGAGAGGCGGGACATCGTGGCGACCGCGTTGGCTGCCGGGCGGGAATTATCGCCTTCCGAAGAAAAGAAACTCGAAACTCTCTTCAGCGAGAAGATTGAGTCGAAACTGGACGCAGGCGTTGGCCGCTGTCATATGGCAAATCCGGCTGTGGCGGATGCCGTTGCCAGTACCCTCCAACATTTCGATATGGCGCGGTATGACTTGTACGCTTGGTGTGTTATGCCGAACCATGTCCATGCGTTATTCCGCCTTCTGGACGGCCGCGCGCTCGATGGCGTGATGCATTCCTGGAAATCGTATTCCGCAAAAAAAGCCAACCGGCTGCTGGGACGGGCAGGGAAGTTCTGGCAGCGCGAGTATTACGATCATGTGGTTCGGAGCGAAGACGCATTCTACCGGATTGTTAACTATATTTTTCATAACCCGGAAAAGGCCGGTTTGCGGGATTGGCGGTGCATGGGAGGAAAACTTAAACCTTAAGAGAAAATGGCTGCTGGGGCGGTACGCTCTGAAAATCAAAAGCGCCAGCGGGACGCTAGCGGTACAGTAAAGGCGGCGTTCCGTAAAGATGGTCAAAACGGGTGAGAAAAAGTAGGCCGGGGGTTGGACGGCATTTGTAGCGCCAGCGTCCCGCTGGCGATTTTGGCTAGCGGCGAAACGGGGCTGACACCTTCATGG
>JBAVQA010000400.1:0-1704 GCA_049693595.1 Candidatus Acidiferrales bacterium | reverse complement strand
TTGCCGGTGGCCGCCACGGACGACAGTCCAATGAGCGGCAGCAACCCTCCAAAGACTCCGTTTCCTATATGGTAAGGCAGCGAAACGGAAGTGTAGCGAATCTTCGCCGGGAAAGCCTCGATCAGGTAGGCGGCGATTGGGCCATACACCAGGGTCACGTAGAGAACCTGCAGGAAAATTAGGAACACCAACATTTCGAGATTCGGATTGGTAGCTACCTTGGCAGGGACCAATGCGCCAGACACCGGGTCGGTCGTCATAGCGGTGAGTGCGATTGCCCCGGTCACTTTGTTGCGAGTGTGTGTTACCGACACAATGTTGTTTCCTGCCGCGCGTTCCATAGCGTGGTAGATGGGGATGTAGGTGACGACGGCGAGAAGGCAGCCCGCCATCATGAGCTTCTTGCGGCCGATGCGGTCGGAAAGCGCACCCACCACAGTGAAGAACGGCATTCCAATCAGAAGAGCAATGGCGACGACGATGTTGGCCGTTTTAACGTCCACTTTCAAAACCGTCTGCATATAGAACAAAGCGTAAAACTGCCCGGTGTACCACACCACGCCCTGCCCCGCCGTGGCTCCGAAAAGCGAAACCAGCACGAGCTTCAAGTTCGGCCATTTGGTGAACGCATCCTTCAGCGGTTGCGCCGAAGTCATTCCCGCGCTCTTGAGCTGCGCGAAGATCGGAGACTCCTTCATCTTCAAGCGGATGTAGAGAGAGATCGCCACCAGGATGATGGAGATTAGGAAGGGAATCCGCCAGCCATACGCCGCGAAGTCTTCTTTCGACATCGAGTTTTGCGTGACGAGAATCACGATGAGCGAAACGAAAAGTCCGAGAGTCGCCGTGATTTGAATGAAGCTGGTGTAGAAGCCGCGCTTGTTGTCCGGAACGTTTTCGGCCACGTAAACCACAGCGCCGCCGTATTCTCCGCCGAGCGCCAGCCCTTGCAGCACGCGGATCAAAATCAGAACGATGGGCGAGAACCAGCCGGCCGTAGCGAAGGAAGGCATCAGGCCGATAGCAAATGTGGAGAGACCCATGATGGTGAGGGTCACCAGAAAGGCGTATTTGCGTCCGACTACGTCACCGATGCGCCCAAAGAAGAGCGCGCCGAAAGGCCGCACAAGAAATCCCACGGCGAAGGTGGCGAGATATGCGATCAACGCAAACGTGTCGTGCCCGGGAGGATAAAACTTCAGGGACAGAATGGCCGCCAGACTCCCGAAAATATAGAAGTCATACCACTCGATCATGGTGCCGACAGAGGAAGCCATGATCACGCGCCAAATGCCGTACTCTGCAGTGCCCGTTCCCGGCCGTACGTTGCTCGCCATCGTTTCCTCCGTTAAGAGACGTGCTCAGTCCTCAAAGCCGCATTTGAGTGGGCCGCTTTATTGTTCCTTTTGCAATATCCCGCTTACCGTCAAATCGGAACCCGGTGACACCGTGAGATCCCGCTTCCACTGGGTAAAGCCTGGCAAGGACAAAACGACTGTGTGCGTACCCGCTCTGAGGGGAATTCCGGATGGCGTGTTGCCGGCATATTTTCCGTCGAGCGTGATTTCCGCCCCCGGAGGAATCGAACTGAAATTACACATAATGTTGCCCGGAAGGTCTTTCTGTGTGGAGCGGCTTGGCGGGGGTGGCGCGGGAAGTGGTGCGGCATCCGACGCCTTCTGCCCCGGCGCCACAGCGACCGGT
>JBAVQA010000399.1:0-13257 GCA_049693595.1 Candidatus Acidiferrales bacterium | reverse complement strand
CACGCTCAACGTCACCGGCATCGTTGGACTCGGCAAAGCCTGCGAAATCTGCCAGAACGAAATGGCCGCCGAAAGCGAAAAGCTCCGCAAGCTTCGCGAACGTTTGACCGAACGCATCATGTCGCGCTTGGACGAAACATTCATCAATGGCTCAATGGAGCATCGCTTGCCGCACAACATCAATATCAGCTTCGCCTTCGTCGAAGGCGAATCGCTCTTGATGGGCATCAACGACATCGCAGTTTCCAGCGGCTCCGCCTGCACTTCCGCCACGCTCGAACCGAGCTACGTTCTCAAGGCGCTCGGCGTGGGTGAAGATTTGGCGCACACCTCCATCCGTTTCGGTATCGGCCGGTTTAACACCGCCGAGGAAGTTGACTACGTCGCCGACCGCGTGGTGGAAACCGTGCAACGCTTGCGCGAGCTTTCTCCTCTATATGAAATGGCGAAAGAAGGCGTGGACGTCAGCAAAATGACTTGGCAGACGGCGGCTGAACACTAAAAAGATGAAATATCAGGGCACACTCGGAGTTCATGCCACGGTGAGCGAAGACACGCCGGTGTTCGACGTGTTCTTTGCGCCCAATGTGGACAAAAGCGCCTGCAACTCTCGAAGGTTTCGCGAGCTGCAAGAGCTGGGTGAATTCCTGGAAGCCCTGGACGTGCAGCATGAAGTGGTGGCGAAGACCCTCGAAGAACTTCGCAAGGGCCGTTCGGCATCCATCGAAAACATCGTTCTGTCGGACGAAGTGATTTTTGATCAAGGGTTAGACAGCACTGCTACTTTGAACAGGAGAATCAACTAATGGCTTACAGCGATAAAGTGATCGAGCATTACAACAATC
Source organism: Candidatus Acidiferrales bacterium (assembly GCA_049693595.1). Lineage (GTDB taxonomy): Bacteria > Acidobacteriota > Terriglobia > Acidiferrales > UBA7541 > Palsa-295. The sequence goes on along the minus strand of JBAVQA010000399.1, from coordinate 12,412 downwards.
CGCGTAACGTCGGCTCGCTCGACAAGAAAGACCCCAACGTCGGCACCGGCCTGGTCGGCGCGCCCGAGTGCGGCGACGTGATGAAGCTGCAGATGAAAGTGAACCCCGATACCCGCATTATCGAAGAGGCGAAGTTCAAGACCTTCGGCTGCGGCTCGGCCATCGCCAGCTCCTCGCTCGCCACCGAATGGGTGAAGGGTAAGACCGTCGAAGAAGCTCTCGCAATCAAGAACACCGACATCGTGCGCGAGCTCTCGCTTCCCCCGGTGAAAATCCATTGCTCGGTGTTGGCGGAAGACGCCATCAAGGCCGCTCTGTCCGACTGGAAGAAAAAGCAGGGCGACGCGGAAGCAAAGCCGGCTGAACCAGCCACGGCAGCAAGCCACTAAGTTCTGGCATTTGCGGCGGACTCCCGAAACTGAGAAGGTTTGTGGGTCGTGGCTTTAGCCACGACATAAAAGCTGCAAATCGTTGGCGGCTTTAGCCGCTGAAGTTCCGCACTGGATTTTTGCAACAGGGGCTCAAAGGAACACAGACGCATGATTCACGTTAGCGAAAAAGCAGCAGCAAAAATCCGCGAGTTGTTGGCGAAGGAAGGCGTTTCCGCCGATTCCGGCGGCCTGCGTGTAGGTGTGCAGGGAGGCGGCTGTTCCGGGCTGACCTACGCGATGCGCCTCGATACTGAAGCGCGCAACCGCGACAAAGTCTTCGAAGAGAATGGCGCTCGTATTTTTGTGGACGCGAAAAGCTATCTCTACCTTCACAACACCACGCTCGATTATCTCGAAGATTTGATGAAGCAGGGCTTCGTGTTCCAGAATCCGCAGGCCACGCGGAGTTGCGGTTGCGGCAGTTCCTTCACCGCTTGAGATTTTTGATGAGAGACACTTCCGTAGTTCTGTCCTGCGCGCTGCATCGCTTTCCCAGCCCGCATCCTGGCAAAGTCAAACGAACATGAGCGTGACGCAAACACAACGCGACGAAACCGGCCGGGACGCCGCCACGAAATGCTGGAATTGCCAGGCTCCCGTTACCGCAGCGCATTTTTGCGCTGCGTGCGGCAAGATTCAGCCGCTGCCCGAGGGCACTGATTATTTCGCTTTCTTCGGTTTGTCGGAAAAATTGTCGCTTGATTCGACGCAGCTCGAAGAGCAATTTCACAAGCTGAGCTGGAAGCTTCATCCCGATAATTTCGTGCGCGCCGGCGATTTCGAACGCGATCTTTCGCTCAATCGTTCTTCGGAATTGAATGACGCCTATCGCACGCTGCGCGAGCCGATCTCGCGCGTGGAATACTTGTTGTTGCGTCGCGGCCTCAGAAAAGAAGGCACCACCAAGCAGCAGGCGCCGCCCGAATTGCTCGAAGAAGTCTTTGAGCTGAACGAATCGCTGGATGAGCTACGCGAAGCGCGCGCCGAAGGCGCGAACCTGGCTGCATTGCGCGAGCCCCTCGATGCCGCTCAAAAGAATTTTCAGCAAAAGCTAGAAGAAGTGGACGCTGAGCTTGCAGGAATCGCCCGCGAATGGGACGCCGCTCTCGACGACGCTGCCGGGGACGAAGCCAAGAAACAGGTTTTGCTGGCTTGCATGAACGAAGTGCTGAACCGCCGTAGCTACATCCGCAATCTCGTAGCCGGCGTGCAAAAAGAACTAGCCGAGGCCTGAAGACACTAGCAAGTTTCACAGCCCGCCTTTGTAGGGGCGCAGCATGCTGCGCTCGCCATAGATGCTTGGCGGCGGTCTGAACTTGTGAAACGAAAATCGGCGCATGAAGCCTGGGCCAAGACATACAGCAGGACCAAGGCGTGAAGCCGAAGCTCTTACCTGTCATCCCGAGCGCAGCGAGGGATCTGTTCTTTGTAGAATGAGGCGCGGTTGAAACGTTCAGCACGAAAGTTTTACTCAGAGGCAAAATGGGACGCGTTGTAGGAATCGATCTCGGCACAACCTTCAGCTTGATTGCGTATCTCGATCCGCAAACCGGCGCGCCGAAGTGTATCCCGGGCCCTTACGGTTCCACTCTGTGCCCGTCTGTTGTCAGCGTCGATGAAGACGGCAAAGTAATCGTCGGTGAGCCGGCACGCGCGCTCCTCCTCACAAAACCCGATCGCACGATTTATTCTGTAAAACGCCTGATGGGCCGCGGCGTCGCCGACGTTCAAGAAGAGCTGAAAATCTTTCCGTTTCGCATCGATCCCGCCGGCCGCAGCGTAATCCGCGTCGGACTGGGTGACAAATGGTTCACGCCCCCCGAAATTTCCGCGTTCATCCTTCGCGAACTGAAATCCTGGGCTGAGGATTATTTCAAAGAGCCGGTTGACCGCGCGGTCATCACCGTCCCGGCGTATTTTAACGACGCGCAACGCCAAGCCACCAAAGATGCCGGCAAAATCGCCGGCCTCGAAGTATTGCGCCTCGTAAACGAACCCACCGCCGCTGCGCTTGCCTATGGATTGCACAAGCAAAAACGCGGTTACGTAGCGGTTTACGATTTCGGCGGTGGCACGTTCGACATCTCGATCCTGAAGCTCGTCTCCACCACCGAAGGCGACATCTACCAGGTTCTTTCCACCAACGGCGACACGCACCTCGGCGGCGACGACATTGACAACGAAATGCAGCGCAGAACGCGCGAAACAATTCTCAAGCTATTTCAGGCCGATCTTGCGAATCGCCCGAAAGACATCCAGGAGCTACGCCAAATTCTGATCGCAGCCAAGCACGCGCTTTCCGCTGAAGACAGCGTGATGCTTCGCTTCAACCTTTCCGGCGGCAAGATGTTCGAAGAACTTCTCACGCGCACCGAATTCGAAAAATGGATTCAGCCCATCGTCGCTCGCACCATGGCGCCCGTGAAAATGGCTCTTGCTGACGCAAAACTCACGCCAAGTCAAATCGAAGAAGTTGTTTTGGTCGGCGGTTCCACGCGCATCCCTCTCGTGCGCAAGACGGTCGGCGATTATTTCGGCCGCGCGCCACATTGTGAATTGAACCCGGATGAAGTGGTCGCTCTCGGCGCCGCAGTCCAAGCCGACATCCTCGAGTCCGGCGTAAAAACCATGCTGCTGCTCGACGTCACTCCGCTCTCGCTCGGCATAGAGACCATGGGCGGTGTAGTCGCAAAAATTATTCCCCGCAACTCGACGATTCCCGCGAGCGCCCAGGAACTGTTTACCACCGGCGTGGAGAACCAGACCGGCATCGATGTACACGTCCTTCAAGGCGAACGCGAACTCGCAAAAGATTGCCGCTCGCTCGCAAAATTCCAACTAAAAGTTCCGCCGGGCCCCGCAGGGCTAGCGCGCATCGAAGTAAAGTTCCTAATCGATGCCAACGGAATTCTGCAAGTAGCCGCTCGCGATTTGCGAACGAACGCCGAGCACACCATCGAAGTCCAGCCCAGTTACGGCCTCTCCGATGAAGAAGTCGAACGTATGCTCGAAGAATCCATCGAATTCGCCGAGCAGGATTTTTCCGAGCGGCAGGTGATCGAATCGCGTACTGAAGCGGAAACCATTCTTGCAGCAACGGAAAAGACCTTGCTGAATCCACGCGCGCGCGAGCTTAGCGCCGAAGAGCGCCGCTCCATCGACGATTCCGCAGCGCAACTGCGCGCTGCCATGGCCGGATCGGATTATAAATTAATGCGTGAACGTATCGATGCTCTAAATGAAGCCACAATGCATCTAGCCGAAATCCTGATGAATGGCGCGTTGCAAACAGCGCTCGAAGGCAAGCGCCTCGAAGAAGTTTAGGTTGTAGCGGAAGGAGCGTTTAAGAATGGGCGGCAAGAATCCCTACATCGAAGAAACAAAATTCACGCCCGCGACGAAGAAATACAAGATCACCTTCGTCAAGGATGGACAACCTGTCGAAGTCGATCCCGAAAAGATCCCCTACGGTCACGACGGTTTGCCCGGCAGCATCCTCGATATTTCTCAAGGTTTTCACAAAGGACTGGACCACGCTTGCGGCGGCGTCTGCGCCTGTTCCACCTGCCACGTGATCGTTCACGAAGGTCTCGAGACGTGCAACGAAGCCACCGACGCCGAGCTCGATCAGCTCGACGAAGCTCCCGGCGTAACGCCAAAATCGCGCTTGGGCTGCCAGTGCGTCCCTGATGGCACGAAAGACATCGTCATCGAAATCCCCGAGTGGAACAAGAATTACGCGAAGGAAGCAGAACACTAAATTCCTTCATGTCAGCATGCGGGATTGATGAAACTCCCGAACGCTGATTTTCAGGGGGTCGGAGCTTCAGCTCGGACAATAGCATCTCTCTTTGCGGGCGCTTTAGCGCCTGAGGAAGTTTTCCATTTGTTGAATGCTGTAAATTGAGGGGGAACAAAATCGTGCAGCAAACATTCGATTGGGACAATCCGGAAGAAATCGGCATCCAACTCGCCGAAAAACATCCCGGAGTCGATCCCCTCACCGTCCGCTTCACCGACCTGCATAAATGGATCATCGAGCTCCCCGGTTTTTCCGGCGATCCCAAGTTGTCGAACGAAGGAAAACTCGAAGCCATTCAAATGGCCTGGCACGAAGAGTTTCAGGATAGCCAGTAACAGCGCGCGGCTCCCGTGCTACTCTTCCATTTTCTCGAATCTTGCTTTCTGCTCCGTCATCCGATGTTTGAAGAAGGTCGCACAAGACTTAGGGCAAGGATTCCAGCCGCAAATTAGGAGGGGACTCAAATGGAAGCCGACCTGCGCTACCCCATCGGGAAATTTCGTCGTCCCGAAGCCGCCTTGACCGCCGAGCAGCGCCGCGAATTTATAGCTGACATTGAACAAACGCCCGCGCACCTGGTCTCCGCCCTGAAAAATCTAAAGACCGAGCAGCTCGACACGCCCTATCGTCCCGGCGGATGGACTGTACGCCAACTCGTACATCACATCCCGGACAGCCACATGAACGCCTACGTGCGCACGAAGCTCGCGCTCACCGAAGACTTACCTACGATCAAACCTTACGATGAAGCACGCTGGGCTGAACTACCCGATGGCAAGTCCTCGCCCATCGAACCGTCCCTCGCCATTCTCGAAAACTTGCACAAGCGCTGGGTACTCCTGCTGAAATCGCTCTCGCCCGCCGACTGGTCGCGAAAATACGGCCACCCCGAATGGTCTAAGCCCATGTCCCTCGACGACTCGCTCGCCCTCTACGCCTGGCACGGAAAGCATCACGTCGCGCACATCACCGCCCTGCGCCAACGCAACGGCTGGCAGTGACTATCTTTCCTCGAAGGACGCAGCATATCGAAGATCCCTGGTGCGGCGGTTTGTGAACGTTGCAGATCGCATCAGTGGGTTTTGTCCGATGTGGGCCGAGCGAAAGATGGCCGCGCGAAATGCGCGTTCGAAAACTGGTAGAATCCAATCATGCCGCACAGCTTTTCAAGCTATAACCCGGAGCCGGAGCCTCAAGCTTCCGGCAGGTTCGGCGGCGGACCTCCAAGAAAGACAACAGTTGGCGTTCTGGATCCGCCGGTGCCTCCGAGAAATCCACCCAAAAATCTGCTTGTCGCGCTCCTAGCCAGCCTCCGGAAATTGTTCGCCCGTCGCTGACTTCACCGCCCCGCCGGAACGGCAAAATTTCGTTCTGACCTAACTTCTTTTTTTTTACGGTGCAGGTACGTTGACCACGGTGTTCACCATGGTTACCGACGCGTTGAGTGCCAACGCTCGGCCGTTGAGTGTCGTTATTGTTGCATTACCTGCCGTGGAGAATGTGACTCCAGCCGACGCGATGATGGTGCCCACCATAGTGCCGCCACCCGCAGCGTTGATTGTTGCCATGCTGCCCACCTGCCAAAACACGTTCTTGGCCTGTGCTCCGTTAGTCAAAATTACGTTACGGGGTGTTCCTGGGTCCCCCACTGTAAGCGAGCTGGCCATCTGGAAGACCCAAATCGCGTTGGAATCGCCCTGCCCATCCAAAGTGAGATCCGATCCGGTGATCAAGAACGACCCGCCGGCGGCTTTGTATGTGCCAGGCGGCAATGGGGCAATGCCACCGAGCTGGCCTGCCCCTGGGTCGGTTCCTCCCGGCCGCGAAGCGGGTGAAAGATTGATGAACGCCGTATTTGCGTCGCTTAGAGCCTGAGTCGCGATCGAGAATGTAGTGGCGTTGCCTTCAGGGCACGTACCGTCAGGGGGCGGCGGAGCAGTGTATATATTTCCGTTCACTGTTCCTACGTTGAGCGTCGTTTCCGTGTAGGTACATCCCGGTCCCGCATCGTGGAATCCGGTCACTACAGTCGAAGCGCCGGTCGTCCCGATATTTCCATTGATCACCGTGTTAATTCCCTGGTTCGTGATTCCGGCGCCGCCTCCTATAGATCCAAACGTCGACGATGTCCCGAGATTAGGACCTGGAGCAGCCGAAGTTCCGGTAGTAAAGCTCCAAGGATTGGGTGTTGTCCCCGCGACCAGCGGATTGCCGGCCAAGTCTGTCGCCGCGTTTGTAATTGTGGCCGTGTATTGCGTGCTGATCGTAAGATCTGCTGCGGGTGTAAAGGTCGCAATCTGACTTACGGAATCGTAGGTGACGTTTCCTGCGACACTAGCGCCGCCAGCTCCCGCCACGGCCAGAGTGAACGTAGCCGGAGCCGTGACCGTCAATGGATTCATGTCTTTGCTAAAAGTTGCGCTTACTGCTGCGTTGAGCGGGACGTTCATACCCACACTCGCCGGAGCGGTTAGAGTTATAGTCGGCGAAGTGGTGTCCGGGCCTGCGCCGGTCGTGAAACTCCACACAAAGTTGGCGGCCAGCGCATTTCCGCTCAAATCCTCGGCGGCCGTTGTAATCGTGGCTGTGAACTCCGTGTTCGCTGCTAAGGGGCTTGCCGGCTGAAAGGTTGCCGTTGTTCCTGCATAACCGACTGTTCCCGGTACGGTTGCCCCGCCGGCTCCGGCCACGGCCAAAGCAAACGTTCCATTCGCTGTAATCGTTGATGAGTCCATCGCCTCGCTGAAAGTCGCCGTGATCGTTTGATTTGTGGGAACGCTCGTCGCTCCCGCGACGGGAAGTGTGGCGATTACGGTTGGTGGCGTCGTGTCAGCGGTCGTCCCGGCCGTAAAACTCCAAACAAAGTCGCCCGCCAGCGCATCGCCGTTTGCGCTCTGCGCCGACGTGCTGATGGTGGCCGTGTATTGGGTACTCGGCAACAAATTCACACTGGGCGCAAACATCGCTGTGTTAGTCGCCGCCACGTACGTCACCGTCCCCGCAACAGCCGCTCCGCCCACGCCCGATACCGCCACTGTGAACGTTCCGACGGCCATAACTGTCGTGGGGTTCATCGCCTGACTGAATGTTGCCGTAATTTTCTGATTTATCGGTACGCTGATCGCGCCGTTCAGTGGATTCGTTGAGATTACTGTCGGAATCGCTCCGGTTGTAAACATCCACATGAAGTCGCTTGTAAGACTCTTTCCGCGAGGATCTTTAGCTCCAGTCGTAATCGTCGCGGTATAAAGGGTGTTCGGGGCCAGAGCTGCGGCTGCCGTAAACGTGGCTGTTGTTCCAGAGTACGTCACCGTGCCCGTCACTGCTGCGCCTGCCGCTCCCGTCACCAGGAACGTCGACACATTTATCGTCGCGGCATTCATTGCCTCATTGAAGTTCGCGCTAATTATTTGCGCCATCGGTACGCCCGTAGCGCCATTGGCAGGCGTCGTGGCGATCACCGCGGGAACCAAAACAGCTTTTGTTTGGCCGCATCCGGCTAGAAGGCCGGTTAGAAGAACTGCCAGGATACAAGTCATTCGAACCGTTGCGTTTTGCATCAGCGTCTCCTATTTAGCCAGCGGAAGAGTCTTACCCACGGTTCCATCAGCACCTCGTCGAGCCATCTTCAACGAAGCGGTGGACTGTTGGCGGCAAAAAAAATCGCCCTTCAGCACAACAGAATGTGAATTCCAGAGGTCACTCGAAAATTAGGTTTCGAATTCTCCGTTCCACAATTGCTCACTGGAGACGACAAGCATGCAAAATCGGGGCCAAAGACGATTTATGGTTTTTCGTTCTGAAGGAAGGAAGCGGCGGAAGGCCAGCTCGTTGAATTCAAAGGCAAGAAAATTCAATCCTGTCCTCAAATAAGAAAACGCTCACATTTCGAAGTTCAAGTTCGTCTCAAATGGGGAATAAAGCAGAGCCATTTGAGGATGGTGTTCCGGTCTCGTTTTCGAACTCTTCTCATAATTCCCGCTCCATCATAACGTCTGGCAACCACAATTTTTATCGCTATGGCAAAGCAGGCAGGCCGATTTGTGCGAGTATTTCCCGGAAGCGCGGTTCTTCGTGGAGCGTGGACAACATCGGGTCGATTCTCAACCTGGTAATATCCAAGGTCCGCATCTGTTCACTTCTGTGCTCGCAACGGTTGGACATGTCTAACCTGATCCCCATGACTGATCGACCGCGCGAAATATTCTCCCGATAAGTGGTAAAATCCGTGCATGCCTCACAGCTTCTCAAACCGTGACCTAGAGCCCGAACCGCAAGCTTCCGGCAGATTCGGCGGCTCGCCTCCTAGAAAGATTGCCATAGGCGTCCTGGATCCTCCAGTTCCGCCGAGAAACCCCAGAAATCCGCTCAGCGTATTCCTCGCCAGCATCCGGAAATTCTTCAGCCGTCGCTAGCTTTGTCCGGCTGCCACCAATCACCCGAGGTTCCCCACTAGGTCGCTTAATAGTTTCGGATAGAAGCTCAGCGGCATTTTGAGTAATATCTCACGACCGAGGTCCGCCCGCTGGCGCGAAGTGTCCAAGAAAACGGGCCAACGGGTAACTCGGCACGTGACGGGAGACGACGATGAATAGTGTGCGTAAGATCGTAATGGGACGGCCTCTACTCGCAATCACGATGACTGCGATCGTTTTGGCCGGATGCTCGAAAAGCGGCGCCGGCGGTCAGGGAAACCCGCCGGATGTTCAGGTAGTGCAGGTCGAGCAGAAAGACGTCCCCATCTATGGCGAGTGGATCGGAACGCTAGACGGTTTCACCAACGCCGACGTCAGAGCTCAGGTCACCGGTTATTTAATGCAGCAGGGCTACCAGGAAGGCGCGTTTGTTAACAAGGGCCAACTGCTTTTTCAAATTGATCCGCGTCCCTTTCAGGCCGCGCTTGACCAAGCCGAAGGGCAGTTGGCGCAGGCCAAGGCGTCGCTCGCGAACGCCCAAGCAGTCCAAGGCAGGACTCAGCTCGACGTAGAGCGTTATACACCACTTGCGAAAGAACAGGCTGCCAGCCAGCAGGATCTCGACAACTCCGTTCAGAATAATTTGGCTGCCAAGGCTACCGTGGCGACAGCGGAAGCGGCAATCAAGACCGACGAAGCGGCCGTCGAAACAGCCAGGATCAATCTCGATTTCACTCGCCTCACTGCGCCGATCGATGGCATCGCCGGGCAGGCCCAGCTTCAGGTAGGTGCACTGGTAAGCCCGAGCAGCGGGGTTGTGACTTCCGTTTCTACCGTGGACCCTATCAAGGTTTTTTTCACCGTCAGCGAAAGTGAGTATCTCGCTTGGAATAAGCGCTTCCCCACGGACACTACGCGGCAAGCTGCTGACAAGAGCTTGCGCCTGCAACTGATTTTGGCCGACGGTTCAACCTATCCGCGCGACGGCACATTCTACTTTGCGGATCGCCAAGTCAATGTCGGCACGGGCGCCATTCGAATCGCCGGGCTATTTCCGAATCCGGGAAATATATTGCGCCCGGGCGGCTACGGCAGGGTTCGGACGGCCATCCGAGTCCAGAAAGACGCGCTGCTCGTGCCCCAGCGTGCCGTGACTGAGTTGCAAGGCGGCTACCAGGTAGCCGTTGTCGATAACCAGAACAAGGTGAGCATACGCACGGTTAAAGTCGGCGACCGTGTTGGCTCTGACTGGATCATCGCGGACGGACTCAAGCCGGGAGAGCGCGTGGTGGCCGAGGGCGTGCAGAAGATGCGTCCCGGCGTCCAGGTAAACCCGAAGCCGTACGTGCCCGATAACACGACGGCGCAGGAAAGGTAAGTTCCATGTCCAAATTTTTCATCAACCGCCCGATCGTCGCGATGGTGATTTCGATCGTGACCGTAATTCTCGGCATCATCACCATCGTCAGCTTGCCCGTCGCTCAATTTCCGAACATCGCTCCGCCGGAGATTCAAATTCAAGCCGTGTACGTCGGGGCGGACGCGCAGACGCTGGAACAATCCGTCGCTACTCCGATCGAGCAGCAAATGAGCGGCGTGGATCATATGAACTACATGTATTCGTTGAACGCCACGGCCAATGGCGGAATGACCATGATCGTGGATTTCGACGTGAAAACAGATCCGAACATAGACCAAATTTTAGCCCAAGCGAGGGAAACACAAGCGGCTTCGCAACTTCCGGCTGACGTCATCAATTATGGAATCACCGTCCAGAAGTCCGTGACCTCGCCGCTGATGCTGATCACGCTGTCCTCGCCCAACGGAACGTACAACGCGGACTTTCTTGCCAACTACGCGTACATCAATATCCACGATCCGCTGACGCGTTCCAACGGCATCGGAAACGTACAGATCTTCGGCGCCGGACAATACGCGATGAGGTTGTGGGTGAAGCCGGATCAATTAGGCAAGCTCGGAATCACCGTCACCGACATCATCAACGCCATCCAAGCGCAGAACACGGTGAATCCCGCGGGACAAGTAGGGGGCGAGCCTGTGCCCAAAGGGCAGGAGTACACCTACTCGGTTCGGGCCCAGGGCCGACTGGTTTCCGCCGATGAGTTCGGGCAGATCGTAGTTCGTGAAACGCCCGACGGCGGAGTTGTCCGCGTCAAGGACGTGGCGCGGATAGAACTTGGGTCGAACGACTACACCGTGGAGGGCCGGTTGAACGGCAAACCCGGAGCCATCATCGCCGTCTATCAGCTCCCGGGATCAAACGCCGTGGACGCAGCGAACGGCGTGAAGAAATTGATTGCCGGCATGAAGCAGACGTTCCCGCAGGACATGGACTATGTGATTTCCTTGGATACGACCAAGGCGGTCACCTCCGGAATCAAGGAGATTGTCGAGACGCTGGTGATCGCGCTTGTGCTGGTCATCCTCGTTGTGTACCTCTTCTTGCAAAGCTGGCGCGCCACGCTCATTCCCATGTTGGCAGTACCAGTGGCTTTGATCGGTACATTCATCTTTTTTCCGCTGTTTGGTTTTTCCATCAATACGCTTTCTTTGTTGGGGCTGGTTCTAGCCATTGGATTGGTGGTGGACGACGCAATCGTCGTCGTCGAGGGTGTCGGGCGCCATATTGAGGAAGGGCTTTCCCCCAAAGAAGCGGCCCTCAAGGCCATGGACGAATTGACCGGGCCCGTCGTCGGAATTGCCCTGGTGCTCTCCGCAGTCTTCGTTCCAACCGCTTTTATTCCGGGAATCACTGGGCGGCTCTACCAGCAATTTGCGGTTACCATCGCTGTTTCCGTCATCCTTTCCGCTTTCAACGCCCTTACATTGAGCCCGGCACTGGCGGCGCTCCTGCTCCGGCCGAAAAAAGAGAGCAAGGGAATGTTGGCAAGATTTTTCGCCTGGTTTAACCGGACGTTCGAAAGCGCGACCGAACGCTACGTGCGTCTGTCCGGCGCACTCATTCGCAAGAGCGCGATTGCGATCGTGTTGCTGCTGGCGTTCATCGGAGCCGCGGCGTTTTTCGCCTCGCGCGTACCGTCGAGCTTCCTGCCGGATGAAGATCAAGGCTATCTCTTCGTCAACCTCCAACTCCCCAACGCAGCCTCGCTGCAGCGCACGGACCTAGCCGCGCGACAAGTCGAGAGAATTCTGGCAGCGACCCCCGGAGTGAAGTACACCTCCAGCGTAATCGGCTTCAGCCTGCTCAGCTTTGTGCGCACCAGTTACAACGCATTTTTCTTCGTTACTCTGGATGACTGGGACGCGCGCAAATCCCGGGCCGAACAGTTCCAGGAGATCAAGACGCGATTGAATCAGCAGTTGAGCCAGATGCCCGAAGCAGTCGCATTCGATTTTTCGCCTCCGGCGATTCCCGGAGTGGGTACTTCCGGCGGATTCACATTTGTTTTGGAGGACCGCGCCGGGAAAGACGTCGATTTTCTCACCCAGAATTTGACCAAGTTCATGGCCGCGGTGCGCAAACGCCCGGAGATCGGTTTTCTGGCCACCACCTATCTTCCGAGTGTTCCGCAGCAATTCGTGACCGTGGACCGCGACAAGGTCATCAAGCAGGGAGTCAGCATTACCGACGTTTACAAAACCCTGCAGGCTTTCATGGGCGGTTATTTTATCAACTATTTCAACCGCTTCGGCCGCCAATGGCAGGTTTACATCGAGGCCGAGGGCGAGTACAGAACCAAAGCGGAAAACGTGGGCCAGTTTTACGTTCGAAACAATAAGGG
>JBAVQA010000398.1:0-2449 GCA_049693595.1 Candidatus Acidiferrales bacterium | reverse complement strand
ACGCTCTGAAAACACCACGCGATCATGGTCCATCGCCGGGTAATGTGTATCCATTTTTCGCCCGGATACCGCCCCAGCAGCGCACCAAGCGCAAAGGCGAACGGAACTGTGAATCCCGTATAGCCGAGATAGAGCATCGGCGGATGAATCACCATTTCGGGGTATTGCAACAGCGGATTCAGCCCGTGACCGTCCGACAGCGCTGAAACTCTCATCACGCCGGAAGGGTCTGCACCGGCCAAAACCGCGAAAGGACTAGCCACGAAATTATTCAGAGTAAGAAAAAATGTTTGAACGCTCGCAAGCACCACACCTACGTACGGCATCAACTCTGGATGCTTATTGCGGTTAATAAATATGGCGAAAAAGGCGTAGGTGGAGAGCAACCAAGTCCACAAAAGCAGCGAGCCTTCTTGCCCGGCCCACAGAGCGGCAAACTTGTAGTAAAAAGGAAGCGCTCGGTTGCTATGCGCCGCGACGTAAGCCATCGAAAAGTTATCAGTGAAGAAATAGTATTCGAGGCACGCCACCGCAAGGGTGACGAGTACAAACACCGCCATCCCAGCGTTGCGCGCACTCTTAGTGAGGAGCGTCTTGCGAGTTACGATACCGGCTATACCCGCGCCGATCGCGTACACGGCCGCGAGAAACGCCAGTAACAGCGAAAACGAACCCAGGATATCCAATGAATTCTCCCGCTGAATAGTACTCTACTGCGCCAGCTCTCAAGATCCAGGAGGCGGCGCCGGATCCGGGCCCTTCGAGGTCTGCCCCGGCTGCGGCGTTCCGGGCGTCTGTCCAGGCGCAGCTTCATACTTGGACGCGCACTTCGCCTGCACCTGCTCGGCCTCGAAGCGATTGTCCGACATCAGCTTGCCCTCAACCAGGGCCTGCGCGCCGTCTTTGAATGTATCTGGAAGCGGATCGCGGCCGACGTAACTCACCCTTAAATCCCTGCCCTGCTCGGTGAGCACAAAATCAACTCCTCCGGGCACGTGAGAAATCGTTCCATTCTTCACGTTGCCGGAGACACGCATTCGTTGGTGCAACGATACCCCGTTAAGTGTCGAAAGCTCAGTAATCGTATGGTAGTAGGTCTTGCTCTGCGTGAATCCGACGTAGGCCAAAGACACCAGCGTGATCACGATGATTCCGGAGCCGACCAAGAACTTCGAGCGGACCTTCATCTATCTTCTCCTCGCCTTCGCCGACACGCCAACAAGAGGTGATCAGCGGAATTCTAGCACAACGCCGGAGCACACCCGGAAACTCTTCTCTTCAACGAATGGGCGTGCTGCTCTCAGACATGCGCCGCCAGCAAGGCCTCGGCCTCTTCGCGAATAGCCCCCCATGCACGTTCCAAGTGTTGCAGCTCCGTGCGCGTTTGTGCCACGCAGAACCGAATCGTGTATTTCCCGTTGAGCCGCGTATGCGACAGGTACAGCTTGCCGCTGCGGTTCAAACGGCGCAAGAGTTCCTCGTTCACCTGATCCGTGCCTATCAGCCGGAAGCAGATCAGATTCAGCGGCGCGGGAGCCATTAATTCGAACCGCGAATCTGCTCGCACCCAGCGCAGGAAAGTCTGCGCCAATTCCACATGACGGCGAACGTGAAACTGTAATCCCTCCACTCCGTAATGTTGTATGACGAACCATAATTTCAGCGCGCGGAATCTTCGTCCGAGGGGTACGTGCCAGTTGCGATACTCGAAGACTGCGTCCGAGCCTCCGGTTTGGTTTCGCAAGTACTCCGGCAGGACATCCAGGCTTCGCGTCAGCGTTTCGCGATCGGCCACAAAGAAACAGCTGCAATCGAAATTCGTAAACATCCATTTATGCGCATCGAAGCAGTAGCTATCCGCGAGTTCCAGCCCTTTCTGAATGTGTCGGAATTCCGGACACAGCGCCGCGGTCCCGGACATGGCTGCGTCCACGTGCAGCCATAGATTGTGCTTCTTGCAGATTCGCCCGATTGCCTCCAGGGGATCAAACGCCAGCGAAGAAGTAGTTCCTACGGTCGCGCACACGAAGAACGGCAACTTGCCTGCGCGTTTATCTTCTTCGATAACTTTCTCTAGTGTTTCCGGCCGCATAGCAAAGTCCGAGTCCACTTCGATCAAACGCAAGTTGCGCCGGCCGATTCCTGCCACTTTAACGTCCTTTTCGATTGAGGAGTGCGCCTGCGTGGACGTGTACGCTACCAATTCCTCGCGGCAGCCGTCCTCGTTGCTGCGAAACCCAGTCGCGCGTTCTCGCGCCGCCAAAATCGCGCAGAGCGAAGAGCTCGATGCCGAGTCTTGAATCACGCCCCCGCCGCTTCCGCTGGATAGGAACGCCTCCGGCAATCCCAGCATCCTTGCCAGCCAATCCAGCACTAACGTTTCAACTTCAGTGCAAGCCGGGCTGGTTACCCACAGCATTCCCTGCACGCCTAAGCCTGAGGATAAAAG
>JBAVQA010000397.1:0-7207 GCA_049693595.1 Candidatus Acidiferrales bacterium | reverse complement strand
GTCTTAAGAAGCTCTCAGCCTCATCCACGCCCGCCGCTAGAACTTGACAACGATGCCGGTCGAAACCCTGGCATTGTTTTGATTAGTTCCAAAAACACTGGAGTGGACCCAATCCGCCTGGAAAATTCGCCAGTGAAACGGCCCCACGATCTTCGCATCAATTCCTCCGCCGATAGCGGCGGCGAAAGACGTATCCGACGACGAAAAGGTTATGACCGTCGGGGGGTCCAGCACTTCCGTGAAGAGGCTGCTTACGTGCGCGCCGCCGATCAGCACATGTCCAAATGGCGAGACGCGACCCGGCCAAGACACTTGAGGCCCGAAAAGAAAATGCGTTGTGTGAGTGCTGTTCCCATAGTCGCCCGAAAAATCTGCTAGAGCGCCCAGCCACGGGGTGAACTTGTATTGTCCGGACACCGTCCAACCGTTCTGATTGAAGGAGGGAGAATTATCGAAGTGCAAGAAAGCATAGCCGCCATACACCTCCACTCTGTCTGAATCCTGCGCGTGCGCAGTCAGAGAAACTAGAAAAACCATACCGCATAACATTGCAAGCTTCCTGAACATAAGTGTCCCTCCGCGGTGCTCCGAGTTAGGATGCTTGCGATTCGGCCAGCGTTACTCATAATTCGCTAAAATGGCATCTTCTTAACTCACTTACGACCGTCTGAGGGCAGAAGTTCTCAAAGAAGCGGTTCGCCGGAATTTTTCGCGATGATGTTTCTGGTGGAATCACGCAAACGGACAATCTCGTGCCAATCATTCCCCGCCGCCGGGTTGGGCGTCACAAGCGGGCCGAACGTCAGCGTGACGCGCCCAGGCCGCGGCAATTTCGTTTTGTCTCGTAGAATCTGCCGCGCGCCACGCACGCTTACCGGGCAAATCGAACACCGCGTATCTACCGCGGATTTGAACGCGCCCAGCTGAAACGGACGAATCCCCGTGGTCGCCGTAAAGGTTCCCTCCGGATAAATCACAACAGACTCGCCGCTCTCGAGCGCCGCATTCACTTGTTCCGCTTGGCGAATACGAGCTTGCGGATCGCTGCGATCGAACGAAAACTGTCCACTCCGCCGCGCAATGGTGCGAAACACCGGCATATCGTGTATCTCACCTTTAACCACGAATCGCACGTCCGGCGGCAGAAACGCAAGGTTTATCAGAATATCCAGAAAGCTCGAGTGATTCGGAGCAAAAATCCAAGGCCCGGATGTTTCGCGTTGCGCTAGAATCTCGCGCCCTTCCACTCGCACCCGTACGCCCGCCATCATCAACATGAACCGTGTGCCCTTATGCGTGAACCAAGCCGCGCGCTTTTGGTTCCAGGTCAGACCGACGATAGCCCACAACGGAAATAGAAGAATTGCGAAGACCGTCATTGCGTACACGCCATAAAGAAATTCGAACGTGTTTTTCGCTGCTTGCGTCACCCAATACCGGGTATTTGGACCCGCGCCTCGTACTGCCAGTCCCGCAACCTGCATCCACGTCGGTTGTTGGCGCTTGCCCAGGTTTCCTTCCAGGAAAAGCCGCCGAGTCTCGCTGCGCCGCAACTTTCCGCTGGAAGTTTTCGGGATCGATTGGGGCGGCAGCAGCGTGACCAAATCAGGTGGAATCCCGAGCGCATCATTCACCGCGCGCGCAATTTCATCCTCAATGCGCTTCGCGCTTGCCGTATCGCGCACTTCCGCTGTCACCACCAGCCGCTCGCTGCCGGTGCGCTCGTCCGGAGCGCCAAACGCAACCACGCAGCCGGTCCGCACTCCCTGAACCCGTCCGGCAATCTCCTCCACTTCATGCGGGTACAGGTTGCGTCCGGCCTTGATGATGATGTCCTTCGCGCGTCCTGTTATATAAATTTCGCCGTCAGCCCAATACGCCAGGTCGCCCGAATTCAGCCAGTCGCCATCGCGCATCAACGCTTGCGTCGCCGCAGGATTGCGATAGTAACCGCTTGTCGCCGACGCCCCCCGAAACCACAAGCTCCCTTCCGCCCGCTCACCGAGATTGCGGCCTTCGCCGTCCACGATCCGGACTTCTACTCTAGGAACCGGCTTGCCGGCATTCACAAACTCGAGCGCAGCGGCATCGTCCGTCCTGGCAGGTTTTGCGTTGCCTCCAGATTCAAAGGCTGCGCGCTCGATGCGATCTACCTTGTAACCCGCGCCCAGTTTCGGCACCGAAACCGCCAGCGTCGCCTCCGCAAGTCCGTACACCGGAGTAATCGCTTCACGGTGAAAGCCGTACGGCGCAAAGCGAGTAGCGAATCGCTCAAGCGTTTCCGAACGCACCGGCTCCGCCCCGTTCGTCGCCGCGCGCCACGAACTCAAATCCAGTCCCTGCAAATCCTTGTCCGGAATTTTCCGCACGCAAAGCTCGTACGCAAAATTCGGCGCGGGACTGATCGTCCCGCGATGCTTGTGAATCGCCCAGAGCCACCGCTCCGGCCGGCTCAAAAACGCAAGCGGCGACATCACCACCAGCGGAATTCCCGTGAAAATCGGTACAAACCACGCCCCGATCAGTCCCATATCGTGATAGAGCGGCAGCCAGCTCACCGCCACATCGTCCGCTTTTATTTCGATGCCCGACACGATCGATTGAATATTTGCCAACAGATTTGTGTGCGTCAGGACCACGCCTTTCGGATCGCCCGTCGAGCCGGACGTATATTGCAAGAACGCAATGTCTTCGCCGCGCGCGTGATGCGCAAGATTTTCAACCGGACGCCACTGCTCCGAAGCGGCCTCTTCAGCCGGCGCCTTCGCCGTTGTGGCGCTTGCAAGGCTTTGCGCGTTCAACACTTCTCGCAGCGTGGGAACAGCCGGCTTCAGCAGCCGCGCCAGCCCTTCAGCTTGCTTCCATGTAATTAGAAAACGCGCCTCCGCGTTGCGCAGTATGTTGGATTGCCGCTTCGCATATTCCGCGATGCGGTCCGCGCGAAACGGCGGATAAATCGGCACCGGTATTCCGCCCGCGAGCAGGATTCCCGCAAACGTCCAGAAGAATTCCGCGCAGGTAGGCAGCATGATTGAAACGGTCTGGCCCGGTTCGAGCCCGCGAAGCTGCAATTCGGCGGCAACCATCGAAGCGCGTTCGTATAGCTCACCGAACGTAATCGTCCGCAATTGGTCGTTTTCTTCGTACAGATGAATGTGCGCCCGTGCAGGTTCGCCGCGCCCTCGCAGACGCAAAATCTCGGTCAAAGTGTCCGCGTTGCGTATTTGCTGTTCGAGATCCGCGCGAATGGCAGGCGAAATTGCTGGTGCAACGCCAGCCGCGGTTCCGGTAGCCCCCGCACTCGGACCCCGAGAACTTGCATCGCTCGCATCACCGCCCGCTTCTTCCCGCAGGATGGCGTCGACCAGATCCTGCACCGTGTCGGCTTCCGCGACCACTCGATCCGGCAGTCGCACGCCGCAAGCGTCGCCGAGCCGCAGCATTAGTTCCACCCGCTCCAGACTCCCGAGCCCGAGTTCGCGCTCCAGATGGGCCGCAGTACCCCGCGCCGCTAGTTCTCCTAGCCCGCGCGCTCCACCCAACTCGGTCAAAAGTCGGCGCAACGTCTCAAGCGTCTGCGTACCGACTGCCGCCGTGCGATCGATTTTCGTTCCTGTGGCGCCCATAGACTGACCGCTGAAATACTAAGGTTTACATTGGCAAAAATCGGTAATAGCTGTGCGGCTCAACGCGCCTTCAAATGCCGCGCTGGAGCTCTGTCACTGGGCCGAGCGTATCACCGCCCGTTGCTCCCGGCAATCCCTGCCAGGCCGGCGAATAGCCCGCGAAGCATATCCAAGGTACGAAGGTACCGGGAAGGATTGAACCCTTCGGCCTATCGACCCGCGCAACTCCCGCAGGCAGAATCACTACGAGTTCGGGACCCGCATAGGCGTCTCGAATGTCTGCACCTCCATCACCCCATGCCCCGAGCGGCCGGCACCCCCACCGGCCGCTCCCCTTATTCTCCTGACCGCAAGTCATTCACTCGCACCACTTTGACCAGAAAAATACAGAATGTTTCTTGACTTCCAGCCCACAGAGTTCTATAGAGTGCCGTCATAAAGGGGTTGTGTAGGCTAGAGGCAAGCGGCCCGGGATGTCGCTAAGGCAAGCGGCGTTTTCGATGGGTTTCCCCTTGGTTGTGGCATTTCACTTGCCCTCTAATTTATCGGTTTTTTCTTGAATGTCGCGGCGCGAAATGTAAACCGCGAGCACGCATTACGCTGCATTCTTGGGGGTGTTGCATGGTCTCGCACGGGCCTACTCGAATTGGAAAACTAATCCTGTTTGCCATACTCGCGCCATCCGTTTTTCGGGCAGCCACGCCGATTTTGGCGCCCAGCATCATTTCAACTGCTAGTAGTTCTTCTGACGCCAAAATTGACTTGACGGTGTTGGCCCAATGACTTGTATTTCGCTTTTACCAAGGGGGTAAGCCGTGAGAGGAACCAAAGTTGTCCCTCTTTTCGTTTTGCTGTGTGGCATCTTCGCGATCCTGAGCGGTCAGGCGCTTGCACAAAACGCGGGCGGCCGAGTAGTGGGAACCGTGTCCGACCAGCAGGGCGGCGTGATACCTGAGGCCAATGTTACCGTCACCAACTCGGCCACCAAAGTTAGCACCACGGGCGTCACGGACAAGGACGGGTTCTTCCAGGTGCTCGACCTGCCGGTCGGGACGTATCACGTGAGCGTTGAGCGCCAGGGCTTTGAGAAGATCGTCACCCAGGATAAGAAGTTGGAGATCAATCAATCCTTGCGATTCGATATTACCCTGACCGTAGGATCAACGAATCAGGTCGTGACGGTGGAGGCGAAAGTCTCGGGCGTCGAAACCGTAAGCCCTACTTTGGGCCAGGTCGTTACGAGCCGCGCGGTCCAAAACCTGCCATTGAATGGTCGGGATGTGCTGACACTAGCGCTCCTTCAGCCGGGGGTGACCGAAGCGGATCCGGACTATGTGGGTGCGACGACCCCAAGTGGCGCGGCGTTCAGTGTTGCAGGAGGCCGGCCGGATTCCATCACGTATCTTCTGGACGGAGGCATTAACAACAACCTTCTCAATAACGGCGTCGTTCTGAGTCCCAATCCCGACTCCATCGGTGAGTTCCGTATCTTGACCAGCAATTACACCGCGGAGTACGGACGAAACGCTGCGGGAGTTATCAGTGTGGTGACCAAATCCGGAACGAACGAGTTCCATGGCAGCGGATTTGACTTCCTCAGAAACGGTGCATTCAACGCGAATTCGTTCTTCAATATAGAAGCTGGCGTTCCCAGGGACGACCTCAAGCGCAACCAGTACGGTGGCACTTTCGGGGGTCCCATCAAGAAAGATCGGGTTTTCTTCTTCGTTGGATATCAGGGCCAGCGTCTTTCGCAGACGCTGACGACGTTCGGCACAACAACTTTTACACCCGCAGAACTTGCAGGAAATTTTTCGCAGGCGATACCCAATGGCACGCCGGTCACCCAGAACGATGGCAGTACAATTGTGGTCACCTGCGCGAACCCCAACTGCCCCGATCCCGGCGTCGCCGCGTTTCTTCAGCAGAACCCTTTCTTTGCGACTCCCGGAGGCAACGCAGCACAGGCCATCATCGATCCCACGAAGATTAACGGTATTGCTGCGCAATACATTGCGCTAGGGTTGATCCCCACATCAGCGAGCGGGTTGGTCACCACAACTGGAGCTCATCAGGACAACGAAAACGAGCTGACCGGAAAACTGGATTTCATCGTAAGTCAGAAAGACAAGATTAGCGTGACTCTGGGAGGACTCCGGGAAGGTTTGATCAATCCATTTGACTACGCGACGGTTTCAGGCTTCCCGAATACGACCCAAAACCACAACTACTTCGGGAACATATCCTACACGCGAACATTTTCTCCAAATCTGCTGAATGAACTTCGCTTTACAGCTCAACGCAACCTGTTCGTGCAAGAGGAAGTCGGCAGGACATTGCCTACGGCGAGCGAACTGGGAATTGCAACCACGCCGGATTTGCCGACAGGTCCTCCGAACATCTTCTTCGATAGTGGGCTGCAGTTGGGTTTCAGCGAACAAGGGCCCACCACTCTCGCGAGCAATACCTACGGCATTTCCGACACCGTGACATGGGTCAAAGGACACAACACCTGGAAATTTGGCGCCGGCATTTCCAGCTATCAGAACAATACCGTCTTCGACTTCTTTGGCAACGGCGAATTCGATTTCGTCAGCGGAGCAGGCGGAATCGGGACGGACAACAGCTTTGCCGACTTTCTGCTAGGCATTGTAAACAGTTATTTTCAGGGTCCCAACGCACCTTCCAATATTCGCAGCAAGGCTCCGTTTGCATTCCTGCAGGATGAATGGCGCGTGCGAAAAAATTTGACCCTCACACTCGGCGTCCGTTATGAGTACAGCTCTCCCAAACTCGACACGGAGGGCAGAAGTTTCTCTGTAATTCCCGGACTTCAGTCCACCAGGTTTCCAAACGCGCCGCTCGGCATGGTTTTTCCGGGGGATCATGGCGCTCCCCGCGGCGCCAATTTCCCGGACAAAGATAACTTTGCGCCGCGATTCGGTTTCGCCTGGGACCCCTGGGGGACCGGCAAGACGAGTATCCGCGGAGGGGCCGGAATTTTTTACGACATTTTGAAAGGCGAAGATAATCTTCAATTCAACGGGCAGTCGCCCTTCTTCAGCGACACGGGCCTGTTCCTCAATCCCGTTGCGCCCGGTCAAGTTGGCGACGTGCCCTATTTCGCCGATCCGTACGGTTCTGCCGGCGCGACCAATCCATTCCCATCCACCCCTCCTGCTTCCAATATTGACTTTGTGAATTCTGGCTTTCTCCCGATCAATAGCAGCGGATTCGTGTTCCTGGTGGATCCGCATCTCCATACACCGTATATTTATCAATATAACTTGAGTGTCGAGCATGAACTGGCCAAGAACTTGGTCGTCGAAGTCAACTATGTGGGGAACAGCTCCAAGGGACTGACTGCGCTTAAGGACATAAATCCGTTTGTTCCAGGAACGTCGAGCCGTGTTTTGAACCTCGCGACGCTGCCAAAGCCAAATCCCGAGATTAACAGCTTTTGTGCCGGAGACCTCGGCGAATGCCCTTACGCCACCTTGCCCGAGTTCCAAAATGTGGGGTTCGCAAACTACAATAGCCTCGAAGCATCCTTGACGAAGCAAGTGGGCGAGAGTCGTTTC
>JBAVQA010000396.1:0-4183 GCA_049693595.1 Candidatus Acidiferrales bacterium | reverse complement strand
GTGCGAGGTGATGCCAATCAAATTTTGCAAGTTTTCTTCAACTTGATCAGCAACGCGGTGGACGCTCTGGAAGAGGTGGGCGGCGGCAAGTTGATGATTCGCACCTGGCAAAACGACTCGAAGATTATCGTGCAATTCTCCGACACCGGCCCGGGGATAAAATATCCGCAGCAAGTTTTCGATCCGTTTTTTACCACCAAGCCGGTAGGCAAAGGCACCGGGCTGGGCTTGAGCATTTGCTACGGGATCCTTCAGGAACATGGCGGCAAGATCGAATGTTTCAATCGCCCTGAAGGCGGCGCGACCTTCGTAGTCGAGTTCCCCGCCGAGATGGAAGAGGTTTATGGGGTTGAACCTCCCGAGGCATTTGCATCGAAGGCGGATTGATGAGGTCAGAGAGTCGCCCTCTACACGCCGGATTGAGAAAGCTGACGCGCCAGCGGGTACAGCATGCTGTGCCCATACGGGAGACGGGCTGGAACCGTGCCGATTGAGGCGACGGTGAGGCGAACAACAGGAACGGGTGACTTTTAGTACTACTAATGCTTTGAGGACAGGCTGGCGCGGCGGCTGGTGAGGCCGTTGCATCCTTCGGTCATACTGGAGGTTACCCACAGGCGTCCCCCTCGATCTAGGACGACTCAATGGAGGAGTGCGATGGATGTTCCCGTAGCCGTTCCGACGACGGCAGCAGCGGCTCCGGCGCCGCCGGTAGCAACGCCGGTCATCATTGCCACGATGTTGCGCGCGGCGCCGAAGATCAGCGATTTGATTTTTTCTCCCGGCCGCGCGCCCCAGGTGGAAGTGAATGGCGAGCTCGTGCAATTGAAAATTCCGGGCGTTGGCGTATTGAAGCCGGACGACACGGCCCGAATCGCGGTCGATCTGATAGGCGGAAACAAACTCGCTTTGGATAAGCTGAAGGAAGAAGGATCTTGCGACATTTCCTATAGCGTTCCGAAGCTGTCGCGTTTTCGGGTAAACATTTTCACGCAGCGAGGAACTTGCGGGATCGTGATGCGAGTGATTCCCACCGAGGTGCCGGATTTCAAATCGCTGAATCTGCCAGCTAAACTGAATGAAGCAGCGGAGCTTCGTCCGGGAATTGTTTTGGTCACGGGGCCAACGGGAAGCGGGAAGTCGTCCACGCTGGCTGCCTTCGTGGACAAGATAAATCAAGCGAAGGCGTGCCACGTCATCACCATCGAAGATCCCATCGAGTTTCTTCACCGGCACAAGAAAGCGACAGTTCACCAGCGCGAGTTGCATACGGATTGCCCCAGTTTTGCTCTGGCGTTGCGCGCGGCGTTGCGGCAAGCGCCCAAGCTGATCCTGGTGGGCGAAATGCGCGACAAGCAAACCATCGAGGTGGCGCTGGAAGCGGCTGAAACGGGCCACATGGTTTATTCCACGCTGCATACCATTGATGCATCGAAGACAGTGGAAAGAATCATCGGTGTGTTTCCGCTCGAGGAGCAGAATGCAATTCGCGGGCGCCTGGCGAAATCATTCCGGTACATCATTTCGCAAAGATTGATTCCCCGCCTGGACGGAACCGGACGCGCGGCTGCGTTTGAAATCCTGAAAGCAACGGTACGAACGCGCGAATACGTACAGAAAGGCGAAGCCGAAGGGAAATCTTTGCTCGACGCCATGCGCGATTCGGAGAACGGCGAGATGCAATGCTTCGATGATGAAATTGAGAAGATGATTCGTGCAGGCGTCATTGATATGGAAGTAGGCCTTTCTTACTGCACGAATACGGGCAACCTGCGGCTTTGTCTGGCAGACTTCGTCGAGGCGCAGGGGAAATCTCCGTCTCGCGCTCGAACGCTGAGGGCAGACTCTCCCGCGCCGAAGCCTGTGGCCCCCTCATACGCAGGAGCGTCCGGTCCTGCTCCTGCCGAGTCTTCCGAGAAAAGCCGCGCGATGGAAACTGAGATCGAAATTGAAAGATAAGACTCCAGGCGCAGTTCCACTAAGTTAAATCACAACTCGATCCTAAACTGGTCTCACGATTGATTTTTCACGATAGAGCAGGCGGGAATTTTCACCGGCTGCGTCTGTTTCGACGTCGAGATAGGGCACCGACATTTTTGCGAGTACATTTCGGCCATCCGGAATTTCGGCGCGGAAATTCACAATTAACACTTTTTGGATTCTTGTGAGAGGATGATTCTGTCGAAATCCTGTCCAGGAGCATACGGAATGTTTCGCACTTTTCTGATTGTCGTCTCCGCAATCTTTTTCCTGCCGATGGCGGCAAATGCCCAAACCGTTGATGAAATCATCGCGAAGAACGTACAAGCGCACGGCGGCGTGGAAAGAATGAAAGCGGTACAGAGCGTTCGCATTACGGGAAAGCTAAACGCAGGATCTTTTCGGGCAGGATTTATGCAAGAGAACAAGCGTCCGGACAAGGTTCGCGAAGAACAAATCATTCAAGGCTTAGCCGCGGTGCAAGCGTACGACGGCAAGATCGGCTGGCAAGTGAATCCTTTTGGAGGCCGGCGGGATGCGGAACTGCTTTCGCAAGACGATCTGAAAAGCCTAGTAGTAGATGCTGACATCGATGGCCCGCTGGTGGACTACAAGGCAAAAGGCCACAAAGCTGAACTTGTGGGGCACGATTCAGTGGAAGGGACGGACTGCTACAAGATCAAGCTCTCGCTCAAAAACGGCGACGTTCGCTATTATTTTTTGGACACGGACTCTTTTCTGGAATTGAAAATCGAGACGCAGAGCAACATCCGCGGAACTGTCCAATACTCAGAAACGTATTTTGGAGACTATGAGGAAGTGAAAGGGCTGTACTACTCATTTGCATTTGAGAGCGGCGCAAAAGGAGATACAAACCGCGTGAAATTCGCTGTGGATAAAGTGGAGATCAACGTGCCGCTGGAAGATTCGCTTTTCTCGATGCCTACCGTCAAACCTGAAGCCAAGCCTGCAGGAGGTGCACAGTGAGCCTCCGGACATCGCTGCTTCGCGGGAAAAGCTTTCGGCAACACGGTACTAAGAACGATTTCGTTATGCGCGGATTTATCGTCAGAGCTGTCGGAGTATTCACTTTGTTCGCGGCATTGCTATTTCCTGCGCATCTCGCAGCGCAGGACGCGAAGTTTGATTCCGATTCGATTTCGGGGCTAGGCGCTCGAAACATCGGCTCGGCCACTATGAGCGGCCGCGTGTCGGCGCTGACCGCGGTGAAAGAGGATGACAGGCTGAGCGTATACATCGGCGCAGCGAGCGGCGGAATTTGGAAATCCGTGAACGGCGGCACAACCTTTAAGCCCGTGTTTGACAAGCAGGCGGTGCAATCAATTGGCGCGATCGCAATTGACCCAGAGGCACCCAAGACGATTTGGGTCGGCACCGGAGAATCATGGACGCGCAACAGCGTTTCGATCGGCGACGGCATTTATAAATCGACCGACGGCGGCGAGAACTGGACGAATGTGGGTTTGAAGAATTCTGAGCGGATTTCGAAGATCCTCATTGATCCGAAGGACGGGAACACTGTGTATGTCTGCGTCCCGGGCAGACTGTGGAGCGACAGCGAAGATCGCGGAGTTTACAAGACGACCGATGGCGGACAGTCCTGGACGAAAATTTTAAAAGGCGCGAACCTTTCCACCGGCTGCTCGATGATGTCCATGAAGCCGGGCGATTCCAAAACGATCTTCGCCGGCATGTGGGATTTTCGGCGCAAGGGCTGGACGTTCCGTTCCGGAGGTGAGAATTCCACTGCGGCGAGCGGCAGCGGTCTGTTTCAAACGACGGACGGGGGCACAACCTGGAACGAATTGGATGAAAAAAGCGCCAAGGGGCTGCCGCCCAAGCCGTGGGGACGCGTGGCTGTGACCGTCGCACCCTCTAAGCCCGACGTTGTGTACGCCTTGATCGAATCCAATCGCAGCGCGCTGTTCCGCTCGGATGACGGGGGAAAGACCTGGCAGGAGCGCGACCGCAGCCAATTAATGGTATGGCGCCCTTTTTATTTCGCCAACCTGATCGTCGATCCCAAAAACGAGAACAAAATTTACAAGCCGGACCTCGGCCTGATCATGAGCGAGGACGGCGGAAAAAGCTTCAGCAATATTTCGGGCGGCGCTCACGGAGATTTCCACGACATTTGGGTCGATCCGGATAATACGCAGCATGTGATTGCGGGAGATGACGG
>JBAVQA010000395.1:0-1910 GCA_049693595.1 Candidatus Acidiferrales bacterium | reverse complement strand
GCCAAGTAGCCCTCATCGGGATCTACGACGTGAACTCCACGTTCCCGCAGCGCTGCGAGATTGCTCTGCGTTGCGGCGTGCTCCCACATATTGACGTTCATGGCCGGCGCAACGATAACCGGAGCTTTAGTGGCGAGGTAAAGGGTTGAGAGAAAGTCTTCCGCGATGCCGTGAGCGAATTTGCCGAGTATGTCCGCTGTCGCAGGCGCGACCAACAGCAAATCAATTCGTTGCGCTACCGCGATATGCTCGATCGCGCTTTCCACGTTCGCCGGCGCGGACCCGGCCGCGCTGAACATATCGGTGATCACTTTCTGTCCGGTCAACGCGGCAAACGTAAGCGGGGTGATGAATTCCTGCGCCGAGCGCGTCATTACCACCTGCACGTCCAACTTTTCCTGCTGCAGGCGGCGCACCAGTTCCGCCGCTTTGTAAGCGGCAACTCCTCCGGTAACGCCCAGCGCGATCTTCATCTAGTCGCGGCGGCTGTTACTTCCGCCGTTTTCCGTCCTTGTCTTCAGGCTCGCCGCTCAATTCCTTGGCTTCGTATTCGAGCAGGCCCTTCAGCAATTCTTCTTCGGCGATACGGGTTGTCTTGCGGGATCGAGGGTTGTCAACCATCGGCCGCCCGCCGATCATCAATTGCCTGGCGCGGCGCGAGACGACTACCACGTAGGCAAACTGGCTTTCCGGTGGATCTCTTAACACTGCCATGTTCAGATCAGCCTCCAAAGGACTTCAGAATTTCGCGAATTCGTTCTTCGTTGCGCGGCACTCGAAATCGCGATCCGAGCGCAATCGCCTGCACTTCCGTTCCCGCCCGCTCCAGATCGTCGTTGATGATCGCGAAATCGTAGCTGCTGTAGTTAAGCATTTCCTGCCGCGCACGTTCAAGCCGCCGGCGAATTTCATCTTCCGAATCCTGTCCGCGCGCCCGGATACGATGTTCGAGCTCCGTTCGGGAAGGCGGCAGAACGAAAACTGCTACGGCGCCGGGCAGCTTCTGCTTCACCTGCAAGGCTCCCTGCACATCAATTTCGAGAACCAGATCTTTTTTCTGCGTCTGCGCTTCGTTTAGCCACTTGCGCGGAGTGCCGTACCAGTTCTTGCCGAACACTTGCGCGTATTCCAGAAAATCACCCCGTTCCACCATCTCCTGGAACTCGGGCTCAGTGACGAAATTGTACCACTTGCCTTCGCTTTCCGTCTTGCGCGGCATCCGCGTAGTGCACGAAACAGACAGCATGGTGCCCGGCAGCTGCAAAATCTTTTCCACCAGAGTGGACTTCCCCGAACCCGACGGCCCTGAAACGATGAGCACCAACGGCTCCGGTTTGCTCATTCTATGTTCTGCACTCGTTCACGTATTTTTTCGATCTCGGATTTGATTTCCAGCGCGAGCCGCGTGATCTCGAGTCCCTCTGCTTCATTCCCGGGAGTCTTCGAAAGCAGCGTGTTGGCTTCCCGCTGCATTTCCTGCAGCAGAAAATCCAATTTCTTGCCCACATCGGAAGAAGTTGCCAGCAAGCTCTCGAATTGTTGCACGTGGCTGCGCAAACGCGCCAGCTCTTCGGAAACATCGCTGCGCTCGGCGGCTATTGCGGCTTCCTGCGCCAAGCGAGCAGGATCAAGCTGCGCTTCCCCGAGGAGTTCTTTCAAGCGCGTTTCCAGCCGTTTCGCGAACGCCGGGCGTGCGCGTTCGGCGAGCGTGGCAACACTCGACGCCATGGCCGCAATGTTTTTAAGCCTCGCAGACATATCCTGACGCAGATGATTCGCTTCGTCCCCGCGCATGCGGTCAAGCTTGTCGAGCGATTCAATCATGCAGCGCGACACCACTTTTTCAAGCCGCTCCAGTTCGCCTTCCAGCGAAGCGGAAGCCGCTCCTACCACTCCGGGCAATCGCATGA
>JBAVQA010000394.1:0-5576 GCA_049693595.1 Candidatus Acidiferrales bacterium | reverse complement strand
GCACTAGCGGATGAATGAAGTGCCGCGCCTCCGGCGCTCCATGCTCTTGACTATCCGTCTCCCAACCCTCCCCGGCTGCACAGTTTGGCCCCGGCCCTCCGGGCCTAGGGAGTGGCTTGCTTTATTCCGACGGGGCTACTTTACGAACAGTTTTAGGCTTTCGAGATAGCCCTGCTCTCTCCATTTTGGGCAGGTGTAGACCCTACCTTCGTCGATCAGAACATCGATCGAGTTGAACCAGGCAATTTCTCCCTGGAGTTTATCGTGATGAGCCTGCATGAGCTCATTCAGTTCGTGGATCGTGACACCTTCTGGATGCTGACGCATCAGGTTGAAAACCAACTCGATGGCACGATCCTGCTCGGGGAATTTTCTACTGTACGACACGATTGCAGCTTTTTGCCTCCGTTTTTCTCGCGTTACTTGCGATTGGGGGATACGTGGCCTGAAGCTCTTTCCGGGATCGGGTAGGCGGCGAGCAGACGGTTCGATGGAAACTGACCGTCGGATTTCGAACAGCTGACTACAAGGCAGTAAATCGAGTGGTGCCAGTCTGATGTTCCCCTTCGGCGACCCGGAATGGCAGCTTCACATTCCGCTGAAGGAGTACACCACAATCGTTCTCACACACCTCTATTGCATGTCTACCTGTCGGGGCCCGTGGTGGGATCGCAGGGAGCTTTAGCCGCCGGCCCGTTGCTTTCCGCTCCTGAATCAGGAAACGGCGCATCCGGTGTCGCAGCGGAGCAGGCTTTTGTCCCTGCAAGAGGTATATTGTCACAGAAAGTGAGGCTTGAGCAAGAGCGCTCTTGCATCATTTACGGGTACATTTCCGCAAATAGTTCTTGACCTGGGATGCATTTCCCGTGTTGGCAATAAGGCCGATGTAACCGTCAGGCCGGATTAAGAACAGTCCGCCGGATGCGACGCCGTAGATGTTCCAGACATGCTCGTCCCGGGCTATGAATTGGCGTTCACGCAAGGGTCCATCGGCTTGGCGGAGAATCGTATAGCGATGGACCCCAGGCTCGTAGGCTTCCGAGGTGTTTTCCCCGAATTCCAGGAGGGTGAAGTGGGGACCCCGGAAAAGATCGAAGAGGCGGATCTCTTTCCCCAGGTGGTCCAGCAGCGGGGCGTCTGGTGCGCGGTCTCCCGGTTGCAGTGTGGTGGAAAGCGAAGGCTCACCCTCGGACAGGGAGCTGCCGCGGTAGTTCAGCTTCAGTTGGAGGAATTGATCGTCGCGTTGAACATCTTTACTGGACCGAAATACCTGGCGATGGAGTTTGGTGGTTGCACCGAGTAGCCAGGCGGCAATGGGCAGCCGCTCTTCCTCGTAGGTGTCGAGGAGGGAAGCAGGGGCTCCCGACAGGACGGCACTTAGTTTCCAGCCGAGGTTATAGGCATCCTGCATACCGGTGTTCATGCCCTGGCCACCTGCGGGCGAGTGCACATGGGCGGCATCGCCGGCGAGAAAGATGCGGCCTACGCGAAAGCGATCCACCATCCTTACATTGGCACGGTAGAGGGAAAGCCAGGTGGCATGGTGCAGGCGGATCGCGGGCATGCCGGTTCGTTCATCGATGATCTGCTGAAAGCGCGCCAGCGATGGTTCATCCGGCTCATCGGGCGGAATTTGTGCCTGAAACTGAAAGGAATTGGTGGAGGGAAGCGGACAGAGGGCAACCCACCCATCTTTATGTTTAGGCCAGGAGTGCCAGTGGTCACGATCGAGTACATCCACTTGTACGTCACCCACCAGCATGCGTTCGTCTTTCCAGGTTTCCCCTTCGAAACCAACGTCGAGGTGTTTGCGGAGAAAGCTGCGACCGCCGTCTGCAGCGAGTACGTACTGGGTTCTGATTTGGTGATGGAGACCGTCGCGCAGCAGGGTCGCGGTCACCATCGCGTCATCCTGTTCGATGTCGATTAATTCGGTGGCCAACTCGACCTGGATTCCCTGTTCGGCCAGGTTCTTCCTCAATATTTCTTCGACCCGGAACTGGGGAATGATGAGGGAGCTGGCGTAGGGCACATCGGGCGTGGGGTGACGGCCTTCGTGCATGTCCTTGTCTCCAAGGATGGTGGCGCCGTCGTAGACGCGGAAGGGAAGGTGAAAGCGTCCGTTGGCCAGGATTTCGTCGATGAGCCCGAGGTCGTCGAGGAGTTCGAGGGTCCGGGGTTGGAGTCCTTTGCCTCGTGATCCGGCAAAGAGGGCGGGGGATTTGTCGACGATACGGAGGTGGATGCCGCGGCGTGCGAGGTCGCAGGCGAGAGTCAGGCCGGTGGGTCCTGCTCCTACGATCAGTACGGGGATTTGAGCGGGATCGTGGTTGGTATCGAGCAAGGGGCACCTCTGGGATCAATCTTAGAAGAGGTGCCGGAGGGTTGTTTCAATGGAAACAAATCGGAGCCTCGTTGGAACGCGAGCGTTCTATACTCGTGGCATTGGACATTTGGTCCATGGAAGGAGGATTTGTTATGGTCAACCCAATTCCGGACGGATATAGCTCTGTCACTCCATATCTTATTTTCGAGGATGCCAACTCCGCGATCGATTTCTACGGAAAGGCATTCGGAGCGCAGGAACTCTTTCGTATGCCCATGGGGAACCGGATCGCCCACGCTGAGATTCAGATCGGAAGCTCCCGGATCATGCTGGCCGATGAAGCCCCGCAGATGGATGCGTACGGTCCCAAGCATCACAACGGGTCACCCGTTAGTCTGATGCTTTACGTCGAAGACGTCGACAGTTTCGCGCAGAATGCCGTCGCTGCAGGAGCCAAAGTCCTGCGTCCGGTGAAAAATCAGTTCTACGGCGATCGCTCTGGAACTTTTCTCGATCCATTCGGCTACAAGTGGACGATCGGGACGCACGTCGAAGATGTTTCGCCAGAGGAAATGGAGTCACGCATGGCGACCACAGCGGCGGGCTAGAGTCAACTACCGAACTGGCGTAGATGATGGTCGAGGTGTTTGTACATCAGAATTCCCCATTGCTCCCCCGTCATACGCCCGAAGAAGCTGTGCGGATGATCGGTGCATCCTGCGGGCCCGACGGCGACTACACGATCGATCAATGCGTCGAGCCGATGACGTTCCGCGATGAAGTCTCGTTCGTCGAGCACCACGAAGCCCGGCACGGTTGCAGAGTTTCGCCACATGGGCGCGTCGTCACCGAGTGCCTTGGATTTGACGAAGCCGCCGATGAGCCGCCCGATCAACAGGCGCGGGGGAAGTATGTCGCCCAGAGCCTGCTCCATACCCTTGCAGCAGTGGGCCACGGCTTGCGCCGGATTCATCTTGCCCCATTCGCGTTGGCTGTCGGGCCGTAGTTGGGAGAGGCGCTCTTTGATTTCGTGGCTTGCCTTGGGCTCAAAGATATTTCGCATGCAGAGTTTCTCCTCCGCTGTCGGTTCAGGTCACGATATTTGTATATATCTATATGGGAATATATGTCAAGGCGGAATGTTTTCCGGGCGTGGGCACCCGTCCGGCAAAGACTCTTTCAGGATTGGATCGGCTGGAGGGAAACGTACTTTTGAGGGGGTTGGTCGCAGAGGATCTACTGGGAAAAAATGAAAGGGCGATTTCTCTTGCGAGACCTCGCCCCCTCTATTCCGACTTTCGGAGATCCGGTTCGGGTTCCGGATCACAACTTTGCTTTCCCCGAATCACTCGGGGCTCACGAACTTACGCTCGCGCGCTCCTCGCTCTTCTAAGATCACTGTCGCCGCAAGAACTTTCTCGCCGCCATCCGTTACCAGTTGCCCGGCCCGAGTCTCGTTGCCGATTCTCGAAGATGACTGCTTGTCTGCTCTCTCCTCTGGAAGATCGCTCTTCCGTTGAAAGCAATACTACTCTCGGCGAACCGATGCGCAAGGGGTTCCGGATGATTTTGTCCTG
Organism: Candidatus Acidiferrales bacterium; assembly: GCA_049693595.1. Lineage (GTDB taxonomy): Bacteria > Acidobacteriota > Terriglobia > Acidiferrales > UBA7541 > Palsa-295. The sequence continues at coordinate 1,673 of JBAVQA010000394.1, read as the reverse complement.
TGGAAATGAGGTCGCGTCAGTGGAAATTCGGAGTTAGTAACTAAGAAACGATTCCCACGCCTTCGACGATGGAGATGTAGCGATCGACCGGGAGATTTCGATTGTTTCCGACGCAGATACGCCTCAGACCGGGTGCCGGCTTGCTGTGGGTAAGATACGAAGAGCAACCATGGCCGACGTAAAGAATCTTTCCCCCGAACTCATCCTGCATATCGCCCAGTCTCTTAACCTCCCCCTCCACTCGCTCACTGCGGTCATCGGACTGCTCAACGAAGGCGGCACCGTACCGTTTATCGCAAGGTATCGCAAGGAGGCCACCGGCAATCTCGACGAGGTACAGATCCGCGACATCGAAGACAAGCTCGGGTACTTTCGAGAGTTCGTCAGCCGCCGCGAAACTATCCTCGCCTCCATCCTCGAACAGGGCAAACTCAGCGATCAGCTCAAAGCCCGCATCGAGGCTACTTTCGACAAATCTGAGCTGGAAGATCTCTATCTCCCTTACCGCCCGAAGCGGCGGACGAAAGCCACGATCGCTCGCGATCGCGGCCTCGAGCCTCTCGCCGACTATCTTTGGGCTCAGCAGCCTGGTGAACAGCCCGTCACCGACTACGCGGCCACGTTCATCCATCCAGAAAAAGAAGTGGCTAGCGCCGAGGATGCTCTGGAAGGCGCCCGCCACATCGTCGCCGAGACCATCAGCGAGAACGCCGGCCTGCGCAAGGCGCTGCGCCAGCTCATGTTCGATGAGGGCATGATCGTCAGCAAGAAAACCCTGGACGCCGTCGATGAGCAGGAAAAGTTCCGCATGTATTACGACTACCGCGAGCCGGTGAAGACCATCCCATCCCACCGCATGCTCGCCATACGCCGCGGTGAGACGGAGTCAGTCCTCTACTTCCTGATCGAGATAGAGCCGCTTCGCGTCAGCTCCCTACTCCGTGCGCATATCCTTCGCGCGACAGGGGATTGGACGCCTCATCTTGAACTGGCCATTGACGATTCGTGGAAACGCCTGCTGAATGCCTCGATTCAAGGCGAGGTGCGTCTGGAGCTGAAGAAGCGCTCGGACGGCGACGCCATTCAGGTTTTTCGCGATAACCTGCAGAACCTCTTGCTGGCGGCGCCCGCCGGCCCCATCTCTGTGCTCGGGATCGACCCCGGCCTGCGCACCGGCTGCAAAGTTGCGGTGGTCGACGAGACGGGCAAGTTCCTTGCCCACGATGTTCTGTACCTCCACACTTCAAAAAACGCTGCTTCGGGTGCAGGCGATACGCTCGCCTCGCTGATCGCGAAGCACAATGTTCGCGCCATTGCCATCGGCAACGGTACGGCCTCTCGCGAGACGGATGCTTTCGTCCGCGAATTCCTCCGCGAGCGCGAGCTCAACGAACTTTTCTCAGTCACCGTCTCCGAGTCGGGGGCAAGTGTTTACTCCGCCTCTGATATTGCCCGCCAGGAGTTTCCCGACCTCGACCTCACAGTTCGCGGTGCTATCTCGATTGCACGCCGTCTTCAGGATCCACTGTCCGAGCTGGTCAAGGTAGATCCCAAATCCATCGGCGTCGGTCAGTATCAACATGACGTCGATCAACGCCAGCTGCAGCAATCGCTTGAGGCGACGGTCGAAAGTTGCGTGAACCGGGTTGGCGTCGATCTCAATACTTCTTCGT
>JBAVQA010000393.1:0-3256 GCA_049693595.1 Candidatus Acidiferrales bacterium | reverse complement strand
CGTCATGACGCCTGGAATTGTGACGCTGATGGCGAATCTGGATAACTCCGGCAACGTGCAAAATCTGGATGTGCTGCGCGATCTTCCCTCCCTGACCAGTGTTGCCTCCGCTGCCGTAAAGAGCTGGGGCTTCACGCCAGCATCATTGGATGGTCAGGCCGTGCCTTCGGTCCTTCCGATCAGCGTTGTTTTCAATCCCTTCAACCCCGGAGGTGTTGGATATTCGTCCCAGACTATTTCGATCTCTCAAACGACGGGTGGGCCAAGCGCGGAATACATGCCGCCTCAAATCACCGCGGCGTCATATGCGACGTTTCCGGTGAGTAGCGTTTCTTCGGGAGCGGTCGTTCTCGACGTTGTCTTAGGAAGTTCAGGTAAGGTCTCCAAAGTGCATGTCGTTCGCGGCGTCCAAAGCTTGACTCCGCAGGCCACTAAAGCCGTGAAGACCTGGACGTTCAGTGCAGCGACGTTCCAAGGGACGCCGATTAGCTCCCACATGGTCATCGCGTTTGTTTTTCCCTCTCCTGGAAACGGGAGTTACTAGGCGAAATCTGGGGCCTGAAACGGCGGCCAATGAAGTAGGGCCCAGCACTTCCTGATAAATGGCGTAATGACTTATGGCCCTGGTTAGGAAGCGGCACGCGGCAGGATTGCTCTTCGGTGTCTATCTCGCCGCGGCTCTGTGCCACGGTCAGGATCTGACTCCGAGGGCATACGTCATTACTCCTGTCCACTCAAATGCCGTCATCTTGACGTATAACTTCTCGGATGGCGGAGTCCTGTTCGACAATGCAGTCCCGATCACGGACGCAAGTGCGAGACTCAGTGTCCCGATCTTCAGTTTCTATCACTCGCTCAGCTTCTTTGGACGTTCCGCTAACATCACCGCCTCATTGCCCTACGGAGTTGGACACTTCCAGGGCACATTTCTAGACCACGAAACGAAACTGTACCGGTCTGGACTTCTGGACTCAGTATTCCGTTTTTCAGTGAACATTAAGGGTGGCCCGGCAATGTCAGCCAGGGAGTACCATTCATGGCAGCAAAAAACCATTCTCGGCGTAAGTCTAAAGATTCTGGCTCCCACGGGACAGTATGACCCGACAAAACTCATAAACAATGGCTCGAACCGATGGGCCCTCAAGCCCGAACTTGGCTACTCGGAACGCTGGGGCCATTGGCTGGTCGATGCCTACGCAGGGGTGTGGTTCTTCACGACGAACCCTCAGTACTGGTCGCATAACTCGTTCTTTATGGGAACACGAACGCAGTCGGAAGCGCCGGTCGGTTCGTTCGAAGGTCACCTGAGCTACAATTTCAAGCCGCGGTTTTGGGTTTCGGTCGACGGTAATTTTTGGTTCGGCGGTCGTGTCACTGTAAATGGCATAGAGAACGTCAATACGTATCAGAAGAACTCGCGCGTCGGCGGGACCGCCTCGATCCCCGTGACCAAGCACCAGAGTCTAAAGTTTAGTTACAGCAACGGCGACTACGTTCTTTACGGCGGGAATTACCAGAGCGTCACCGTTGCCTGGCAATATGGCTGGTTGGCCAGACCCCAATAGGCATGTTCGTATTTGTTTCAACAGCTCATCATCGCGAGAAGTTTGTTCACCTTGTCACCCGAGAGCCGCAAGTCCAATCGACGCCCCGGGATTCGATTTCTGAAGGCTGAGGCGTCCGCACGTTTTGGTATCGCGCGTCGAATGGATAGCGATTAGCCGGTCCAAATGCGGATCAGCCACCCGTCTAGAAGCTGAACACCACACCAGCCTGTATGCGGAAATTGCTCTGATTGTTATTTCCGCCGGTGAGCGAATTGCCGAAGCGAGTTAGCACGTAGTCGGCCTCCACCGCCCGGATCGCGAAGGATTTACCGACCGGGATGTCCACGCCGCCACCAATGATGAAATCAAATGCATTGTTGGAGGGGGAACTGATGCAGCCGACGACAGTGCATAGATTCGCGTTTGCGTTGGAATGAGCGCCGCCAAACATCGCCTCCGCGAACGGCTGGAAATGCTGAATACGAAATTTAATTTCTGGACCTACGTTGTAGGTGAAAAGGTTGGCGGAGACCGTGGCTCCACCGGGAAGAGTCCTGGTGGTGCTGCCGTAGCCCTCGAATTCGGCTTTGATCCCAATCATGTTGGTCAGAAAATAAGTGAACGCTCCGCCGCCACCGTTGAGAGAAAAAGCTCCGAGCCCGGTAATGTTATTGTTTTGTGGATTGAAGCGCATGTACGAATAGTCCCCGGAAACTTCCATTTTCGGGCTATCCTGCGCAAAGGCCGTCGTTCCAAACAGCAGAAAAAGCCCAAGAAGTGCTGCGCCTGTGATTCTCAAGTGAATCTCCTTTTGATTTAGACGATTCAGGTGTTGCCCCAAGTCAGCTGAGCTCAACCTCGCACGCGCCGTATTCTGCGTGGTTCGTGTAGCACGAGTAGTGACGCCTCGTCTGAGCACTCGTGCAATGAGCTGTACTGAAATTACCTGTCGCTCTGTTGATACTGGATACGGCGGCCTGTTCCAACTGTCAAAAGTAACAGCGCACCCCTGGCGATAGACGAAGCAGTTAGCGCGTGGAGGATTCCCATCAAGTATCAAATCACACACCACTCTCGAAGGGTGAAGATTGATACTGGTCAATTTCACAGCACGGAACCACCAGCCGCGTGAGTCGCCCCGGGGAAGCAATGGATGCTGTAAGGCATGCGCGGCGGCTTGAACCTCTGAGGCGAGTCGAGCCGCCGCTGGGGTGAACGCGATCTCGGGAGTCGCGTTCCGCTCGGCAGGAGGTTCCGAGCATGCCCGCATGTTGCACTTCGCATTCCCAGCTTCCAAGTGTCAAAAATGACAGGAGTATTTTCGGCGGCGGTTCGGCGATCCAAGGGCCAACCGTTTTCAGGGATTCCAGAATTCCGAAGCCCGACGGATTCGGGAGGTAAATCGACTTGCCCGGTCAGAGTAGTAATCAAGTATCACTTTGTTTCAGTTGAAAGTAGCCGACTGGTAGTTTTGCCACTTCCAGCGCGTCGTCGCTTAGCTCAACATCGCCAAACCACTGAGGACGCCTGCACTGAATGTGGCCAAAGAAACGGGAGAGCCGACGGCTATGAAACGGTCCGCGAGAGTAGGCTTTGTTTTTGGGGCAATGGTGGTCTTGATTTCATTGGCTGGGCCGCTGATGGCGCAAGATACGCCCATCGGTCCAGAGGGGACTCAAGTTGCCACGGACCAGACCCAGGCAGCCGCC
>JBAVQA010000392.1:0-4751 GCA_049693595.1 Candidatus Acidiferrales bacterium | reverse complement strand
ATGCAGACGGAGGGGAAGAACCGTCTGGACCGGGACGTATCGATTCGCACGGTGCTGGTGGGGTCGTTTGTGATCGTGGTGATGATGTGGGTGATGCTGACGTTTTATCCGATCAAGGGTGCGAGCACGACTTGGTATCAGAATCTGCTGGCGGGAGTGTTCGTGGTGGTTTTTGGATTTTTGTTTGTTACGGTGGCTTCGCGGATCAGCGGGCTGTTGGGGAATTCGTCGAATCCAGTGAGCGGGATGAGCATTGCTACGTTGATGGCGACCTGCGCGATCTTTTTAGTGGCGGGGTGGACAGCGCCGAATTACGCGGTACTTGCGCTCGTGATCGGAGGCGTGGTGTGTACGGCGGCGGCGATTGCGGGGGCTACTTCGCAGGATCTGAAGACGGGGTACCTGGTGGGGTCGACGCCATTCCGGCAGCAGATGGGGCTGCTGATTGGCGTGACCATTTCGACGATTGCGATTGGGGCCACGCTCAACCTGATGAACACGGGGTTGCAGAAGTACGTGCCGACGCGGATTCCGGTGAATGTGGAAGCGTTGGCGACGGGCGTGAAGGTGGAGAGGAATTCGATCACGTATCAGGGGAAAAATTACGTTTTGATCAACGCGCTGGGGTCGGCGCAGATTGCGGATGGAGAATATCTGTACGATCCGGCGACTAAGGAAATCGAGATTCAGTGGGTGCAAGGCATCGGCGGGGACAAGGCTCCTGCGCCGCAGGCGCGTCTGATGGCTACGGTGATCAACGGCATCCTGACGCAACGGCTTCCGTGGCGGCTGGTGTTGATGGGCGTCGCGCTGGTGCTGGCGGTGGAAATTTTGGGCGTGAGGTCGCTGGCGTTTGCGGTGGGCGCTTATCTTTCGATTGGAACTACGGCGACGATGTTTGCGGGCGGGCTGGTGCGCTGGCTGGTGGAAGTGTCGTCGAAGAAAACGGAGGAGGGCGAAGCTAGCCCTGGCGCGCTTTATTCGAGCGGGTTAATTGCCGCGGGGGGAGTGTTTGGGCTGCTCGGCATCGTGATCAATCTTCTGCAAGACCCGGAAATTTCGACACACGTGCCGCACTGGGTTGTCACGGTCTTCCGGTTGCCTTGGCGGCCGGATCTGTTTGCGTTCGGGCCGAAGATTCTCGGGTCGCTGGCTACCAGCAACCTCTTCGGACTTTTTATGTTCATTCTTCTGGCGGCTTCACTCTTCTACTTCGCGCGCAAGAAGCTGAATAAAACATAAAGCTTTCGCTGCGAGTGCTCCGTTCGCGCCGGTCATTTAGCGCTTGGGCGCTTTGTTCGGATCTGGCGGGCGCGGAGGCAAATTCTTCGGATTAGCTTGCAGCGCCTTCATCACCTCCGCGATGCCGCGTTCGAGCTGCGGGTCCTTGCCTGCGATCACCGAAGCGGGATCGTTTTCTACGATGATGTCGGGATCGACGCCGTGTCCTTCGATGACGTACTGGCCGGCGACGCTGGCGGTGGCGAATTCCGGGACAAAAACCTGGCCGCCGTCTATAAGCGGGCCACGGCCGCTGATGCCGACCACGCCGCCCCAAGTGCGTTTGCCGATGAGAGGGCCGAGGCCCGCCTGGCGGAACATGTAAGGAAAAATGTCGCCGTCGGAGGCGGAAGTTTCGTTGATCAGGCAAACCTTCGGGCCGTAGAACACAGTGCCGGGATAGGTGTTGGTCTGTTGGTCGACACGATCGAAATCGGTGCCGAGCAAATCGCGCTTGAGGCGTTCGATGAGCATCTGCGAAACGTTGCCGCCTCCGTTGCCGCGCACGTCGACGATCAAGGCTTGTTTGCGAATCTGCGGATAAAAATACTTGATGAATTCGCGGATGCCGTCGGCGCCCATGTCCGGCAGGTAGATGTAACCGACTTTGCCGCCGGTCGCAGCGGACACGACGTCGCGATTGTGCGTGATCCAGGCAAGGTAAATGAGATTGGTTTCGCTGGTGATGGGGCGATACGAAATGGTACGCGAGCCATCCATAGTGGGCCTGGAGTTGACGGTGAGCTGGACCGGGCGGTTGGCTTTGTCGCGCAAGAACTGGTACGGATTGTCTTTGGCGGTGAGGTCGCGGCCATCGATGGCCAGGATGTAGTCGCCTTCCTTGACGTCAACGCCGACTTCGGTGAGGGGAGAGCGATAAATCTCTTCCTCATTTTGACCTTTGTAAATTTTGACGATGCGGTAACGGCCAGCGGCTGCGTCCAATTCGATGCGAGCGCCCGGGAGGGCCACTTGGGGGCGTTGAGGAATTTCGAAATCGCCGCCCGCGATGTAAGCGTGCGAGACGCTGAGTTCGGCGATCATCTCGCCGATGACGTAGTTGAGATCGGAGCGGTGAGCGACGTAGTCAACGAGCGGGCGGTACTGGTCGCGCAAGGCATCCCAATCGTAGCCGTTCATATTTTGGACGTAGAAGAAATCGCGGTAACGGCGGACGACTTCATTGAAGATTTCCACCCACTCCTGTTGCGGAACGCGGTCGACCATGAGGCCGTCGGTGGAAACGTTCTTCGCGCTGGATTTGCCTTCGGGCTTGAGATCGTAAAGTTTGAAGGCGTGCCCCTCGCGCACCAAAACCTTTTTGCCGTCCTGTGAGACGTCGAAGCCGTCGATTTTGTCGACTAACGTGGTTTCCTTGCGATCTTTGAAAGCGAAGAGAACGAGAGAGGAAGGCGGGAACGAATCTCGGCCGTAGAACGGAGCGCCTTCGCGTGCGTAAACCAGATAGTCCTTGGTGACTACCAGGCCGTTGAAGTTGTCGGCATCGACGGGAACGCGGGTCACGCGATCGGCGAGGCCGTCGAAATCGATACGGATGTATTCCTTCTTTTTCTCGTCTTTTTTGTCGTCTTCCTTCTTGCCATCTTTCTTGCGTTCTTTTTTGTCTTCGTTCTTGTCGCCGACTTTTTCGGCGGTCTTGTCTTTGTCAGACGACTCCTCGCCCGGTTTGGTGATGGTGACCTCGTCGCTTTCGGGCGGAAAAGGATTCTTGCCGTCCTTGCGCAGAGTGAGAGCCAGGAGCGAATTGCCGCGATTGGTGGCGAAGTTGAATTCGATGCGGCTCAACTGCGGAGCATATTCGCGCGTCCCCACGTAATAGAGATAGTTTCCCTCGGGATCCCAGGCGGGATCGCCGGCATCGTAGAGCGGGTCGGTGACGCGATGAACTTGGCCATCGACGACGCTCCAGACATAAATGCAGGAGAAGCCGCTCGGTTCACCCATGATGAACGCAATATGGCCGCCGTCCGCCGACCACGGATACGCGGGAATGCGTCCGCGAGGGTTCTGCGCGACCTGACTGACTTTTTTATCGTCGAGAGTCAAAACGTAGAGTTTTCCGTCTTTATCGCTGAAGGCGATGCGCTTGCCATCCGGCGCCCAACTGGGCTGATAGAGCATGGCGTGGAAGCCGTGCGTCAATTCTTCCGGCTTGCCCGAACCGTCCTGGTTGATGAGGTAAAGTTCGTCTTCGCCATCCATATCCGAAATGAAGGCGATTTTTGAGCCGTCGGGAGACCATTGCGCGAACTTGTCATGCGCATTCGAGGAGTTGGTGAGATTGCGGGTGGCGCCTTTCTCGATCGGAGTGGTAAAGACATCGCCGCGAGCGACGAAGAGTGCGCGTTCGCCCTTGGGGCTCAATTCGGTCCACTCGATTTGATTGGCGGCGGAGATGCGCGAAGGCCGCATGGCCAGAGCGTCGGTGGGAACCTGGATGGAAATGGGCGTGGATTTAGCGGAGGCGATATCGAAAATGTTCAGCTCGCCATCCATTTCGTAAACGATCCGGCTTTTATGGTCGGTGCTGGGCCAGCGAACATCCCATTTTGTGCTGTGAGTGAGCTGATCCGTCGCTTTTGTCTTGGGATCGTAGGAGTAAAGATTGAGCGTGTCGTCCTTATCGGAGGAATAATAGATTTTTTGCCCGACCCACATGGGATCGCGATGAGCGCGAACACCTTCGGTGATCTCTTCCTGCGAATTTGATTTGAGATCGTAAATATACAATTGCTGGGCCCAGCCTCCGGAATAGCGTTTCCAGGTGCGGAAGTCGCGGAAGAGGGGCGAGTAGACAACTTCCGAACCGTCCGGAGAAAAATCACCGGCGCCGGATTTCGGCATGGGCAAAGCTTGCGGCATGCCGCCATCCATCGAAACGGTGTAGAGGCGTGAGTCTCCAAGATCGAAATGTTCGCGTAGAGACCGGAAGACGATGGACTTGCCGTCGGGAGTCCATCCGTAAACCTGATTGTCGTAGCCCCAGCGCGGAGGCAGCGGTCCGCGAGCGGGATAAAACGTGAGCTGCTTGGGGACGCCACCGGTGACGGGAATCACATAGACTTGCTCGTCGCCGTCATATTGACCGGTGAAGGCGATCCATTTGCCGTCCGGTGAAAACTTGGCAAAGAGCTCCAGACCAGGATGCGCGGTGAGGCGAGTGGCCAATCCACCGGAAGTGGAAGCGAGCCAGAGGTCGCCGGCGTAAGTGAAGACCACTTTGTCGCCATGAATATCCGGAAAGCGAAGAAGCTTGGTTTGAGCAGCGGTGGAAAAAGCGAATAATAAAGAAGCGAAGAGTAGCAAAAACGCTGAATAAGACTTTAGTCGTAGCACGGTTTTCCTTTTAGTCAGCAAATTTTCCAGTCGACGCGACAGAAAAGCGGTAATGAGGCGCGCTCTCGGCGTCAATTTGGCTCGGCCACATTTTGGTCGAACGTCCTCAATCA
>JBAVQA010000391.1:0-2024 GCA_049693595.1 Candidatus Acidiferrales bacterium | reverse complement strand
CATAGGCCTTCTGAATCAGTTGGTGGGATTTTTTGGTTGCTGTTATTGAGGGGACGCGCTGATCTGCCTGAATGTAATCGCGAAAGAACTTTCTGTCGAACAGGTTCAGTTCGATTTTAAAGACCCGTCCGCCCGTAATGTGATCCTCGAACGTAATGTAATTACTTTGGATTTGGTCGGCTGCGTTCTTGTTGTATGGGCGCATTTTGTCCCTCATAGCCGCCAGAAGAATAGTGGCCGTCGCAAGCCGTTGCTGCCCGTCAAGTAACAGGTGGTAAGTCCCGTTATTCACGAGCACGGCCGCACCTAGAAAATACTCCTTGCCGGTCAACCCTGTGGGGGGAGGTGCGCCGCCAAAGGCGACCAAGTCTTCCCAGAATTCGCTTACCTGCTCATCCTCCCAGCTGTAGTCGCGTTGGTAGTCCGGCACGCGGATCGGCGGACTGGTGCTGCTCAAGATCAGGCCAACAGTCCGCTTTTCTGGCTGAAAAGTATCGATCTGCTCCGCCATATGCGTCCTCCAAGGAAGGGGTCGGTGCAACTATACGACTTGGCGACAGGCTATCCGGACAAGTGGCCGTTCGCAAATCAATGATGCCGAGTTCTGTGAAGCGGGATCAGGTAAGTTCGCTTGCGCACCACCTCACATCGGCTTGGCGGCCAGCGGATGCGCGCGGGCTGCTCCCGTTCGGGCAGTGGGATTTCCTCCAGCATGAACGCGGGTTCCTCGATGCTTGCCTGTATTGCTATTGCCGCCTCCCTTTTCCGCCTGAAACCATCAGATTGTGGGCCGGCCAAACACATTAACTGGTTGGTTATCACTTTCGTTGATTCTAAAAGGCTTAAACGTCGAGAATTCCGCGGAGCCTTTTTGAGCACCCCGCGATTCATAGCCATCCTTACGACGCTGTCCAGGCGTCGGCAATGCACTTATAGAGCGAAGTTCCTACCGCGCCGTCCGTCCGCAGATACAGCGATCCGTTGCCATTGGGCGACGTTCCGGTGGCCCCCGATGTCAATAGAATTGCATAGACGATCCTAGAGCACCGGATCATCCTAAGTCTATGTTTTATCGTGGCTTATGGAGCGTACTGGAGTTTGCTGGAGGGGAACTTGGTGGGCAGCGAGGGACTCGAACCCCCGACATCCTGCTTGTAAGGCAGGCGCTCTAACCAGCTGAGCTAGCCGCCCACGACTTCAACCGCTATGTCTTTTACAGCTTACACGCTGCCACTCTGGTTGCGTAGCGACCGGCATCTTCCTCGACCTAAATCGTTTAATTTTAGCAAGATGGTAAAATCAAGATTTTTCCTGGCGGAAACAAGTAAAATCAGTTCACAGCACCGAAGGGGAAAACCATGCCACCAGCCAGGACCAAGAAATTTACCCCCGAAATTGACGCTCAACTCTACGACGAGTTTGTTGCCGTGGCTGAGAAGAATGGCCAAACAAAACGACACGTCCTCGAGCAAGCTCTCCGGTTCTACCTGGACAATGTAGTTCCGTCACAACACCTGGTGCGTCCTGAGGTGATGGAGGCTTTTGAGCAGTCGGTGAGGCGAAACCGGGACCTATTGCAGCGGCTGGCTAAGTAGGTGTCGGAGTTCCTTACAGTGGCCGAAGTCTACCGAATGCAACATAGACTCATCGAGTTGTTCGGCGGCCGTTACGGTGTCCGCGACAAGAGTGCGGTGGAAGCAGCCGTTTTTCGTCCCCAAACGGGTTACTACAACTGCCTTGAGGAGGAAGCGGCAGCCTTCATGGAGTCGCTCGGCAACAACCATGGGTTCATCGACGGGAACAAGCGAATCGCCTTCACGGCTGCTGACGTGTTCCTGCGACGCAATGGTTTCTATCTCGAAATAGAAGGGATCGATGGACACGCTTTTATCGACGGCTCGATAGCCCGGCATGAATTTCGCTTTGCCCAAATTCTTGCCTGGATCCGCCAGCACCTCAAGCCTTTAAGCCAGGAGAGATGACGTATCGTAGAACTCACAGGATAAGTAGGAAGTAGTCCAAAA
>JBAVQA010000390.1:0-4799 GCA_049693595.1 Candidatus Acidiferrales bacterium | reverse complement strand
CATCATCACGGTGAAAGTCTTGATGGGGATTCCCTTCGCGCGCGCTTCGGTGACGTAGAGGCCAACGTGCGCGATTTCCGGATCCGTATAAGTGCACCAGGGTATTGCCAGCGCACTGAGCTTTTCGCGACCCCAAAACAGCGCGTTATGGAGTACGAGGTCCGCGGCGGCGGCTTCTATATGCGGGAATTTCTTTTCCGAGCATACGTCACCGGCTGCGTAGATGTGCGGGTTGGTGGTTTGGAGATAGTCATTGGTCATAATTCCGGCGTCCTTGTCATACTTCACACTGGCGCCTTCCAGATTCATGCGTCCTACATTGGGCGCGCTGCCGATGCCGACCAAGATGGCGTCAACAGTGAGACTGAATTTGTAATCGTCGCTGACCAGATCGACGATCTTTTGATTTTGGTCCATACGCACGTTGACGGCTTCGGTGTTGAGATGGATGCCGATTCCGTCACGCGCCAGGGAGTCGGAAAGAATCTGCGCGGCGTCGCGCTCCTCATTGCCGAGGAACATCGGCTCGTTCTGGACGATGCTGACTTGCGAGCCCAAGCGACAAAAAGCTTGCGCGAGTTCGCATCCGAGCGGGCCGCCGCCGAGAACAAGCAAGCGCGGAGGGCATTCGGCGAGATCGAAGACATCTTCATTGGTCAGGTAACCGGCTTCGGCGATTCCCGGAATCAAAGGAAGCAGAGGACGCGCACCGCTGGCGACGAGGGCGCGCTTGAAGCGCAAGGTTTTTCCCCCAACTTCAACCGCGTCGGGTCCGGCGAAGCGCGCCTCCCCGAAAAACACATCCACGCCCGCAGAGCTCAACCTACGCGCCGAGACTCGGCGGCTGATGCGAGCGCGGATGCGGCGCATGCGTTCCATCACGGCCGGAAAGTCCACGCTGATGCTGGTGGGCACTTGCGCGCCGAAATTTTCCGCGTTGCGCATCTCTGCGTACACGCGGGAAGTGCGAATAATCGCCTTGGAAGGAATGCAGCCGACGTTGAAGCACTCGCCGCCGAAACGATCGCGTTCAACAATGGCTACCTTCGCGCCCAATTTCGCGGCATTGAGGGCGGTCGATAGTCCGGCGGGACCGGCGCCGATGACGACCAGGGTGTATGTGTCAACCGGCTCGGGATTTTTCCAGTCGGGCGGGTGAACGTTGAGCAGTTCCCTTCGATCATCGTCATTCGATAACTCAGCTGACGACCGTTCATTGCGCATGGGAAGTCCTATATAGCCAGTAGATTCGTCACTACAACCAACCGCCTCGAAAATCGGCACTACGCAGTCCGTTCCCTATGTACGGGCACTGGCGCATCAGTTTCCATATCAGTTCCGAGCGATGATTTTCGATCATCAACACAACGATACCCTGATCGAGACCGAGATAACCCTCGCTGATCCAGCCTCGGGACTCATTTTCAACCAAAGTGGGATTGAAGCCGCTTGGCAGGCGGTATTCGTTGCCCATTTCCGGATAACGATCGATGAAGTGGCGGATGGCGGCCAGGGCTATCTCAGGCGCAAAAGCGATGGACGCAAGGGTTGCGGGAGGAGCGATGGTTCCGTCGTCGGGTCCATAGGGGACGCCGCGCGCGGTGTAACCGAAAAAGCGACGACTTCTGCCGTCTATTTTCACGGGTTGAGTGCTGGGACCGTCGCCGGCCGAGAGGCCCCAGAAGTCTTCGCCGTAGCCGCGAAAACCGTGGGGATTGCGCAAGGCGTATTCGCGCTGAATGTGAACCGCTTGACGGCTATTCTCGAAATAGTCACTACGTTTCTCGCGCATGAACGCGTCTTGGATACGGCGGAAATCGATCCAGGCGTGCGAGAACTGATGCATGAAGAGCGGGCCGGCATAGAGAAAATCGTGTCCGTAAAGATTTTCCCACTGATAGGTGCCAGTCCATGCGGAAAAACTATTGGCGGGAATCGGGTGGGCGGGAGAGGCGATAGCCAGAACATAGAGGATGCTGGCCTCACTGTAGCCCTCCCAACCATAGTGGAGGAAACCGCATTCCGGTTTCCATCCCTGCGAAAGAGTGGGTTTGCCATTCAGCGCCCATTGCCAATCAACGCGGAGATAGAGCGCTTCGGTGAGTTGGCGAATTTCATTCTCGCTCTGAGCGTTGCCAGTGAAATACGCGGCGGCGGTGAGCATTCCGGCGAGGAGCAAAGCGGTATCGATCAGAGACAGCTCGCATTGCCAGACGCGTTTGCCGGTTTGTATCTCGAGGAAGTGATAATAAAAACCCTTGTAACCGGTTGCGTCCGGCGAGTCACCCTGCGAGCTGTTCGAGAAAAAACGGAGCGCGGCGAGGGTGCGCTGGACGGCGTCGTCGCGCGCGATCCAGCCGCGCTCGACAGCTACGGGGTATGAGGACAGCGCGAATCCGACGGCTGCGATACTGCAGGGCGACCCGGGCGCGGATCTATCGGGGACCAATCCATTGGCGAGATTGTAATGACTGAGAAAGTAGCCGAAGGCGGCGCGCTGGAGGCGATCGAGCAGAGCGTCGTCGGGTAGCGGGATGAGATTCGACTCATTCTCCTTCATGGCGCGAGGCCTCTGCGGGATCGATTTTACGTGGCGGGCGCGATACCGGATGTGCCGACAAGGCTTTGAAGCCGGGGAAGACGGCGTCTTGGCCGAGGCGCTCTTCGATGCGGAGGAGCTGATTGTATTTGGCGATGCGGTCGGTGCGCGAAGCGGAACCGGTCTTGATTTGGCCGCAGCCCATGGCTACGACGAAGTCGGCGAGGAAAGTGTCTTCAGTTTCGCCGGAGCGGTGAGAGACGATAGAGGCGTAATTTGCTTTACGGGCCATTTCGACGGCTTCGACGGTTTCGGTGACGGTACCGATTTGATTTAACTTGATCAGGATGGCATTGGCGATTTTTTCAGAAATGCCGCGGGCGAAAATCTTCGGGTTGGTTACGAAAATATCGTCGCCGACGAGCTGAATTGATTTCTTGCCCGTAGCGTCGGAGCCGGCGCCGGATCTTCCGAGTTCGCTGGTGAGAATCTTCCAACCGTCCCAGTCGTCTTCAGAGAGACCGTCTTCGATGGAGACGATGGGATATTGGCGGACCCAAGATTTCCAGAACTCGACCATTTGTTCGGAGGTGTGTTCGGACTTATCGGATTTTTTGAAAACGTATTTTTTCTTTTCGCGGTCGTAGAATTCGCTGGCGGCGGGATCGAGAGCGATGGAGATTTGTTCACCCGGCTTGTAGCCCGCGGCGGTGATGGCTTCCAGGACGCGTTCGACGGCTTCTACATTGGACTTCAGGTTTGGGGCGAAGCCGCCTTCGTCACCGACAGCTGTGGAGTAACCATTTTTCCTCAGAACAGATTTCAGGCTATGGAAAACTTCGATGCCCCAGCGCAGGGCTTCGTGAAAATTAGGAGCGCCGAGCGGCATGACCATGAATTCCTGGACGTCCACTGAATTATCGGCGTGTGCACCACCGTTCAAAATATTCATCATGGGGACGGGGAGAGTATCGGCGTAGCCTTCGGACGAATAGCGGGCGAGATATTGATAGAGCGGCAGCTCAAGCTGTGTGGCGGCTGCGCGGGCGACGGCCATGGAGACGGCGAGAATTGCGTTCGCGCCGAAATTGGATTTGTTGGGAGTGCCATCGGCTTCGATCATGCGGCGATCGACGGCGCGCTGGTCGGAAGCGTCCATGCCGGTAATGGCCTTGGCGATTTCAGCGTTCACGTGACCGACGGCTTTTAGGACTCCTTTGCCGAGGTAGCGGGATTTATCACCGTCGCGGAGTTCGATGGCTTCGTGTTCGCCGGTGGAGGCGCCGGAGGGGACGGCAGCGCGGCCTATCGCGCCGCCTTCGACTCCCACTTCGGCTTCGACTGTAGGATTGCCGCGCGAATCGATAATTTCACGTGCGCGGACGGTGACAATTTTTGTGGACATCAAGCCCCCTGAAGATTTTGCCTTTTATTTAGTACGGCACAGATTCTATGCTTTTTCGCGACGAAGAATACAGCGAAGCCAGGTGGAATTGTAACGGAAGTATGCGAGTTATTGGGATGGTCTGGAGGACTGCGCGCGAGCTGCGACGACCGGGCGAGGAAAGGTGAAGACCACTATGGCGGGAGAGCTGACGTTTGCGTCCGCGTGTTTCGCGGGAGCGAAATGCCACTGGTGCAGAGCGGCAATGGCGGCGGGAGTGAGCGGCTCCAAGGCGCGCAGAACTTTGACGGAGTCGAGATGGCCTTGCGCACCGATATCGGCGGAGAGAATCACGCCGCCGTGCGCTTCGGTGCCGGCGGGATATTCCGGCTCGACGGTGACGACTGGGAGCGCGCCGCGCTCGCTCGAACTTTTTTCAGCAGAATCGGAAGAGTTTTCGTAACTGTGGACTGCGGCCGTTCGTGGAGGGACATAGGGCTGGGGAAATTGGAACGCGATTCCTATTCGTGTGTCGACGACATGGCCGTCTGAGCGCGCGGGTAGGAAGGTCCAAGTGCGGACGGCGACGAGACATTTTTCCAGGAAGGGAGATTCGCCGCGGACGACTTTGATGTCTGCCAGGCGTCCGTTGCTATCGACGAGAGCATCGAGGACAACTTCGCCGCCGAAGAGAGATTGCGACGGGTAGGCGGCGGGAACCAGCGAAAGCGGAACGGGCGGTGAAAATCCTTGCGATTGGTCCGCGGCGTTTTCCGGATGGTCGGAATCTGGCGAGGATGTGTGCCAGGCGATGTGCTTTTGCTGCAGCAATGCGATTGCGTAATGAATGGGGAGAACCGCGCCGGGGGTGTGTTG
>JBAVQA010000389.1:0-2430 GCA_049693595.1 Candidatus Acidiferrales bacterium | reverse complement strand
CCTCCAACACGGTGTTGTGATCGGAGAGGATGCCGACCGTTCCGCCATCGGCAAGAATTCTGAGAATCGAGCGAGCTGATTTATTTTTTTCGATGGGCTGGTTGCCGGACAAGCAGCGATAGCGGTTGATAAGCGCATCCACCCGGCGATTCGCGATGGGGCGCACCAAGAAATGAAGCGGGTGGCCGTAGAGGGCGTGCGCAAACGGGGCTAGTTCCCAGGCGCTCATGTGTCCGGTCAGAAAGAGGACGCCCTTTCCGCGGCGGCGCGCGGCGTCGAAATTCTCAAAGCCGTCGAGCACCACTATTTTCTGGATGTTCTCGGGCGTATATTTCGGAAATTGCGAGAATTCAGCAGCCATCCAGCCGATTTGCCGGATCATGCTGCGGATCACGCGCTTGCGCTTCGCGTCGCTCCAATCTGGAAATGCGAGAGTCAGGTTGAACATCGCCGCTCGACGAAGCGGCGCGCGCAACGCATAAGCGGCGGCTGCAAAACTCGCGCCGGCAAACCGCGCCGCCGGCCGTGGCAGAAGTCCCAGGGACTTCACTCCAATCCACGCCGCGGCATATTCAATCCATTCACGCATGCGAGGCCATTATGCTAGAGGCGGCGAAGCAGATGCCAGCGGTAGTCGCGCGATTGCGGCTGGAATGTTTCGGTGCAGGCGTCGGCTGTCGCGGTGACGTCGCGACGCAGCGGGTGCGGCGAAGTTTTCGTTTCATAGATGGCGAATGCAAAGCTCGCGACATCAAGATTCGCGGGCAATGTTAGACTCAACGCGCTTTGAATGCACTTTCCCAATTGCGGCGAATCAATCTTCGGGACGCGATCCTGTCGGGCGTGGCTGTCTTCGTTTGTCTCTTTACCGGGCTCGGCGCCTTCGGATTGGTTGGCCCGGATGAACCGCGGTATGCGTGGATCGCGCGAGCAATGGCGGAGACGGGCGATTGGGTTACGCCGAGGCTCTACGGGCAGCCGTGGTTTGAGAAACCGATTCTTTATTATTGGGCGGCAGCAATTGGATTTCGCTTGAATTTGCCGGCGGAGTGGGCTGCGCGCTTGCCTTCCGCATTTGCGGCGTTTGCTGCCGCGGCTGCGATCGGCTGGCTCGGATGGAAGCACTACGGCAGCGAAGGAATACTTTTAGAGAGGCCGGCGCTGCTGGCGCCGTTGATTTTTTTCACGAGCGTTGCAGCAATCGGTTTTTCGCGCGCGGCAACACCGGATATGCTTTTCAGCGCCTTCATCACGCTCGCGATGGTTTGCGCCTCCCGTGTATTGACGAATCATCGAGCGTTGCTTGACGGAGCAAGTTCCAATTCGGTGATGCGAGCGGGTGAGAGCCTTACGCTGGCGTTGTTTGGCGCGTTTCTGGGGCTTGCGGTTCTGGCGAAAGGCCCTGCGGCTGTGTTACTCGCCGCGGGAGCGATGGCAATTTGGGCGCTCGCCACCTCCCAATGGCGAGCCGCTTTTCGACTGATGCATCCCGTTGCTATCGGCGCATTTTGCGTGGTGGCGCTTCCCTGGTACGTTCTTTGCGCCTCGCGGAATCCTGATTTTATCCGCATTTTTGTTATTCAGCACAATTTTCAGCGCTATCTGACTCCCGTGTTCCAGCACAAACAGCCTTTCTGGTTTTTCGGATGGATCACGCTATTGGCGATGTTGCCGTGGACCGTGCTCCTGATTCCGGCTGCGCAAGAAGGTTTGCGACTATGGCGCGAAAAAACGTGGAGGGATTCTCCAGGTTTTTTCTTTGCCTGCTGGGCAATTTTCCCGATTCTATTTTTCAGCGCTTCGCAATCGAAATTGCCAGGGTACATTCTGCCGGCGAGTCCGGCCCTTGCTCTCCTGTCTTCCTTGGGGGCCATGCGAGTATTTCAGAGGAGCCGCGCGGCTTCAGTTCTGATTGCGGTGGGTCTTGGTATTTTTTGGCTGGTCTTGGCGATTGTCGTTTTGGTGAAGGCGAACCATATTTCTATTTCGGAGACAGAGCGCGCTGCGTGGCTACACTTCGCTGAGGCAGCGTTGCTGATAACGGTTCTGTTGGTTCTAGCAATTCTCAAGGCGGGCAGCGGGCGAAATCTTAGACTCGTCGTGGGAATGTGCTCGTTACTAGTTGTTGCGGCCACGGCGATGGCAGATCTACGAATCCTTCCGGCGTTGGATCCGTATCTGTCAGCAAGACCCCATGCTGTTTTTCTGCGCCACGATCTGCGTCCGGATCGCATATTTACTTTTCAATTGAATCGCTCGTGGAACTACGGACTTGCTTTCTATTTTCGGCGCGAACTACCGGAATGGTCGCCTGGAGATCCCGAGGCCGCGCTTGTGTTGACCACACGCAAAGGCCTGGCGGAGATTGTAAAGGCCGGGAGATTCCAGGGCGACTTGAACGAAACGGAAGAAGGAATTCTCTACGTGCCG
>JBAVQA010000388.1:0-11889 GCA_049693595.1 Candidatus Acidiferrales bacterium | reverse complement strand
TTCGCAGCGGCCTCTAGATCGCTCGTTTTCAGCGCGCGGATTTTCCCCGACATGGTGTTGTAATAATCGTCCGGCCAGCGCGAGTCCAGTATGGTCGTGATGGAGTTGCCCACCGCGTCCAATGTTTCGCGCGATCCAGGCAGGCTAAGCGTTTCGTTAGCCTGTGTGTGCGCCAACTCATCCGGCGTCACCGGACGGTCCCCTAAAAACGCCCGCAGCTCTTTGTTCATCTCCACCAGGGACTCCTTGGTCTTGTCCGTCTGCACCGGCGCAAAAGCGAGGAATGGCCGCTGGAAGCGCGCACCGAACACGAAGCTGTTCGCTCCGTAGCTCCAGTGCTTATCCTCGCGCAGGTTCATGTTCAGGCGCGAGCTGAATGTGCCGCCTAGAACATCGTTCATAGCCTGGATGGCCAGTTCATCCGGGGTGTTGGGAGGCACCGTGACGTTGGCGGCGATGATCACCGACTGTTCGGCGTTCGGCTTATCCAGTATGTAGACCACCGATTTGGCCGGGAGTTTTACTGCAGCCACGTCCTTTTTCGCAGCCTCGCCGGATTTCCAGCCGCCAAACACTTTCTCCAGTTTCGGCGTGATCTCCGCGAGCGTCGTGTCGCCCACAACCACCAGCGTGGCGTTATTCGGCTGGAACCACATTTGATGGAACTTCACCAAATCGCCACGCGTAATTTTTTGCACGCTGGCTGCCGTTCCAGATCCGGTGAACGGGCTGCCGTAAGCATTGTTTGCCCCATAGATAAGGCCGGGGAAAACGCGCAGAGCCATGCCAATCGGGTTGTCCTGCTCCTGTTGGATGGTGTCCAACTGCAGCTTCTGCTCGCGTTTGAAATCAGCCTCCGGAAAGGACGGATGCAGAATCACGTCGCCGAACAGATCGAGCGAAGGATCCAGCTTTTCTTTCAGCGCGGAGAGCTGAACGTACGAGAAGTCCAGGTCAGAGTAGGCTTGTAAATTCGCCCCCAACAAAGCCGCTTGGTCGTTAATCTGGAGCGCATTGCGCGTGGGCGTGCCATCCGTGAGGAGCGCGCACATCAGTTTCGCCGTGCCCGGCGCCGCAGAGAGGTCGGCTGCATAGCCGGCATCGGCGGTCATCCAGAAATTCACCAGCGGGAGACCGGGCCTCTCGGCCAGAATCACTTTTAAACCGTTCGAAAGCGTTGCGCGTTCGAGCTTAGGCAGCTTCAACTCCGGTGGTGTACCGAGCGCAGGCGCCTTCGAGCGATCCACTGCCGCCGACGTGGCCTTGTAGTCCTGGAAGGGCTGGACCTCGCCAATGTACACACCGTCAGAAAGCCAACTGTTCGCCGCGGCCTTGAGATCGCCAACGGTCGCCTCGCGTACGCGTTTCAGTTTCACTTTGTAACCGCCGGCGTCGCCGGTATAAACCTCGTACTGCGCCAGCCGGTCCGATGTTCCGCCGAAGCCGCCGATACGCTGAACGCCGCGGAGGAAGCTCGCGAGATACTGCGTCTGGATGCGCTGCAACTCTTCGGCGGTGGGCCCATCCTTGAGGAATCGAGCCATTTCCTCGTCAATCGCCTTCTCTATTTCATCGAGGTTGTGCCCCGGCCGCGCCGTAACCTGAACGACGAACTGGCTGCTGATCTCGCGCGCGTCAAGATAGACCCCGACGTCGCTGGCGATCTGGTCGTCGTAAACCAGCCGCTTGTACAGCCGCGAAGTTTTGCCGTCGCCCAAACAGGAGCTGACCAAGTCCAGGTAGTCGGCATCGGCGCTGCCGAATTGCGGCACGTTCCAGACCATGTAAATGCGCGGCAGCGGAACGCGATCTTGCGTGACTTCGCGGTGCGTGCCCCTCATCTTTGCGATCCAAACCTTCTGGTGCGCCACCGGCGGACCCGGCGGGATTTCGCCGAAGTATTTTTGGACCTTCTCTCTCGCCGTTTTCACGTCAATATCGCCCGCCAGCACGATAACCACGTTGGACGGCCCATAATTATTCTTGAACCAGTCCTGCACGTCTTTGAACGAAGCAGCGTCCAGGTCCGACAGGTCGCCGAGCACCTCATGGGAATACGGGTGGCCCGCCGGATAGGTATTGTTGGGAAAGTTTTCCTCGGTAAGGAAGTAGGGTTGGTTCTCGTCCTGGCGTTTTTCGTTCTGCACCACGCCGCGTTGCAAGTCCAGCGTCTTTTGGCTCAAGTCGAGGAAACCCATGCGGTCCGATTCCATAAACAGCGCGAAGTCGAGCGCCGAAGTGGGGACATTCTCAAAGTAATTGGTGCGGTCATAATATGTAGTCCCGTTCAGGTCGGTTGCACCGACTGTCTCGAGGCCCTTAATGTAACTCCCCTGGGCGTGCTGGCTGCCGCCGAACATCAGGTGCTCGAAAAGATGAGCGAATCCGGTCTTGCCCAGTTTCTCGTTCTTGGAGCCGACGTGATACCACAGGTTCACGGCCACGATGGGCGCTTTGTGGTCTTCGTGAACGATCACGGTAAGCCCGTTGTCGAGCACGAACTTCTCGTAGGGAATGTCCACCTGCTGAGCCTGCGCGCAAGACCCCGCGATGAAGACCAAAAAGACAAAGAGCAAACGTACCCGCATGTGTTCCTCCTGAATTTTCTTCGAGGCGGCACACTGATCCGCTTCGAGCCCGTGGCCGGATGCGCGCCGCCGAAATTTCTTGTGGTGAGTTGGGAGCGCAAGTCGTATCGCGCTTCCGCCTTCTATTCGATATCACCGGGAAGTTATGATTTCGAATCCGTCACTGCCGCAAGACGATACTTGCTCCCCGCCGCCGCGTCAACCTCGAAAGGCAAACATCCGGGGAGGTTGCTTCCCGGCCCCGCGCTCTGACAGCTTGCGGAAACACAACTCTTCACACTTCGACGTAGCCGGCGGTAAAAGGATGTTTTCTCCGGCGCATTTATTTACAGGAGTTAACTCGGCAATTCAGGCAATAGGCGTCGCGGACGGCCATGCGGCTGTGGATTGCAGGTTTCGTTCAGAGACAGGCTCCCTATAAACTGCTTGGCGTTGGGACAGTTTTCAGTTAAAGAGTATCCGTCGTAGCGTACAATTATTTTCTCGTTTCATCGTGCACTGCTTGGGCGACGGCCGCAGGATGGAGAGGCTACACAAATGGATCTGCACAAAGGATGGAAGGTCGGACCTCCCCATCCTCAATTCGAATTGTCCATGCCCAGCGAAATCTCCGAAATTTCTCCGTTCGTCGATGAATTCATAGCGCGCATGAAGCATTACAAATGTTTTCATGGTGACGGAAGCGATATCGAGGTCGCGCTCCGGGAGGCCATCGCCAACGCCGTGGTCCATGGCAACCACGAAGACCCCAACAAGCATGTTCACCTGAGTTTTCGTTGCGAGGCCAGCGGAGAACTTTTCTTTGTCGTGCGGGATGAAGGAGAAGGATTTAATCCCGAGCGCGTTCCGGATCCCTTGGCGCCCGAAAACCTCTTTGCCGAACATGGCCGCGGGATTTTGATGATGAGAACCTACATGGACGGCGTGCACTACGAGCACGGCGGCCGCGAAGTTCACATGCGCAAGAAGCCTCTAGCGAACCCTGAGTCCTAGCGCGTCGGGGTCCGGGTAGCGAACTTCGCGGTAGAAACGCAGCACCATCAGCGAGGCCACTATCAGCGCGATCAGCGTCAGGACGCTGCCTTCCGGGCCGGTGCTCCCTCCCGTCAGCCAGTTTGGGCCGTGAAATTCGGCGTGCAGAAAATTCCGGCTGGCACTCAGCCCGCTGTCCGGCACACCGTAGAAAAACGTCTGTCCCCAGTCCCACGCGGCGTGAAATCCAATGGGCCACCACAAATTTCCCGTCCACCGCAACGCGATGCAGGCAAAAATCCCAAAGACCGCGACTTGGGTTAGCCCGAAAAGAGACTCACCAGAGTTTGTTGTGTGAGCGAATGCGAAAAGCGCAGACATTAGAACGGCTGAGGGCCAGAATCCAATCCCAGTGGTCAGCGTAAATTGCAGGTACCCGCGAAACGTGAATTCCTCCGAAATCCCGACCAAGACGAACGCGAGGGCCCATTCCAAGGCCGAGAGAGCCAACGCGGAGCCATGCGTATCGACGCCGGTGATTCGGACGCCGTGGCACAAAAACATTACGAAGAGCACACCGCTGATGGCCACAAATCCCCACAGCAATCCCACCCAGAAATTCTTTGGGAAAGGCGAACGCAATGGCAGCCCGTACTGCGAGATCTTCCGGCGCTCGATCAGCGTCATAATCCAACTGGGGAGAAGAATTATTGCGAGGGTTGCTAGCTCGCTTATCGAGACTAATGCCGGCGTGAGCGTTGTCACCTGGCTGGGGTTCGCCGGACGCGGTCCGCGCATGCGAGCTGCGTAATGTCCGGCCAGAGAAATGACACCGACAAGACAGCCGAGGATCAGCAGAAAGATCAGGAGACGCCATCCCGCGCGCAGACCATTAGGCCCGTAGAGTATGGTGCTGCGCTCGGCTTCGGGCGGAGGCGCCGGGGTCAAAGCTGGTGGCGCATCTGAGCCCATCGCAGGAGGCATATTTGCTTCGTCCATTCGCGGGAAGCCTCTTTCGGCGGCGGAGAGGAGCATGCGCCGCCCACATTGGTAGTACGACTGCAGAGGATACAAAGTTGCACGCCAAAGCGCAAAGCCCGCTGCGGCATCCGGCCGACGCTTTTCCGAACAAATTAGCGTAACCTTTCTCTCGCTCGGCAGTTTAAGTTATTGAAAGGCAAATCCGGAGAACCGGTTGAAGGATCGTTCCCAAGATGCCGGCGAGCGGCGCCTGGTCGAAGCAGCGCAAAGAGACCCGGGCCGTTTTGGCGAGCTCTACGAAAATAATTTTGAACGGGTGTATGCGTACATTGCGCGGCGAGTAGAAAACCGCGAAGAGGCGCAGGACCTGACGGCCGAAGTGTTTCACCAGGCCCTTGCAAACCTCGCTCGCTACGAATGGCGCGGACTTCCCTTCGCGGCGTGGCTGCTCCGGATCGCGTCGAACGCCATCGCGGACTGTTGGAAATCCAAAGCGCGGGAGCAAGGCAACCCGTCTTCCGACGAGCTTTTATCGCATCACGTCGACATGGTAGACGTCGAGCAGCGCGCCAAGCTCTTCCGGCTGGTGACCACGCTTCCGAGCGACCAGCGCCGCGTGATCGAAATGCGTTTCGCACAGGAGAAAAGCATCCGCGAAATGGCCAAAGAACTCGGCCGCACCGGCGGAGCCGTAAAACAATTGCAAGTCCGCGGCCTGGAGTCCTTGCGTTCGCAGCTGGATGTTTCGTCGCACAAGAAACCGGTCGCCAAATCGAGCATTCGATCGGCAAGTAAATCTGGTGGACAAAATGGCTAAGCAAAACCTTAGCGAACAACTCGACAGGATCGTTGAAGCGCTCGTCGCCCGCCCGCGCGTTGCGTCCCCGCGCCGCGAGACGAAAGTGGGCGCGAAACTTCAAGCCCTGGCACAAATTGCCGCGCAGTTGCGCGATCTGCCCGGCGAGAATTTCAAAGCACGCCTCAAACTCGACCTCGAAAGGAGAACATCCATGGCAAGCAAACCAGTTACCGCAACAGAAGTTCGGCAAACCGCCGTTCCCTATATCTGCGTAAAAGACGCTGCCGCCGCGATCGATTTTTACAAAAACGTCTTCGACGCCACCGAAGTGATGCGATTAGTCGGCCCCGATAAAAAAATCGGTCACGCCGAGATTCGCATCGGCAATTCTGTGATGTATCTCTCCGACGAGTTCCCGGATCATGGAGCGCTGAGTCCTGAGACGCTCGGCGGCTCGCCCGTACGAATGAGCCTTTCGGTGGACGACGTTGATGCGGTCGCCGCGCGCGCTGTCGCTGGAGGCGCAAAAGAAGTGCGTCCGATCGAAAACCAGTTCTACGGCGAACGTTCGGGCCTATTCGCCGACCCCTTCGGCTACCTGTGGAACATCTCCACGCTAAGAGAAGCGATGTCCGGCGCGGAAATGCAGAAGCGCATGGACGCCTTGATGAACCAAGGCGCCTCCTCGACCGCGGTGCCCGCAGTCAAGCCGATCCCGGAAGGGTTCCACACTCTGACCCAGTATCTCGCGGTGAAAGGCGCCGCCACATTGATCGACTTCTTCAAGGAAGCCTTCGGCGCGGTAGAAGCCTTCCGCGTACCCAGACCGGGCACTCAGTTGATCATGCACGCCCAATTGCGCATCGGTGATTCAATTCTCGAATTGGCGGATGCCACCGAAGAATTTGGCGCCAGGGCAGTGGCCAACATTCTTCATGTTGATGACGTCGAGGCAGTCTTTCAACGCGCTTTGAAAGCGGGAGCCACTTCTCTCTCTGCTCCGCATGAACAGCCGTATGGCGACTTCGAGGCCGGAGTGAAGGACCCCGCCGGAAATCAATGGTATCTCACTGCGATTCGCAAAACGGGCCACAGAACGGAAGACACTGGAACGATATTGCCGCACTTGAGCTTGGTGCGCGCGGCGGAATTCATCGAGTTTACGAAACGCGCTTTTGGCGCCGAGGTAGCCTTCATGCACGACGCGCCCGACGGCAAAGTCCTCCACGCGCGTCTTCGCATCGGCGATTCGATTCTGGCTGTCGGCGAAGCTTCCGACGAGCGCGCGGCTCTTCCCGCAGCTTTGCACATGTACGTGCCGAACGTGGACGCCGTGTACGCAGCGGCCGTGCGCGAAGGTGCCAAGGTGCTGCGTCCGCTGCGCGATGAGCCCTACGGCGACCGTGCCGCGAGCCTGCAAGATGCGTTCGGGAACAGGTGGTTCCCTGCAACGCACGTCAAGGACGTACAATTCTAGGCGTACTCGTCACCTTGCCGGTGCTTGCGTAATTGTGTTGGAGGCGCGCCTCATGAGCCAAGCTAGCCCACCAAGTGACGCGTTAATCCGAAACATTTCGGACACTGCGATGTGGGCCGCAGTGTATCGCGCGCGAGAGACGGAACGTGCGGATCACCTCTTCGTCGATCCTTTTGCGCGCCGCTTGGCAGGCACTCGTGGCGAACAAATCGCCACGTCGTTGCCATTCAGCGACCGCGCCACGTGGGCCTGGGTCATGCGCACGTACCTCTACGACCAGTTCCTCAACGAACAAATCCAGCAGGGCGTCGATATGGTTGTCAATCTCGCGGCGGGTCTCGACGCGCGCCCCTACCGCATGGCCCTTCCTGCGTCGCTCAAATGGATTGAAGTCGATCTCGCGGGCATCTTGGACTACAAGGAAGAAATTCTCCGCAGTGAAAAACCTGTCTGCCAGCTCGAACGGATTCGTTTGGATCTGTCGGACGTCAGCGGACGCCGCGAGCTGTTTTCTCAACTCGGAAGCAGGTCCGCGAAGACGCTGATCATCACCGAAGGCCTTCTGATTTATCTCACCGCGGACGAAGTCGGGTCTCTTGGCCGCGATCTTGCCGCACCCCCGAGCTTTCAGCGCTGGCTCACCGACGTCGCATCGCCCGGACTTCTCCGCCTGCTCCAAAAAAATATGGGGCCACAACTCGCACGGAGCGGCGCTTCGTTTAAGTTCGGTCCCAAGGAAGGTCCCGGTTTCTTTGTCCCTTACGGATGGACGCCGATCGATGTGCGCTCGCCGCTGAAAGCCGCAGCGCGATTGAAGCGGCTCTCGTTTGGCATGCGTTTGCTGGCGCTTTTGCCAGCATCAAACGGTGCGCAAGGCTCGCGTCCATGGTCTGGAATCTGCCTGCTGGCTAAACGGTAGTGTTTGGCGCGATCGTTTTTCTGTTGGAATTATCGCAAGTATGGATTGCCGGCGCGTTCGGCGCCGATGGTCGTATTGGCGCCGTGGCCCGGAGTGACTAGCGTTTCATCCGGCAGCGTCAACAGTTTGTCGTGGATCGATTTCAGAATATCTTTGAACGAGCCGCCCCACAGGTCTGTTCGCCCGATGCTGCCCTGAAAAAGCGTGTCGCCCGCAATCAACCGCGACACTTCGCTCGCCACATCGTTCGGACGCTTCGTCGCCGGCGGATGCGAATGCGCGTGTTTGTGCGCGCTATGCTGATCGCCCGTTCCGGACGAAGCCGTCTCCGCGCCCGTTCCGCGTTCAACCACTAGGCTGATACTCCCCGGCGTGTGCCCCGGCGTGTGCAACACGCGCGCGGCAAACCCACCCCAGCGCAGCGTGTCGCCCTCCTTCACGAAATCCTGAATGTCCATCACTTGCGGAGTCTCAACGCCAAGCCAATTCGCCTGCATCTCCAGATTGCTATACAGCTCCAAATCGTCTTTGTGGATCAGAACTGGCGCGCCCGTCGCGGCGTGAAGCCCCGCAAGCCCGCCCACATGATCGATATGCGTATGCGTGCTGACGATTGCGCGCACCTTCAAATCATGCCGCCGCAAAATCTCCAGCACGCGCTCCACTTCGTCGCCCGGATCCACCACAATCGCTTCGCGCGTCGTGGGATCGCCCAGTATCGAGCAGTTGCATTGCAGCATTCCCACCGGAATTATTTCGTGAATCAGTCTTTCCGCCATCGCACCTCAAGTATACCAGCGCGTCCGCACATCGGCTCCGCCTTAGGTTTAAATGTAGCGCCGGGGCCTTCAGCCCGGCATCTTGCTCCTGCCTCGGAATCTGCCGCCGTTCTCAATGTCATCCCGAGCGAAACCGCTTTTTGGCCCGCCTGCCGGCAGCCAGGCCGACGAGGAACCTGCTTTTCTCTGTGACAAGACCGCCCCATCCGATTTCCAAGATGACACCGCACCGCCTCTTCCCGCATACTGATTGCGCCCGCCCGATTCGAAAATCATGGACACTCCACTTCTCCCCGAACATCGCGCCGCGAACGCACAACTCGCGGAGTATCGCGGCTGCCTGCTCCCGGAAAAGTTTTCCGACGCTGCCGCCGAATACGGCGCCGCAAAAGAATCCGTGGCCCTGTTCGACACCAACTGGCACGCCACCTTTTCGCTTTCCGGTCCCGACCGCGTCCGCTACCTGAACGCGATCGTCTCCAACGACATCAAGTCCGTCGGCGAAGCCTACGGCACTCGCGCGCTGCTACTGAATCCGCAAGGCCACATCCTCGCCGAACTCGAAGTCTATGCGCTCGCAGAAAAATTGCTCGTGCGCACGCACGCGTCCGTGCGTGAACGCACTTTCGCCACGCTCGATAAATTCATCATCATGGACGACGTCACACTCGAAGACCTCACCGACCAGCTCGGCAGCTTCGCCGTGGAAGGTCCGCAAGCCGGCACCGTTATCGCGCAAGCCTGCGGCCTTTCGCTCGAAGGTTTTTCCGAATTTGCCAACGCCGAGCTTCCCATCGACGGAGTTCCCTCGCACCTGATCCGCCTCTCTCACTTCGGCGGCACCGGCGCTGAAATCATCGCTCCGCGCGAACATCTCGGCCTGCTGTGGCAAAGCATGCACGCCAGAATTCACGCCGCACACGGCGCGTCCATCGGCATGGCCACGCTCAACTCGCTGCGCCTCGAAGCCGGAATCCCCTGGTTCCCCGATGATTTCAACGACACAGTAATCCCGCACGAAGCCGCGCTCGAATCCACACACCTCAGCTTCACCAAGGGTTGTTACACCGGGCAGGAAATTGTGGAGCGAGTGCGCTCGCGCGGCCAAGTAAATCGCCGCCGCGTAAGTCTGAAATTTTCATCCGCCGATCCGCCGCCGCCCTCCACGCGCCTGCGCACGAACGACGCCGCAGCCGCGGAAGTGGGCATCGTCACCAGCTCCGCCTTCTCACCGAAGGCCGCCGCAGCCATCGGCATGGCCTACGTCCGCCGCGAGCACAATGCCCCCGGCACCGTACTCGCATTCGACAGCGGCACCGCCACAGTTACACCCTAACTCAATGCTTGCTCGATCAGGCTTCCCGTCCCCGCAATTGTCTTGATCTGCTCGGCGGTTAGCCCGTACCTCTTCTTCAGATATTCGGGATCGTTATAGCTGAGCCACACTTTGCCGTCGGCGTCCTGCCACGCCAGCGCTTTGAGCGGCAGATCAATCGCAGCGGTCGGCGCAGCCAGCATCACGGGAGTCCCACCTTTCGGGTTTCCAAAGATGAGCAGTTGCGTCGGCGGCATCTTCAGCCCAACCTTTTCCGCCTCTCCGCTGTGATCGACGCGAACAAAAATCTTGATCCCCTTCGACCGCAGCAGCGCATCCACTCGATCTAGCGTCTCCGGCACCGAGTACTTGCTTTCCTTGCTGATGATTCCGTCGCCTGCTTTCATGGGATTCGACTCCTTACGATGAAGATCCGAGGTATCTCGCTGGGCTTCGAGATGCTAGAACAAAACTCGATTGACGTGGAGAAAATTCCTCAGAAGAAACTGCGAAGTTTGACAAATAGGCTGCCCAATAACGGACACCCAATTTCGCAATCGGACGGTGTCGTGTCCAGCAAAACAGGCTCTCCGCCATATTGGATCAATCTTTTTAGTAGCATAGCCGTTTTCGACTTATGGTCTGAATTTTGCTGAAGCGTTCGGAGTACCGCAACCTCTAACCTAGGTCTTAAGCGGGCAGAGGGCCGAAAGGAGGCGTCCACATGTGGACTCTACTCCAGGATGTTCGCTATGGTTTGCGCATGCTGGGCAAGATGCCCACATTCACGATCGTGGCTGTCCTGACGCTGGCTTTGGGCGTGGGAGCCAACACGGCCATTTTCAGCATCGAGGATGCCGTGTTGCTGCGTCCTCTGCCCTACCCCGATCCCGATCGTTTGGTGCGAGTCTTCTTTAACGAGCCCGGCGTAGGATTGCGGGACGTTGAGTTTTCCAAGCCCGAGCTGGATGACCTGCAGACGCGATCAGGTGTATTTGAAGATGTGTCCCCGATCTTTGAGGGCAGCGAGAATGTGACCGGCATCAAACACCCCGAGCGCGTCGAGGGGGTCAATACCAGTTTCAGCTACTTTTCCATGCTGGGTGTGATCCCGCAAGTTGGACGGTTGTATGGTCCGCAGGACTTCGTGCCTGGTTTTGCTCCAGAGGCCGTGATCAGCGATGGCTTGTGGCGCCGTGCCTACGGCGCCGATCCGAATGTTATCGGCCGTACCATCCGGATCGACAATGATCCCCTTACAATTATTGGGGTTCTGCCACGCGGATTTCGCCATCCTGGACCGACGACTTCCGGCGACGCGGAAGTGTTTGGCGCCGGCGGATTCAGCGCAGATCCCTTTCCCCCGCCAATACGTGGTAACCGGCTTTTAGTAAATGGAATCGGACGACTGAAGCCTGGCCTGACACTGGCGCAAGCTCAGGCGCGGCTCACTGCCATGGCTGCCCAATTACGCCATGACTTTCCCACCGATTACCCGTCGCAGGCGCAATGGACAATTGAGATTCAACCATTGCAAGAAACTTTGGTGGGCAATGTCCGGCCCATGCTGCTGGTGTTACTGGGTGCAGTAATCCTGATCGTTTTCATCGTATCGTTGAACATTGCCAATCTCCTCTTGGCGCGCGCTTCGGGGCGACAACAAGAGATGGCAGTGCGGTTAGCGCTGGGGGCGAGCCGCGGCCGCATAGTGCGCCA
The DNA here is from genome assembly GCA_049693595.1 of Candidatus Acidiferrales bacterium. GTDB lineage: Bacteria > Acidobacteriota > Terriglobia > Acidiferrales > UBA7541 > Palsa-295. The sequence goes on along the minus strand of JBAVQA010000388.1, from coordinate 343 downwards.
GATGCTGACCGAGTCCATGCTGCTGTCGCTCATCGGCGGTGCCGCGGGAATCGCAACCGGAGTGGGTACTTTGGGTTTCATCCTGCGCTTTGTGCCATCGAACGTTCCCCGGCTCAGCGAAGTACGAATCGACTGGGTGGTGCTGGCGTTCGCTCTGCTGATTTCCATTCTTACCGGCTTAGTGTTTGGACTTGCTCCGGCGCTGCATGCGGCAAAAGGCGCTCTCTCCTCGGCCATTCGTGAAGGCGGTCGAGGGTCCGGCTACAGCACTAAGACTGGCCGATTGCGGGACGTTCTAATCGTTTCTGAATTGACGTTCGCCGTCGTACTGATGGTGGGAGCC
>JBAVQA010000387.1:0-19470 GCA_049693595.1 Candidatus Acidiferrales bacterium | reverse complement strand
GATCAAAAGCCACTCACTTGATTCCCATCCAACTGTTGTAGATGGCCTTCTGTTGGACCGTAGGATTTTCCATCGGTTTCAGCTTGTAGCTGGGATAAGGGCTCGCAATCAACGTCACCGGAATTTCTTTTATCTCTCCGAGTCTAATCACCGTCATGTGCAGCGTATCGCCTGGTTTGTGCTCTAGGATGGTTTCGTTAAAAGCGTCCTCATCCACGGTGCGTCCGTCGATTCCGATGACGATGTCGTCGCGGTCCAATCCCGCCGTGTCAGCGGAGCTGCCCGCAATCACGTTGGTGATTTTCGCGTGGCCGTCGTCGCTCTTGCTATGGCTGACGCCCAGCCACGGCTTTTCAAGTTCGAGATTCTTCTCTACATCGATTCCAGCATAAGCAAAATACTTCTCGTACGGAATTGGTTCCTTTCCGCTGATATACTTGCTGAAGATTTCGCTCACATCCACTCCCGCCACTTCCGACGCTGCTTTCACGGCGTCATCGGGCAGGAATCCGGGCTTGGGAAGCGCGTAACGTGAATAGAGCAAGCGCATCCAATCATCGAGAGATTTCTGATTCTTTGTGTCTTGCCGGATGGCGAAATCCAGAATGTGCCCCATGATCTGCCCGCCGTCGTAGTACGAATAACTTGTGTTCTTCAGATTGTTGGGCTGAGTCACCGTATCGCTGTTGAACCATGTGTCCCAACTTGTGTCTTCAATGCTCCGCTCGCGCCGCCCGGGATTCTGCTCGAAATTTGTGATCGTATGGCTTATCTCGTCCAGGTATTGCTGCGGAGTGATGAGTCCGGCACGTTCCAGCGCCAGCGCTCCGTAATAGCTCGTGAGGCCTTCGGAAATCCACAGCGACGGCGTATGGACCATTTGCGAATAATCAAACGGCCCTAGTGGCTGCGGCCGCAAGCGCTTCACGTTCCATGCATGGAAAAATTCATGCGCGGTCACGAATAGTTTCAGGTTGTATTGGTTGCCATACCCCGGAACCGGATCTTGCGAGTCCCAGCCTTTCGAAAAATTGATTTGTGTAGAATTCAAATGCTCCAGCCCGCCTCCGGTATTCGGCCAAACATGAAACAGGAACCAATAATCTTTGAACGGAGCGGCTTGCTCGGCGCCCGTAACCGAGCTGAACATCGGCACGATCGTTTCAACAAATGTCTGCATGTCCTGCGCGAATTTCGCAAAATCGTTCTGGCCTTCCACGTCGTGAACGATCACGTGGTACGTCGTTCCGAGCACCTGAAAATCCTTCTCCGCAAAATCTGAAATCTCCAGAGGCGCGTCGGCAAACCAATTGTAGTCTGCCGCACGGAACGTATGATCGGACGTACGCTCCATGCCCGTCGCCACTTTCCATCCCGCCGGCACCGCAATCGTAAGGTCCACCGGCCGCTCTTTCCCACCCACCAAATACATCCACACGGACGGTCCGCCGATAAAGGCGTGTCGCTCATTATATTGAGCCTGATTGTTGCGCAGCATATCGCCGAACACCTGGTAGGAAACCGTGACCGCGCTCGTTCCTGCAAGCTCGACGCGCCACGTCTGGCTATCCGTCTTGCTCCATTTCAATTCTTTTCCGTCGGAGCCAACCGCGCGAAATCCCTGAACATTCGCGGCGTAATTTTGGAGATAGTAAGAGCCTGGCGCCCAATCGGGCATGGCGAACTCGACGCTCGGCCCGTTTAGGTCCCCGGCGCGTATCGTCACATCCATCAGATGCGTGCTCGGCCGTTCGAAGCGCAATTCGTAATGCAGCGGATCAGCAGCGTGCAGAGCGGAGCAACTTAGAGCCGCGAACATCGCGAGCGTCAGTAACTTCCTCAGAACCCGATGAGACATAGAGTGTCCTTTCAAGAAAGACTGAAGATTAATCGGGAGGCATTACACTCGGCTAGGCCGGGCGCAGAGTATTGTCTCTCCGTTTCCTTCGAACATCCCCAAAAAGTATCACGAGCGCGACGACCACCTGGGCCGCAATTCCTCCCGCCGTATCGAGCAGCACGTCCGAAACTGCAGCGGTTCTGCCGGGAACAAATGATTGATGAAACTCATCGAGCGCGGCATAGCATCCCACGACCGCAACCGCAGCGAGCGCCCACGCGAGATGCACGCCTCGTTTCCCCGCGCGGATTCCACGCAAGACCAGCAAGCTCAATATGAAATATTCAGTGACGTGGCCCGTCTTGCGGATGAAATAGTGAAGAAAGAACAGAGTCTGCTGTGACGCGTGCGGAAAAAACCATCTCAGAATCGGGATGATAATCCGGCTGGTGTTATCTGAGGTAAATACGCCGGTTGAGAACGCAGAGATTACCACGGCCCATAACAGTGCCGGCCACCAGCGATGAAGCCAATGCATGCTAGCGAACCAGCGCCGCAGCGCATCGCGAACGGCTGGCCGGATAGGCTTCCCCAGTCCGTCGCATTATTCCAGCCGGTAATTCGGCGCTTCGCGCGTGATGATCACGTCATGCACATGGCTTTCGCGCAACCCTGCCTGCGAAATTCGGATGAACTTGCCGCGCTCGCTCAGCTCGTCCAGATTTGCCGTGCCGCAATAGCCCATGCCGCTTCGCAACCCGCCCACGAGCTGCTCCACAAGCGCCGATAGCGAACCTTTGTACGGAACCTGGCCTTCGATGCCTTCCGGCACCGTCTTGCCTCTCGCCGCGCCTTCCTGCGCATACCTGTCCGCCGAGCCCGCTTCCATCGCGCCAATCGATCCCATTCCGCGATAGGACTTGAACGTGCGGCCCTGATACAGAATTGTCTCGCCCGGAGATTCCTCCGTGCCTGCAAAAAGTCCGCCGATCATCACGGAAGACGCTCCCGCGGCCAGAGCCTTGCTGATGTCTCCTGAAAATTTAATCCCGCCGTCGGCAATCAGCGGCACTCCCGTCCCTTTTGCCGCCCGCGCGCATTCCAGTATCGCCGTGATCTGCGGCACGCCTGCTCCGGTAACCACGCGCGTGGTGCAAATCGATCCCGGCCCGATTCCCACTTTCAAGCCGTCCACGCCCAGCGCAATCAATTCGCTTGTTCCCTCGGCCGTAGCCACATTTCCGGCCACTATCTGCATCTGCGGCAGCTTGGACTTTACCGCGCGGATCGCGTCCATCACGCGTGTCGTGTGCCCGTGAGCCGTGTCGATAGCAAGCACATCCGCACCCGCTCGCGTTAGCTCCTGTGCGCGCTCCAGGAAATCTCCGGTGGCGCCAATTGCCGCGCCAACGCGCAGCCGTCCATGCTCATCCTTGGTTGCGCTCGGGAACTCGATCTTCTTCTGGATGTCTTTTACCGTGATCAGGCCTTTCAAATTGAAATCCGCATCCACCACCAGAAGCTTTTCGATGCGATGCCGCTGCAGGATTTTTTCCGCTTCTTCCAGCGTTGTGCCCACCGGGACAGTAACCAGATTATCCTTGGTCATGATTCCGCTGACGGGCTGGTCCAGATTCCTTTCAAACCGCAAATCCCTGTTCGTTAAAATCCCCAGCAGGTGCGCCCCGCGCGTTACCGGAAGGCCCGAAACCTTGTACTTGTTCATGATGTCCAAAGCCTGTCGCACGGACAGTTCCGGCGCAATCGTCACGGGATCCACGATCATCCCGCTTTCCGACCGCTTTACCTTGTCCACTTCCTCCGCCTGGCGCTCGATCGACATGTTTCTGTGAACGAAACCGATGCCGCCTTGCCGCGAGATCGCGATGGCAAGGCGCCCGTCCGTTACCGTGTCCATCGCGGCGGACACAATCGGAATGTTCAGCGAAATCGTGCGCGTAAGACACGTGCGCGTGTCAGCCTGCGCGGGAAGCACCGACGACTTTCCAGGCAAAAGCAGCACGTCGTCGAATGTCAGCCCTTCAGGAATAGCTCCCTCGATCATCTTTGCTCCTGTGCCTGCAAATCAGCCATAAACAACAAAGCCCAGCAAGGTTCGCTGGGCGCAGAGAGACTCATTTGTCGCGAAAGACCTTCATTAGTGAATTTCTGATTCTAGGCTTAACGCCCGCCGAAATCAAGACGCTGAACTCCCGCCCTGAATTGGCGATTCTTCGCCATCGGCGCTTCTCTCAAACTAATTGGAATTCGAATCGAATCGCCGAATCCTTATTGTTCCAGAAGTCCGGCGAACTGGCGAATCTCGGCGATATTCAAATCCGAGGCGGCGCAAAAATACATCCCGTCGTGCGACCAGGAGACCAGATTGTACCCCTGGATGGTCTGAACATCCGGCAACTTTGCGCCTTTCGATTCTTCGGGCCAGACGAACACGTTGATGAAATGCTTCCGTCGCTGATAGACAAGGGCGGCGACATTGCGATGATCGACGTAATCGAGCCGCCCTCCCACGAGCGGGAAACCCTGTTCCTTAAGGTCCACTACTGGGGGCGCAAAGTCCAACTTACCGTCAAACCACGGCTTCACTGTGTGCTGGTCTGTGGATTCCACATCGTACAAATGTCCCGGCTGCATCGAGCGGATGTGGCTCGCGACGATTTCCTCGGCAACTAAGTTCTCCCTTTGACCGCCGATATTAGGCAGCACTTTCGCGCCCAGGAAAACGGCGATCAGGATGGCAGCCGCGACCGCAAGCCACTCGAGCACCGGACGCCGCGGCATTGCAATTGGTTGCGGACGCGCCTCCGCCGGTAGCGACGCGCGGATGCGAGCCCTCAGGCTCTCCGGCGCGCGTTCGTAGAGATTCGCCGCCCGAAGGGAATCGCGCATGGCTTTCTGGTCACGTAGCTCTCCCGCGCAATCCGGACAGGTCTTCACATGCTCCTCGAATTCGAGGTTGCGGACCAGGTCGAGTTCGCCGTCGAAATATCCGTCCAGCAATAGCTGGTTATTTTCGCAAGCCACGTTGCTCCTCCTTCGCGCGCGCATGCAGTAAGCGTTCGCGCAATTGCGTGCGAGCGCGCGCCAATCCAGACATCACCGTCCCGATGGGCACGCTCGTCACCTCGGCGATTTCCTTGTAAGACATACCCTCGAGTTCACGCAGCACCAGAACCTCACGAAAATTCACCGGCAATTCGTCAAGCGCCTCGCGAAGCATGCGGCTATCGGCCGATTTTAAAAGCGCCGCTTCCGCGCCCGGCTCCTCTGTAGTGCTAGCCGTATGAACCTTCTCGTCGAATTCCTCCGCCAATTCAGTGGGGCGGTTCTTCTCGAAAAACGAATAGCTGGTATTGCGCACGATCTTCAGCACCCAGGCGCGGGCGTCGCCTCCCTGATAGCCGCCGAAGAATTTGAACGCGCGAAGATACGCCTCCTGGACAATGTCCTCGGCATCGTGCGGGTTGCGGACGAGCCAGCGCGCAAGGTTGTACGCCGCATCTAGGTGCGGCAGTACAACCTGCTCAAAACTCCCCACTTGGCCTGACCCGCGTGTCTCTTCACCCATACGCGCATTACATTCTCAGTCTTCCAGACAGGATATCAACCTAATTTATTCCCGCCAAAGGCCCTTAATCCGCGGACAGACGTTAATTAATGTTTCGTAGCCGCGATGCCCTTTATCGCAATTGACGGGAATATTTGGCGCGCTAGTCGTGTCTAGATAGGGGAACGCAGCGCAAAAAGGCCTTTCAGCCGACGCCGCTGCGCAACCGGAGGAGAGGATATGTCGGACTACATTGAAAAGAATCAAGATAACGATGGCGTGGATCGTCGCGGTTTCCTGAAGTGCATGGCCTGGGCTGGCACCGGCACTCTTTGTGTCCTCCAGGGCGGCGTTTTGAAATCATTTGCCATGACCGATGTATTGCAAAAGAACGTCGGCAATCTCAAGGGCGATCTCAGCTTCGTTCAGATCAGCGACAGCCACATCGGCTTCAGCAAGCCGGCGAACCCGGATGTGACCGGAACGCTGCGCGAAGCCATTGCCAAGGTCAACGCGCTGCCCACACCTCCTTCGTTCGTTCTTCATACGGGCGATTTGACGCACCTCTCAAAGCCTGAGGAATTCGACACGCTGTCCGAATCCTTGAAGAGCCTAAAGACCGACCGCATCTTTTACGTTCCCGGCGAGCACGATGTTCTCAACGACAACGGCGCGATGTTCCACGAACGTTTCGGCCAGGGGACGCAAGGCGATGGCTGGTACAGCTTCGATCAGAAGGGAGCGCATTTTATCGGCTTGGTCAACGTGTTGAACCTGAAGGCTGGCGGTCTCGGCACTCTTGGCCACGAGCAGCTCGAATGGCTCGAAAAGGACGTTGCCAAATTGAAGAGCAGCACGCCCATCGTAGTCTTCGCGCATATCCCGCTCTGGTCCGTTTATCCGCAATGGGGTTGGGGCACCGATGACAGCGAACAGGCGCTTTCCTACCTGAAGCGATTTGGCTCCGTAACCGTTCTGAACGGACACATTCACCAGACTATGCAGAAAATCGAAGGAAACGTCACGTTTCACACCGCGTGCTCCACGGCCTTCCCGCAGCCTCAGCCGGGACAAGCCGATTCTCCGGGTCCCATGAAAGTGCCGGCCGAAAAACTGCGCGGCTTGCTGGGTATCACCGACGTGAACTTCGTTCGCGGCAAACACACATTGGCAATCGTGGATTCAACACTTTAAGGATAAGGAGATTTCACATGAGAAGCACGAAAACGCAACAAAGCCGGACTGCACGGATTCTCGGAACCGCGATTCTCGGAGCGGCGGCTGTTCTTTCGCTCTCGCTCGCGAGTGGCACTCTGCGGCCGCGCTCCGTCATCGCAGCTCAGGAAAAACTCGGCACCACCACGGTGACCATCGATAACTTCAGCTTCGCGCCCATGCAGCTCGAAATAAAGGCGGGCACCGAAGTTACATGGATCAACAAGGACGACGTGCCGCACACCGTTGTGAGCGACGATCACAAGTTGTTCAAATCGCGGGCCCTTGATACCGACGAAAAGTTTTCGTTCACCTTTAAGGATCCCGGCACATACGAATACTTCTGCTCGGTCCATCCGAAGATGACCGGAAAGATCATCGTGAAGTGAGGCTCAGCCATGCACCCATTCAACATTCGCGAAGCGCTGCTGGCCAAACACGCGCAACACGTGGTGTTAATCCACTTCCCGATCGCTCTGTGCCTGGCCGGTGTGGCGTTTGACTTCGTCGCATACTGGACGAAGCGCAGCGCTCTCGCCACCGCGGCCTATTACAATTTCACCGTGGCTGCAGTCTTCACCGTGCCGGTAATCGCGACCGGCCTCCTCGCCTGGCAGTTTCAGCTCGAGGGGCAACGGCTCAAGGGAATATTGCTCCAGCATCTGGTGCTCGGCGTCGTCTCGAGTGTGATGATCTGCTTAGTCTGGTACGTGCACTTCCGAGCCCGCCGCTCGCCGGATCAAACGTTGCCCCGCTATTGCTTCGCAATCGAACTTGCGGCCATGGGCCTCGTCGCGATGACCGCTCACTTAGGCGGATATCTCAGCGGCGTCAACATTTCGGGTTAGACTCTCCCGCAACCGCTCTTCAAAAAAGGGGTTTTGGAGGTCCCGCCGCGGGACAGCGCGGTGTGCGGACGACTGCGACTTCCCGACGCGTGGCTTGCATGGCGCGCCCCGAGTCCCTACGATGGGAGCTGTGAAGGAATTCGTCCCGCACAAAACATTTCGCAATCCTCACCTCATGACCATCGCGGCAAACTTCTGGCCTCGCAAATTCCCGCGTCTGAACAAAAGCGTTTCGCGCTTGTTCGAAGTTGAGCCAGGCACGCAAGTTCGCGGAGAATGTCATTGGCAGGAAAATCCTCAAACTCATCCGACTTTGGTTCTGCTTCACGGCTTGGAAGGATCGAGCGAGTCCGGTTACATGCTCGGCAGCGCCGAGAAAGCTTTCATTTCCGGATTCAACGTGGTGCGGCTCAACCAGCGAAATTGCGGCGGCACCGAAAAACTGACGCAAACCCTCTATCATTCCGGCTTGAGCGGCGATATCAGAGCCGTCCTGTTCGAACTCATCGCGCGCGATGGCTTACCGGAAATCTTCGCTGCGGGTTTTTCCATGGGCGGCAATCTGGTTCTGAAGATGGCCGGAGAATTTGGCGACGCCGCGCCTCCGCAATTGCGTGCATTCATAGCCATCGCCCCCGCTCTTGATTTGGCCGCTTGCGCCGACGCTCTTGCCGAGCCGCAGAATTTTCTCTACAACCGTCATTTTGTGAAAAGGCTCAAGAAGCGTATGCGTTACAAAGCCGGCTTATTCCCCGATCTTTTTCCGCTCGACCCCGCATCCTTTCGCCGCATCGGGACTGTGCGAAATTTTGATGACGTGGTAACAGCGCGTTTCTGCGGGTTTCGGGACGCGGCCGAGTATTACGCTCGTTCTAGCGCAAGGAACGTTATTGCCGCCATCCGGCGGCCTACTCTGATTTTAACCGCACAAGACGATCCCTTCGTTCCATTCAGACCATTTCAGAATTCCGCGATTCAAGCGAATCCGAATATCACTTTGGTCGCGCCTCCTCACGGAGGGCATTGCGCATTCATCTCCCAAGAGGCAGGTCCGGAACGCTTCTGGGCCGAATCTCAGATAGTGGAATTCTGCTTGAGCAAATCCTCTGTCAATGTCCTGTAGCGGTGTTCGGGGCTTTCTGTTCTGAAATTCGAACAGCGATCACGCAACGGGCGTTTCAAGCGAAGGCTGAAATCCGCGCGTCAGCAGATGTGCGGCACCGGACTCAGCGACTACCATGTCATCCTCGCAACGCATCCCGTAATCTCCGACGACATAAATTCCCGGCTCATTCGAAAATGTCATTCCGGTCTTTAGAATCGTGCGGTTGCCACGGACCAGGTAGGGAGCCTCGTGCCCGTCCATTCCAATTCCGTGCCCAAGCCGGTGAGAGAAATATTTATAATCCGGACCGAAACCCGCATCGGTAATCACTTTGCGCGCCGCGTCGTCCACGGAACCGCACTCATGGCCGGCAGTTGCCGCGGCCAGTGCTGCATCCTGAGCGCGCCGTACGATTTCGAAAGCGTGCTGTAGCTTTTCAGGCGGCTTACCAATCACTCCCATTCGCGTGACGTCCGACTGATACCCCTCGACCGTGGTTCCATCGTCGATCATCACGCCTACACCTTCGCGAAGAACTTGCTCCTCACGCGAACCGTGGGGAAGCGCGGACGAAGGTCCGAAAAACACGGACGCCTCGCCTCTAAGGCCCATCCTGGCGTAGCCTCTCGTAACCAGATCAGCGACGTCCCGCTGCGTCATGCCTTCTCGCAACGACGCGAACGTCGCCCTATACACGTCGAGTGTTGCACCGCAAGCAAGCCGCATTAGATCGAGTTCATGCTCGCTCTTCTGCGCGCGGCACCCAACCGTAATGGGATCGCCGCTCGTATATTCCAGCGACGATGCTGCATGCCGCAGCCCATCGTAAAAAACGTAACGCGTCGTCTCTTCCACGCCCACATTCCCCGTGCGCACGCCCCGCTCGCCGAACCACTTTGCTGCAATCGCGTACGGGCTTTCGTCCTCCTGCCACACACGTATCTCAATCGGCCATCGAAGTTGTTCGCGTAACCTTCCTTCTTCAAATGCCGGGCAGACGATCACCGGGTCTCCGTTGCGCGGGATCAGTAGAGCAAGAATGCGCTCGCTCGGCCACCAGTGGATGCCTGCGTAATACAGGAGCGTCGTTCCAGGCGTGACGTATAGGGCCTCAAACCGCGGCTTCACGTCGCTCATCAATTGCTGTGCATGCGCAATGCGCCCTCGAAATTCCGGGGTGCTGATCGGCTTCACGCGATCGCCCAGCGGTTGCAACTTGTCGAACGCCGGTGGCAGTTGTTCTGACGCGCGCGCAGCGCCGGCACCTTGTGCCCCGGCTTCGGTTAAGCCACCGAAAAAGCCGCCGCCTAGAACTGCTCCCGACGCTATCGAGGCAGTCTTGAATAAATCGCGACGCGAAAGTTTCATTTCTTGCTCCGCTGAGATACAAAACTAGTGGAAATGCGAGATTAGTACCGCATCGGTTGCGGTTATCCCGCTCGAGTAAAGGACCTGCTTGCCATCCGGAGAGATCGTAACCGCCCACACCTGCGTCTCAGCAGGAAAGCTCGCAATGCGTTTCGGAGCGACGGGTGGCGCGCCGGAGCCGCCGATAGGTTGCGCCCATATATTTGCAACCTCGTCTTTGTACACAGCGTAGATCACGTTTTTCCCGTCCTTCGTCCATTCCAGCTTGTGTCCGCCATCGCCGGTTCCAGCGATAGTTTCGTTGGGGACGTCGTACTGATTGCGGATCTCGCCGCCCTCGAGACCGACGATCGCGATCTTCGGAGCCTTCCCGGGGTCGGGCCGGTAGAAGGCGGCCATGGTCTGATTGTCAGGCGAAACCCGAGCGGACTGCATAAATTCCTTGGTCAGGAAAGCGGGTGTGCCGCCGTCGATGCCGACTCGCATCACGCGGCCGACGCCCGAAGCGTCGGAGTAAAGAACGAATTTTCCGTCGGGCGAGCAAGCAGGGAGGATATCGAGATCTCCGGTGCTGAGCTGCTTCGAGTTTCCGCCATCAATGTCGGCGCGCCAGACGGAGATGCCTTGCGATTGATTACGCGCGCTGTACACGAAATGCTGGCCGTCGCCGCAGGCGTCAGGCCACAAAGGCTCGGCGGCACTTATCGCCAGATCGTGAAGATTGCTGCCATCTGGGGCAACGCCGGCAAGCCGAATCGCCCCGCCGGAATAGTAGCCGTAAATTATTTTGTCGCCGGGCGCCCAGGTGACGCCGCCCAGCCCGTCAGCCCTCCCGACTCCGCTAGTAACTTGCCGTGGCGATGAAAACGAGATGACGCTTCCGAAATTCGTGATCGCAAGGTTCGCCATCAGAGATATCTGAACGGTTGCGAGCGCCGAGCCGTCAGCGGTGATGGTCGTTCCGTTATAAAAATTCAGATCGTTCGTTATCCGGCGCGCTTCAGCGTCCGGATAACTGACTTGCCAGATCTGAGGATTTACTGACGACTTGTCGGCAGGGGCGGCAAACGCAATGGCCGAACCGTCGGGAAACCAGGCCATTTGGCGGGGACCGCTCCAATCTTTTGATCCCAAGCGGGTTTTAGCACCCGAATCCACGGCTACCGTCTCCAGAAAAAACTTCTGGAAGTCCCCGGTGGCAGTTTCGGACACGGCGATGCGCGCACCGTCAGGCGACCACGCCGGGCCGTTGGTTGAAAAAAAAGCTGGATCACTCAAAGTCGAAAGAATCTTCTCGCTTGTGCCATCCGCGTTGGCGATTATCAGATTCGAAGTCTTCGCCTTGCTTGATTGCCGCACGAATACGAATCGCTTGCCGTCAGGCGAAAAACTGATGGGGCTGTCTACGTCCACAACCCTTTGCGTCGGTGTCCCGCCTAGTGACGGAACTTGGAAAAGAGTCCCGAGCCCGAGCGATTCGTCGCGTTTTACGAAATAGAGATAATTCCCATCGACCGAGAACGTCAGCCCGGCAACTTCCTGCTGCGTTCCAGCTAGAACTTGCGCGGAACTGCCGGTACCCAACTGACGGACCCAAAGAGCGTGCCCAGCTTTGTCGTCCTGGACATAGGCCAGCCATTTGCCGTCGCTCGATATTGCCGCGGAGTGAATGTTTCCGGTGGATGTCACCGGCGTGATGGTCATTTGCGAAAACGAGGACGGCGTTTCGTGGTGTGAGCTCCGGTAATGGAGGAACAGAGCCACCATCGCGGCGAGTCCGAAGATCACCGGGACAATTTTCCCAAAAGTGCTCCAGCCTGATTTCGCCGGCGCCGCTGCAACCGCCGCAGTCTGTGCTGCCGAGGCACCAACCTGAGAAGACGGAGGCGGCGCTACGTGACTTCCAGATCCGGGGCCCGCGCTCGCGCCGGACCACGCCGCCGCGGTACCGCTACCCGCGCGCCCGGAATCCGAATCGCGCTTCAGGCGCTTCAAATCCCCGCGAAGCTCCGCGGCTGTTTGATATCGTAGGTCGCGGTCCTTCTCCAGCGACTTCCCAATGATTTCTTCCAGCTTCGGCGCTACGTTGGGATTCAAAGAAGATGGCGCCGCTGGCGTCCGGTTCAAAATCGCATCGAAAATCACCGCCGAGGTGTTTCCGTTGAACGCCGCCTGCCCGGTAGCCATCTCATACAGCACCGCACCCAGGCTGAACAGATCGGTGCGAGCATCCAGTTCTTCGCCTCGAGCTTGTTCGGGTGACATATAAGCGATCGTGCCGATAGCAGAACCCGGGCTTGTGAGCAAAAGATTGTCCGAAGTAAGTTCCGACGCTGTGGCACCGCCGCCCACCGGTTCCGCGATACGCCGCGACGCCGATTGTTTTGCAAGCCCGAAATCCAGAATCTTCGCCTGCGAACGCGTGGTAATAAAAATATTAGCAGGCTTGATGTCGCGATGAACGATTCCGGGCGCATGCGCCGCATCCAACGCATCCGCGATTTGCGTGCCGAAATCCAGCAACGCATCCGCTGCAAGAGGCCGCCCGGCGATTCGTTCCCGCAGCGTCTGCCCCTCCATCAGTTCCATCACCAGAAACGGCCGGCCGTTGTGCGAGCCCACGTCGTAAATTGTGCAGATGCCGGGGTGGTTTAGCGAGGATGCCGAGCGGGCTTCGCGCTGGAATCGCTCCAGTGATGCGGAATCGCGCGCTAAGTCCTCAGAGAGAAACTTCAGCGCTACCTGACGGCCGAGCCGCGTGTCTTCCGCGCGGTACACCTGGCCCATGCCCCCGCTGCCGAGAGGCTCAATGATGCGGTAATGCGATATCGTTTCGCCTATCATTCGCGCAATCATCCTAAACAACTCGCGACGACCGCGCAAGCGGCGCCCCGTGATTCATTACGTGAATGCGCGGCCCAGACACCCGCGAAACATCTGCCGAACACTCCATAAGTTGGCGCGTGCCAAAATTTGTCTGCCCTTCATAAAAACTTTCCGCAGCAGCAACTTTTTTTGGTTGCGTGGGTTTCACATTCAGCAGCCGAAAAGGGCCTCGGCCTTCGGCAATCATCGAATACCTAAATTAGGAGAAAATTAATGTTGAATCGCAAAGGTATGGGTGTGTTCGCTTCATTGTTTGCAGCGATTTTGCTTTTCAGTTGTGGCGGAGGTATGAGCACTTCTTCGCCGGCTCCCAGCGCCCAGGCTTCAGTGTTTACCGTCGGCACGGACGCTCCGCTTCCGAGCGTCGTATCGTGCCAAATTATGGTAACGGGCATTACGATTTTCAACGGCACAACAAATGTAAGCGTCCTCTCCACGCCGCAAGTTGTGGACTTCGCTCAGTTCAACGGCCTGCACCAACTGCTCGATCTCAGCGCCGTGCCCAACGGCACTTACACTTCGGCCACGGTTACGCTTGCATCTCCCGTGATCGGCTATATCAACGTCAATCCTCCGAACGCGCCCACGGCATCCACAATTAACGGGTCTCTCTCGGTTTCATCCGTGACTGTGAATTTCCCTCAGCCTTTCGTTCTGCAGGCTGGCGATCTCGTCGGCCTTCGTATGGAGTTCGACCTGCGCCAATCTCTGCAGCTTGACGGCAACGGCCAGGTGACCGGTGTTGTCAACCCCGTATTCGAAATGAACCTGCTCAACTCAACCGATGCCAGCGTTTCGATCGACGATTTCCACGCGGGCGTCATTGGCATCACTGGCCCCAACACCTTCACGGTCCAGGGTCCTCATGGACGGCAATGGCAGGTAACCACCGATGACAGCACTGTCTTCGACGATCCGGATATCCCGCTGAGCTCCTTCACCACGAACACGATTGTCTCGCTCACCGGGACGATCGATCCCGTCTCGCATGCGATCGACGCCTCCGAAGTAGAAGTAATCTCCAATGACAAGTTCTTCCTCGGTGGTTTGCTCACAGACGTCAGTCCCGTGTCACCTGCGCCGGCTACGCAAGCAGATATTTACGTGCGCGAAGAACTTCCTGCTATTTCCGGAATTGCGGACGGCCAGATTGAAACTCTCAGCTTAAACGGGAGCGAGCGTTACAGAATCGGAAACATTAATCTTCCGCTCACTACGCTCCTCTTCAACAACACTCTGCTGACTCCCGGACAGCGCGTTGATATCGGCGGCGCACTGGCGACCTCCAATGGCACGGAAACTCTAACCGTCCATCGCGTCATTTTGCGGCGTCAGGGCCAGTCGGGATCGTGGGTAGCGGGCAGCACCGTCGTGCAGTCCGGCAACGCTGGAAGCTTCCAGCTAACTGACGACTGGACCGCCGGAATTCTCTTGCCGGCTCCGCTCACCGTGCTCACGACCAACGACACAAACTTCATAAATCTGAGCGGTCTTGGCGCCCTCGCCGGCGCGGCACCCATTCAGATTCGTGTGGTCGGGTTCATACTCATCAATCAGGCGAACGGTCAGCCCGTAATGGTGGCTCGCTCGGTTGAACAACTCGTTTCATAACTGGCCCGGAAATCCGCGTCAGCGCCAATGTCCCGGCTCCGGTTCGCCGGAGCGGGACATTGGCATTTTCGTTTTCGACCTTGCAGCATTGCAGTGTTGAGTTAGAATCGCGGCGTGCAGAAGCCGCGAACATTCTCGGAATTTTGGCCTTCTTACGTCTTAGCGCATCGTCAACCGCTCACGCGCGTTTTTCATTCCGTGGGAACTCTGATCGGCTGGGCGCTCCTCCTCGCGGCCATTGTTTTCCGCCAGCCGTGGTTCATTCTGGCTGGCCTGCTGGTTCCGTATGCCTTTGCGTGGATTTCCCACTTCTTCGTCGAACACAATCGTCCCGCTTCATTCGATCACCCATTGTGGTCCTGGCTTGCCGATCAAAAAATGGTTGCGCTGGTTCTGACGGGACGTATGAATCAGGAAGTGCGGCGGTTTACAGTGTCCGAGGATCCGGCAACATCACGCTAAATATTTCCCCAACTTAAAACTCTTCGTTAGATTACTCCATCCGGCCCGCTATCACCTGCTTGCCGCTTGAGTGAATCTCGATTGCGAGCGGCGGGCGAATGGCCGACCCTTGCGCAACCTGCCCTCGCACCAGCCTTCCCGCCGAATTCGTTCCGTATCGCGTCATGTCGAAAACCGTGCGATTGCACGGATCGCCGACCATAGGGTGCTCTGCTCTGTAGTGATACTGTTTCTCGAGTTTTTGAAGATCCGTAACATATTCCAAATCGCAAGTGCCAAACGGCTCCCGTAACAAGAATCCCCAAAGGTTTCCGCCCGGCATTCGTATCACGATCGCCTTGGTTTGCTCGCCCGTCGATTGGTCCCGATATATGAATCGCTTTGACGACCATACCTTTTCAAGTTCATCGGTTGTGGCGATTTCCCCCGGGCCGGTAGGCAGTTGCTCCACTGGTGGGGCTGCTTCTACCGCAATCGGCAAGCTTGCACGCACGGGCGCAGGCGCCGTTTCCTCCGAGGGACGGTCGCGGCTCAACCACGCGACTCCGATGCCAACCACGATTGCAGCCACTATTGTGACCGTGAGCCACTTCGGCGGCATTTGCATTTCGGACAATCTAAATTTCGAGGACCCCGTCTTGCCTCCCGATCCCGTAGTCGGGACGCCCGGGATATTCGGCTGAGTAGGTTTAAAAGGATCGTACGGCTTGTTTTCATCAGACATAGTAGGCTGGAAAGGGATACTTAGATTGAATCGTCCAGCATCCGATTGCAAGAGGCGAGGGTGTGCCGGGGTTTACCTTTTCGCATTACGTTCTGTGCTGGGGAATTGCGGCCGGAATCCGTGAGAATAAATCCGCGCTAAGCTGGTCGTTTGATTCGAACCGACTGGTTCGCGACGTACTCGTGCACATTCGATAGAACTAGCAGCAACTCGAGCATGCGGTCTCGCTGTTCGGGGTTCGGCTCGTCGGCCCCCTCCTCCAGATTCTTCACCACCGCCAATGCATCCGAGAGTAGCCATTCCAGCCCATCCGAATCCAGCGAGCGCCCTTCGCGGCAACGGCTCAGCGCCTCATCCGTGCGCACAAACGCTTCATCCACAAAATGGTCCAGACATAGTTGCGCGCTAGTCAGCGCCGCTGGAATCCGATTTGCACACCCAGCCCTGTGACAATTTCCGGGTACGGTGGCATTCATCGCATACACCCCAAATTCTCGAGTAGTTACTACCTCAAGGTACGGCGAGATTAACACATTTTTTTAGCAGCGAGCAGGCATGCGCCGAAAAGCACAATAGCGAATCGAAACATGGGTCACACAGGAAAAAGCCGGGAGGAAAAAGCAGAAGTCGAGGGGCGCTCGCCAAACGCCCCTCCGATTCTAGCTTTGTCAGTGAATTTGAATACTTCCTGAACTCGTGCTCAGTTCCACCACCGGGCCGCCTGCTCCTACTTTGCCTTGCAGCTCGCGAGGACTGATTTTGCCCTGCACGCTTATAGTATGCGTCGTCTCGATGTTCCCCGAACTGGTTCGCGCCACAACGTTGAACGCGGCCTGTGGTGGAAAATCCACGCTAACGTTTCCCGATCCGCTGTGCAGCCGCCAATCTCCTGTCGGATCTCCCTGAGCAGTGATGCTACCGCTGCCCGTGGTCACCTTCGCTGCGCCTTTCACACCCTTCATCTGGACGTCGCCAGAGCCAGTGCTTATATCCACATCGCCGGCGGCTGTCTGTTCGAGTTTCACGTCGCCGCTTCCGCTTGAGGCTGTTAGCCCGCCGCCAATCCCAATCGCGCGAATTGTTCCACTGCCCGCAGAAGCATGAGCGCTTCCATGGACGCCATCCAGTTCTATGTCGCCCGACCCGGTTCGTACGCGCGCTTCGCCGCCAATATTCTTCGCGTGCAAACCTCCCGACCCGCTATTCATATCCACCGGTCCGCCGATTCCATCGGCGATCTGGTCTCCCGAGCCTGATTCAGAGCGCAGCTTGGTTTGGGCCGGCACAATTAATTCGTAGCTAATCGAAATATTGCGTTTCCAATCGCGGTTCTCGATGTGTCCCACGCGAATGGTATTGCCGTTTTGCTCGATAGGAGGATTGTTTTCGATTTCGTGTATGCGTTGCTCCGCGTCTCCCCAGCCGCTCGCGTGAATCTTGGCGTGGATTTCCACCTTCGCGGAATCACCGGTTCTCACCGTGATGTCCCCGGAACCCGTTTGCACATCCAAATCCACCGGCCCGGTCACACTCAACGTGCGATCAAAATGTCCCTGGCTGTCTCCGGCCAAGGCGGGAAGCGCCGTCAAACTGGCGGCCAGCGCCACCAACAAGAACAATCCCGGAACTGCGCGCAGACGAACTCTCATCTTCACTCCTCCTATGCGAATTGAACCTACCCAAGCAAGAGGTACGCAATAGGTCACTCAAAAGTTCAGACGCACGATTGCGTTTCAGGTGAGCAAAAATGGCGCGCTATCCCGGCGGCGCTGTCCACTTTATCTGCTTAGCGTTTTTTGAGAACGAAACAAGCGCGCCCTAAGATTGGAAGAACAGAAGGCAGTTTTAGGCGGTCGCGCCGTGGCACTTCTTGTACTTTTTTCCCGAGCCGCAGGGGCACGGATCGTTGCGCCCGACCTTGGCTCCGGCGCGAACCGGCTTAGGAGCGGTTTCGGCCTGTGCAGGTCCGGCTTGAAACTGTAAATCCCGCTGCTGGCGCTGCTGGCGTTGTTCGATCTTTTTTGCTTCATCTTCAGGCCTGGCAGGCTGCATCAGGAACAGGAAGCGCACAGCTTCCGTGTCGATGCGGTCCATCAATTCATCAAAAAGTACGAACGCTTCTTTCTTGAACTCGACCAGCGGGTCTTTCTGGCCGTAGCCGCGCAGCCCGATTCCTTCTTTCAAGTGATCGAGTGTAAGGAGGTGATCTTTCCATTGCCCGTCCACCACGTCGAGCAGTATGTGGCGCTCCAGCCAGCGCAGCGTCTGCGCGCTAAAAAGAACTTCCTTTTCCTCGTATCGCGCCTTCACCTTCTCGATCATCGCGTCCGCAAGCGTGTCGTGATTCAGCACGGCAAAGTCCAAGCCCGCTGCCTTCGGGTCGAAGCCAAACTGATTCAATACCTCATTGCCGAACTGCGTCACGTTCCATTGGTCCGGATGCTGCTCGCGCGGGCAGTACGTTTCCACCAGCTGATTCGCAATCGCTTCGGCGCGCTCAAGAATAAAATCCTTCTGATCGCGGCCCTCCAGGAACGAGCGGCGCAGTCCATATATCGTTTCGCGCTGCTTGTTCATCACATCGTCGTATTCCAACAAATGTTTGCGCGCTTCGAAATTCTGCGCTTCCACCGTCTTCTGCGCGTTCTCGATCCGCCGACTGATCAACTTGGACTCGATCGGCACACCCTCGGTCATGCCCAGGCGGAACATTAGAGCCTTCATGCGGTCGCCGCCGAAAATCCGCAGCAGATCGTCTTCCAGCGACAGGAAAAAACGCGAAGCTCCCGGATCTCCCTGGCGGCCCGCGCGTCCTCGTAGCTGATTGTCAATCCGCCGCGCTTCGTGCCGTTCAGTTCCCAGGATGTGCAGACCACCCATCGCCACCACTTCGTCGTGTTCCGATTTGCACTGCTCCGCAAACTGATCGAAAATCGGCTTCCATTGATCCAGCGGCACTTGATAAATCTTGCCTTCCTGCTGGAACAGCACCATCGCGCTGGCCGTGGGACTCGAGCCATTCGATGAACTTGCCGAGGTTGAGGTCGAAGTGCTCGTCGTCGTTGCCGTCGCTGTTGATGTCGCAACCGCCCCACTAGTAGCCGCAGCATCCGCCTGCCCCGGTGTCTCCGTTCCCGGAGCTGCCCCGATCACCGCGCTCGCCGGAGCGTACGGCATCGCTAGCTTATTTTTCAGCGCATATTCACGGGTCATCGCTTCGGGATTTCCGCCCAGCAGAATGTCCGTCCCGCGCCCTGCCATGTTGGTGGAAACCGTTACCGCGCCTTTGCGCCCCGCCTGCGCAATGATTTTCGCTTCGCGCTCGTGCTGCTTCGCATTCAACACTTGGTACGGTATGCCCGTCTTCTTCAAAATCTCCGCGATCTTCTCCGATTTCTCGATCGAAATGCTGCCCACCAGCACCGGCTGGCCGCTCTCGTAATACTGCCGAATCCCGCCCGCGCGTGTGCCGTCTTCCTGAATGATGCCGTTCACCGCCGCTTCAAATTTTTCACCCTCGGTGCGGTAAACCACATCCGGATTCTCGATTCGAATCAGCGGCACGTTCGTGGGAATAGCCACAACTTCCAATTTGTAGATTTTATCGAACTCCGCCGCTTCTGTATCCGCCGTGCCGGTCATGCCCGAAAGCTTCTTGTACATGCGAAAATAATTCTGGAACGTGATCGTCGCGAGCGTCTGATTTTCGCGCTCGATTTTCACGCCTTCCTTCGCTTCCACCGCCTGGTGCAGCCCGTCGGACCATCTCCGCCCCGGCATCTGCCGTCCGGTGAACTCGTCCACGATCACGATTTCGTCGTCTTTGATTACATAGTCCACGTC
>JBAVQA010000386.1:0-2880 GCA_049693595.1 Candidatus Acidiferrales bacterium | reverse complement strand
ATACGCTAAAGTAAAAGTGACAACGATGGACTATCCTCCGCTCACGAAATCCTTTCTCGACGCCGTTGACCGCTTCGCGAACCCTCGCGCCCAGATGTACCGAACCGCGGACGGTTGGCAGTCGATTGCGGCCCAGGAAATGCTCCGCCGCGTAGCCGGCTTATCGAAAGCCCTCGGCGAGCTGGGAATTAAATCGGGCGACCGCGTGGCGATTTTTGCGCCGAACTGCCCTGAGTGGCATATCGCCGATTTCGCGATACAGGGAGTTGGCGCGGTCACCGTGCCGATTTACTTCAATGAGTCTCCCGACCGGCTTGTGTATATCTTGAACGATTCGGGCGCGCGCATCGTGTTCGCCTCTGGAGAAGCACAATCGCGAAAAATCACCGAGTGCCGCGACCGGATTACCGCTCTCGAGCACGTGATCGCAGTTGCGCCGCTCTCGGACATGCACGGCGAGACTTTGCGTTATGCCACGCTGATCGCCACGGCCGGTGATGCTGACGTTGCCGAATACCGCAAGCGCGCCGCGGCGGTTGACGCGGCTGAATTGCTGACCATCATCTACACCTCGGGCACCACGGGCGAGCCCAAAGGCGTGATGCTCACCCACTCGAACGTAAGCTCGAACGTCGTCGATTCGCTCGAGGCTTACGATCTCACTCCGAAAGATATAGCGCTGTCCTTCCTTCCTCTTGCGCACATTTACGAACGCACAGTGGACTACGGCTACTTATTTCGCGGTGTCCCGGTAGCGTACGTGGAGCAAATGGAAGCCGTTCCGCAGGCGTTTCTCGAAGTGAAGCCGACATACGCCGCCGCCGTGCCACGCTTTTTTGAAAAGATATATGCCAACATTCTGGATAAAGGCCGTCACGAGACCGGTTTGAAGAGAAAGATTTTTGACTGGTCTTTGCGTGTGGCGCGCGAATCGATTCCGTGGCGAGCGTACGGAAAGAATCCTTCGCTCTGGACAAAACAACGCTGGCAAATTGCCGACCGCATTGTGTATTCGAAAATCCGCGCGGGCCTCGGCGGAAGGATTCGATATTTCTTCTCGGGAGGCGCGCCGCTGGCACCCGAGCTCTCCGAATTTTTCTGGTCGATCAATTTGCCGGTTTTGGAGGGCTACGGGCTAACGGAAACCGCGCCCGTGATCGCCTCGAACGTGCCTAAGAAAAATAAAGTAGGCACCGTCGGGCTCCCCATCTCTCACGTGCAGGTGCGTATCGCTGACGATGGCGAAATCCAGGTAAAAGGCCCATGCGTCATGCAGGGCTATTTCCACAAGCCCGATCAGAGTCGAGAAGTCTTGAGCTCCGACGGATGGTTTTCTACCGGAGATATCGGCCGTCTGGACCAAGACGGATATTTGATCATCACCGACCGTAAAAAAGAATTGTTGAAGACCGCAGCCGGGAAATTCGTGGCACCGGCGCCGATTGAAAACCTGCTGAAGCAGTCCCCGTTCATCACCAATGCGATTGTGGTGGGAGACAAACATAAATTTGTTTCGGCGCTGATCGTCCCGAATTTTACGGGTATCGAGAATGAAGCCAGAAAAAATAATAAGGACTTTCAGGGTCCGTCTCAGATGATTGTGGATCCATGGGTGCGCGATCTGCTCTCGCGCGAAATCGAGCGGCTTACGTCGCCCCTCGCACAGTACGAAAAACCCAAGCGATTCGCGCTGCTCGAGCAGGACTTCACATTCGCGAGCGGCGAACTGACGTACACGCTGAAGATCAAGCGGCGAGTGATCGAAGACCGTTATAAGGATTTGATCGCCAAGCTCTATGCGGACCTGGAAGAGCCGCACCCGCAGCATTCGACCTAAGCTGCCTGCGGCGGAAGCTAGCGGTACAATGGATTGGGGAGAATTTTCATGGCGGACCAATTGGTGATTGCCGGACGCGCTTTTAATTCGCGCCTGATTGTGGGAACAGGGAAGTACCGCAGCTTTGACGAAATGCGCCGTGCGCACGAAGCATCCGGCGCCGAGATGGTGACGGTTGCCGTTCGCCGCGTGAACCTAACCGATCGCACGAAGGAATCCTTGCTCGATTACATCGACCGCAAAAACTTTTTCATTTTGCCCAATACCGCCGGTTGCTATTCCGCGGACGAAGCCGTTCGCACCGCACGCCTCGGACGCGAAGTGGGCTTATCCGAATGGGTGAAGCTGGAAGTCATTGGCGACCAGCAAACGCTTTTCCCGGATACCGAAGAGCTGATTCGCGCCACAAAGACGCTCGTGGCCGAAGGCTTCGTCGTATTGCCCTACACCAACGACGATTTGATCGTCGCGCGAAGACTGATTGACGCCGGCGCAGCAGCCGTGATGCCGCTCGGTGCGCCTATTGGCTCCGGAATGGGCATTCAAAATGTGGCGAACATGCAGATTTTGCGCGAGCGCGTCACGGAAGTTCCGCTCATCGTCGATGCCGGCGTGGGAACGGCATCCGACGCTGCCATTGCGATGGAGCTTGGAGCAGACGGCGTCCTCATGAACACAGCCATTGCTGAAGCGCAGGACACAGTGTTGATGGCCGAAGCGATGGGCGGTGCAGTGGAAGCGGGCCGCAAAGCATTTCTCGCCGGGCGCATTCCGAAGAAACTTTACGCCACGGCGTCCAGTCCTCTTCACGGCGTTGTCCGCTAGTCACGCTGCCTGCGCCGCGTCAGCGAAATAAGAGATGCCACGAAACGTCCACCAGCGCGTGGACCAGCGCGCCCGGAAACAGCGAGCCGGTTTTCATCCACACGTGCCCGTAAAATAATCCTGCAATAGTTGCCAGAAAGACGTACCTCCAGTTCGGATACGGCGCGTGCAAAATGTGCGACAACCCGAAAATCACAGAAGCAATCGCCAAGCCTGCC
>JBAVQA010000385.1:0-3527 GCA_049693595.1 Candidatus Acidiferrales bacterium | reverse complement strand
AGGACCGACCTGGCAAAATAAAGAGCAGCGACGCATATCACGGCCGTTACGACCGGAGGAAAGTTCGCCGAATCTCTGGATGTTCTAGTCGCCATAAAATGAACCGAGAATAAGAAGAATCCGCCGGCTAACCGGCTTTGCGCCGCGTTCTTTTTTCGTGAGCCGCAGCTTCCCTTGTCGAATGCAGAGGAGCTTTGCGGGCTCCTGCTGTTCTCTCCAGGCTTTTCTTCAGCGCCGTCATCATGTCAATCACCGGCGCCCGCGCGGGATGAGGAGCGGCAGTAACCTCGCGCCCTTTCTGTTTCGCCTCGATCAGAGCGCGAAGCCGAGTCTCAAATTCATCGTGATATTTCTTGAGCTGGAACTCTTCGGATAGATTATCGACAAGTTGCTCGGCCAGCTTTATTTCTTGCGGCGTAAGTTTTACGTTGTCGGTCTTGCCGTATCCGGGCGCTTCGCGGATTTCGTTGGCAAAATACATGGTGTGAAGAGCGATGCCGTGATCGTACGGCCGCAGGAAGGCGGTGTACTCGCGCTGATGCATCGTCAGTTTGGCAATGGCCACGCGATCTTTGTCTTCCATCGTTTTCAGCAGCAACTTGTAAGCTTTTTTGCCCTGATCCTCGGGCACCAGGAAGTAGGACGAATCGAAAAACAGCGGATCGATCTCGGATTCTTTCACGAACGCAAGAATTTCCATGGCGCGCGCGGATTCGGGAGTTATTTTTTTGATTTCTTCCGGGTCGATCACCACATACTTGCCGTCTTCGTATTCGTACTCTTTCACCACTTCCGAGCGTTCCACAATGCGATTGCAGGTTGGGCAAAATAGCGGCTGGTGAAGCCTGGTCTTGCACACCGCGTGAAGTTGGTGAAGGCCCACTCTAGAACTGCGCGCCGCGGGATAAAGTTTGACCGGTATCGAAATCAGTCCGAAGGTAATGAAGCCTTTCCAAGCAGACGATGCCATCGGTTTCGAGCCTCCAGCGTAATTTACTCGTATACAGATAATGAGACGTAAAGCCCATAAGGACAAGCCTGTACCCGTCACGAAAAGATGATGTAGCAGCGATTTCAGCCGTTCCCTGTCGGCACTACACCCGTATAATCGGCCGATGGCGCTCACGGAATACAAACGGAAGAGACGTTTTGACGCCACTCCCGAGCCGGCTGGAGGCCGCCCATTACGGCACGGGTCTACGTTTGTCGTTCAAGAGCATCACGCACGGCGCCTTCATTACGATTTTCGCCTGGAAGTAAACGGTGTGATGAAATCCTGGGCGGTACCAAAAGGCCCCTCGATGAATCCCGCGGATAAACGGCTCGCTATTCAAACCGAAGACCATCCTCTCGAGTACGCGAAATTCCAAGGCGAGATCCCCCAGGGCAATTACGGCGCGGGCGACGTGATCGTCTGGGACAATGGCACTTTCGAAGTGGAAGGAAACCTGCCGGCGCAACAGCAACTCGACCGCGGCGAACTCAAGTTTATGCTGCGCGGGAAAAAACTGACTGGAAGTTTTGTGCTGGTAAAGATCCGCAGCCGTCAGCCGGGAAAGCAAGAATGGCTCATGATCAAGCATCGCGATTCATCCGCGAGCGATAGCTGGACCATTGACGAGCACGCAGGATCAGTACTTCCGGAAACGAAAGGCCCGAAAAAGAAATGGATTTCCAATCGTCCGGCGGCGAGCCAAAAAGGAAAAAGTGAAACAAAGAAGGCCGATTTGAAGTTTCCAACAGTTGCGAAGCGCGCGGCTATGCCGGACTGGATCCAGCCCGCCCTCGCGACTTTGTCCGACCGACCGTTTTCAGATCCAGCGTGGCTTTTCGAAATTAAATGGGATGGAGGACGCACGCTAGCGCGCGTGCAAAAAGGCCGAGTTCAATTGTGGTCGCGGTCGCATCGCGATGTCACCGGCGAATATCCGGAGTTAGCCGGCCTGGCCGCACACACCAACGGACTCGATGTGTGGCTGGATGGTGAGGTTGTTGCTTTGGACCGCGAGGGCCGCAGCGATTTCGAGAGTCTGCAACAGCGATTTTCGGTCATCAACCCAAGCGCCGAACTTTTGCGCCAAGTTCCCGTGATTTATTATGTCTTCGATATTCTTTATTGCGACGGTTACGACCTTCGCCCCTCGCCTCTGCTCGAACGCAAGAATTTCCTGCGGCAAATTCTTCGCACGGACGAAACCATCCGCTATTCAGATCATGAAATCGAGAAAGGAAAGGAACTGTACGACCTTGCTCTCGAAAAGCAGTTGGAAGGAATTGTGGGGAAGCAGATTCACAGCCCTTATCCCGAGGGACGCACCGCGTCATGGTTGAAGTTCAAACTAGTCCGCGAACTGGATGCGGTCGTGGGCGGCTGGACTGATCCCCGCGGCACCCGGCAATATTTCGGCGCTCTTCTCTTGGGACTCTATGATGGCAAGAAGCTGGAATTCATTTGCGGCGCTGGAAGCGGATTTTCCGGCGCATTTCAAAAACGGCTCGCCTCGCGGCTAAAGGCGCTACAAACGGAAAAGTGTCCATTCGCCACGAAGCCCGTCACCCGCGAGAAAGCTTACTGGGTGAAACCCGAGCTCGTAGCGCGCGTGAAATATGGAGGATGGACTGACGGACGCCACTTGCGCCAGCCCACATTTCTGGGTTTGCAAGAAGACCACGACCCGAAGGATTGCACCTTTGAGAAGGAAACAAAATCTATGAACGCGAGAGTAGCCGATAAGAAAACCAAGCCTCCAGAGCCGCGTCGGCGAAAAATCGTCGAAACGCCAGAGCCCAAAGCCAGGCCCGCGGCAACTCCTGCTGCTTCACTAACCGTTCTCAAAACCGATGCAGAAATCGCGAATGAACTCGACCACGGTTCGCAGCCGGAGGTTCTCATTGAACTCGATGGTGTCTCCGTGCGTCTTACCAATCTCAACAAGATTTATTTCCCGGGCGATGGCTACTCCAAAAGAAATTTGCTGGCGCACTACTTCCACATTTCTCCCTTGCTGCTGCCATTTCTAAAGGACAGGCCGCTGGTATTGCGTCGCTATCCAAACGGAATCGAAGGTCAGGCCTTTTTTCAAAAGGACGCAGGCAAGGACGCCCCAAAGTGGATCAAGACAGTCGCCATCGAGTCCGAAAGCAAATCGAAGGCTATCCGGTATTTCGTCGCCAACGATCGAGCCAGCCTGCTTTACCTGACGAACCTTGGATGCATCGACCATAACCCGTGGTCAGCGCGCACCGATGATCTCGATCATCCCGACTATATGTTCTTCGATTTGGATCCCACCGAAGGCACTCCCTTCGCCTCCGTTATTAAACTCGGAAAACTATTGGCCTCGAAGTTACAGGAAATTGGAATGAAAGTTTTTCTAAAAACTTCCGGTGCCACTGGATTGCACATTTTCATTCCCATCGAACGGATTTACACCTACGAGCAAGTGAGGCAGTTCGTACAGACCATTGCTTCGGTCATCGCGCAAGATCACCCCGAGCTGATCACTTCGGATAGAACGGTGCGAAAT
>JBAVQA010000384.1:0-16703 GCA_049693595.1 Candidatus Acidiferrales bacterium | reverse complement strand
GCCTTGGGGCTGTCGCGCGCGGTGGTGACAACGGAATGGCCCGTAGCTGAAGCTGACTGCGCGGCGGACATTGCACGCGGCGCTCCGCCAGAAGATGAAGGCGCTGATTTCGCCGGCGTACCTGAGCCGCGCAAGTCAGCAAGAATTTCTTCCAGCGGCGCGAGACGCTGCGCGTTCACCAGCTTCAGAAGCCCCAGCTCCAGATGCAGGCGCGGGTCGGGTTTCTTGCGCAGATCATCATCGGTCGCCAGGAGAATGTTGAAAAAACGCGTAAGATCTTCCTCGCTGAACTTCGCTGCTTGCTCCGAAAGACGCTCTTGCTCTTCGGACGGCGCCGCAACCAGTTCGGAACTCGCTCCGCACACTCGCGCCACCAGAAGGTTGCGAAAGTGGCGAATTGCTTCACGGCAAAAATGCTGGAGATTTTGCCCGTCGCCGATCAGCCGGTGGACCAGTCCCAAAGCGCGCTCTGCAGACTGTGTCGAGATTGCTTCCACAAGATCATCCAGAACGTTTTCTGCCACCACTCCCAGAAGTTCACGTACTTGCGCATCCGTTACCGTATCGTCGCTGTAGGAGATGGCCTGCTCCAGAAGCGAGAGGCCGTCGCGCAGGCTACCTTCGGCGGCGCGCGCTAACACTGCCACCGCTCCCGGTTCGATCGTAAGTTTTTCTTCGCGCGCGATGCGCTCGATTTCTTCCGCGATCTCTTTGAACGTAAGCGAGCGAAACTGGAAAAGTTGCGCGCGCGATTTAATCGTGTCCGCTAAATCTTCGGCTTGCGTTGTCGCCAGAATGAAGACCACTCTTTCAGGCGGCTCCTCGAGAGTCTTCAACAAGGCGTTGGACGCCTCGTCGGTCAGCTGATGCGCTTCGTCCAGGATCACCACTTTGTACCGGCTCGACGCCGGCGCGTAGCGCACCATTTCCCGCAGCTCGCGAATCTGGTCGATGCCGCGGTTGGAAGCCGCGTCGATTTCGAGCACATCGAGCGAAGTGCCCGCGGAAATTTCACGGCAGGAGTCGCAAGTATTGTCCGGATCGGCGGTCGGTCCGTTCGCGCAGTTCAACGCTTTCGCCAGAATGCGCGCTGTGGTTGTTTTTCCTACGCCGCGAACGCCGGAGAAAATGTAGGCATGCGCCACCCGGTTCGAACCAATCGCGTTTGCGAGCGTTCGCGTCACGTGCTGCTGCCCGACGATTTCGCTGAACGTTTGCGGCCGGTATTTTCGAGCGATGACTTTATAGCCCATGTCTTGAATGTCCCAGTCTTCCTCGCGCGGCGATAAGAGGAACTTCGGGTACTCCGCGGCGCACGAAGCTGACCCGCTACCGTTGCTCCCTTCCGGGCCTGGCGGAGTTTGCGGGGAATCGTCGCACAGAGCCCGAAGTTCCACCGATCGGCAGTCGCTGCAGAAATTTTTCTTTCTTCAGAACCGCTTGGCGAAGTCTAGCACAGCGCTCTACTGCTTGAAAGACGGGCGATGGAATGCAGATTGATTGCGGAATGTGTTGCGAAGCCGTCAAAAATGAAACAGAGATCGTTGCTGGCGCGAACTTCTTCGCCAGCTCGAATATTCCACCGGGTCGATTAGTGGCCTCCGGCTTGGCCGCCCGTCGCCAAATTTTGTTTCAACGTCTCGCGCGCTCGCGGCACGGCAAATGCAGTCTCGACACGCTCGTCATTGATCGCCGCCAAAATGGTCAGCGTCTTCTGCGCGTCAACCGGCTGCCCCGCTTTGTCCTGGGCATCCGCCAGCAACGCCAACGATAGCGGGTTTTGGGGGTCTTCCATGAGCTCCGGGATCGCGTCGTCATACTTTTCCTGCGTCATCAGTGCAGCGCCGTTTGCAGAATGATAGGACTGTTGGACCAAGTTGCTTCGGCTGGTCTGCGACATTGCGCTCAATGGTTTAACAGCCTTCTGCGTCGCGTCCGCCATGCCTGCGCGTTCAGCGATGAACGCACGCGTTTGCAGAATGCTCGCTAGCTCTATTTCGCGGCTGCCTTGCGAGATCTCATGATTCTCCGTGAGAACCAGCCGAGCGGCATCGAGGTTCCTCAGTGCCGCATGCGCATCCGGATTGAAAAGCGCCATATCCCGGTGAATTTCCGCTTCCTCCACAGGTAAGTCCGCAGCGTGTGCCTCCACCGCAAGTCTGGCGAACTCCCGAGACCCTCGCTCGAGTTGGTTTTCCCGGTAGAAGGTCATGGCCCAAAGGATTCGATAATCTAGCTTGGTGGCGCGTTCTTTCGTTCCCGAAATCGCTTTCAGATATTCCGCGCGCGCTCGTTCTTGATCTCCCATCAGCGCATAGGTGGAAGCGATGCCGACTTGCGAGGTGTTGAAGGTCGGATCGATTTGCAGCGCTTTCCCGTAATGATCGAGAGCGGCCGGATAGTCACCCAGCATGCGCATGATTTCGCCGTAGGAATCTTGCGGATTGGGCTGAGCCGGCAGTGCCGCGACGTACTGATCCATCAGCGCGGGCGCCATGCTAGTCTGCCCGCTCAGCGCGTAACAGTACGCAAGATTATTCAGCGCAGGAAAATAATTCGGATCGTCTCGCAGGACATTCTTGAGAATTTTCTCGCCGCGCTCGTAGGCATCCTGACTCGAGCACAGCCACTCGGCGGCTTGATTTGCGAGCCGTTTGTCGTTCGGATACTTCGCGAGAAGATCGTTGATCGCGGCGATGGCCGGAACGAGTCCTCCATTCTTCGCGCCATCCATCCAGCGAATCAGCAAACGTTCATCCGGTGACGCGTTCGCCATATATTTTTGTGCCAGGGCGTATTCACGCCTCTCTTCGAGCGGGTCGGTTGTGAAGTAAGCCAGCGTGGCGTGGCCCAGCGCAAAGCGCGGATCGGCTTTCACAGCTTTGCGCAGTGAAACAAGCCCTTTGTCAACAAACAGCAGGTCTTCGTGGTACAGCAGCGCCAACTCGTAATCGTGCCGTGCGTCAGGCGAGGAAGTCGTCACCGGAACTACCTCCGCCGCAGGCGCCCCGTCAGCCGCCGTGTGCGTGGCGATAGTGGGTTCTTGCGCTTGCGTGCGCGCCGAAGCAACAGCCGCGCCCGCAATTGCTAGTGCGATGACTGGATACAGAAAGGGGTTTTGGATTCTCATGATTCCTCGCGAAATTTTCAAGCGTCGATCAGTGGCCCTTCAGGAGATAACCTGGGTCGAAGGGCTGCTTGTCGTCAATCTTGATCACTTTCACTCCGCTGGTGATGTTGTAAACGTCCACTACGCCGATCGCTCCGGGGCTGCTTTCCACAATCTTTATAACTTCCTCGTCACTCGCCACGAAGACCACCGGAACAGTCGCCTTCCGGCTTGGATCGTTCAAGATCGCTTTCCCTTCTTCCACGCTGCCGCCTAGGATTTTTTCGATGACGAATTTCATCCCCGGAGAATCCGGATCGCGCAGAACGATTGTTATGTTCCGCTCGTTGGGCCACGCATGCGTTTTGCCCTTAAAAATTTTTCCGAGTTCGACCAAACTCGTCACTCGTATGGGGTTCGACGAGTGCACGATGACGGCAAAATCAGTCGCGAAGGCGACAGCCGTCACACCGACGAGCAACAGACCCAGAGCCAGCAAACGTTTTCGCATCGAGTTCTTTAGCTTCAATTTCTAAATTTGAGAGGGCCTTTGATGCCCATCTGTATGCGAGGTTAACATTCCACGCCGCACGCGAACCCACGAGTGCGTCACGCGTTGTCGTCCCAGCTACCTGTACGGAAGGCCAGCATCGTTTTCAGATCTGCCGCGAGACCTCATCGCAGCAAGGTCCAACTTGCCCGGGCTTGGCGATTAGGAACATGCCCTTTGATTTTCGGGTATCCATTTCCGGCGGCGGAGTATCTTATCTGCGGGTGCATCCTCCGCACTCACACCGCGGCGCCAGCGGTAACCCCACGACACGGGGATGGCTTGGCATGTCCAAATTCCAAAGCCCGGAGGAAACAATGAAGCGCTTTATCAGTGTTTGCGCATTACTGGCAGTTCTGTTGTGTTTGACTCCCGCAGTGCACGCTCAACAATCCAGTGCAATCCAGCCTGGCACGCAGGTCCGCCTCACCATGGCCAGTGGACTTAGCACCGGCGTGGCCCATGACGGCGATCCTTTTACCGCAGTTGTCGCTGAACCCGTATTCATCGGAAATCAGCTCCTGCTGCCCGCAGGTGCGAAAGTCCATGGGACGGTAACCAGCGTTACGCGTCCAAAATTCTTCGGGCTTTTTCGTGGCGGCGCGTCGATGAATCTTGTCTTCAATTCGATCGAAGTGGAAAGCCGGATCTTCCCCGTACAGATGAGCATTCTTTCTGTCTACAGCGGTGGACCCGAAGCGGAGAAAAAGCGCAAGGACGTAAAAATGACAGAAGGAGTGGTGATCGAGGAGAAGCGCGACATAAAAGGCGACCTGATGACTGGTGGTTTAGGCACCGGCGCCGGCGCTCTCGTCGGAGTCTTGTTTGCCAACGTGGCGCGCGGTACGGTAATCGGGATCGTCGGTACGAGTGCTTACATCGCAATCAAAAAGGGTAAGGACGTAGACCTCCCGGCCCAGACCGGCATGCTGGTGCGGATGGATTCCACGATCTCGCTTCCGGCTTCACTGCTGCACAACGCGGCTTACACATCGAGCGGAAAGTAAGAGGGAACTCTCGCGACTTGCGGGATTTTGGCCCGGGCCTGCGATCGTTCGCCTCGCTGGAGCGAAAAATTGACTCGGTTCGTGGCTTACCAGCTGAGCCATGGACCCGGTCAGCTTCAGAATTAACGCAGTGTGCGCCTAATTGAGTCTCGCGACTCCAAGATTCCACAAACTGTGCGGCTGCAATTTCTGCGCTCCGGCTAATATCGCTTGGGATTCCGGGAGCACGCGAACGATCCGAAACAAAGCTGATTTCGAACTGAACTCCTCGCCGCCGTTCTGATGAATTACGCGGATAGCCACAACCGCTTCTTTTGCTACTTCCATGCGCAACCGGAATTGGCAACCCGAATCGCTGACGTCGGACGTTTCCGTGCGCTCCGTAAAAAAGCGTAAAGAGCAGTCGAACCCGCAAACCTCTATCGCCAATGCCAACGGCATGCGGTCTTCGCGGCGCCGATCATCCGTTGTAATTGTTCCAAGCTGTTGCCACTCCGCTTGTTGCTTTCTCATGTGGTCCATCCTTGGCGTCGAATTGGAGACGCCGGTCGTACCCGAAATGAGGGAAGCGCCCTTTACGCAGCGCTGAGTGCGGACTTTCCGTTTGCTGGGCGCTTAAGGAAACGGTACAGGCTTGTCCGTCCGATTCCCAGGACTTGTGCAGTACGCACGCGATTGCCTTTGCACATGTCCAGCACGCGCTGAATGTGAATGCGGCGGACTTCGTCAAGTGGAAGCGGACGCCAACTTTCGTCCGATGCGGAACTTTGCCTGTGAGGATTCTGCAGGTGTTCTGGAAAATCCGCGATGTCGATAAAATCCGCCGTGGTGGTAATGGCGGCGCTCGCGATTACATTTTCCAGTTCGCGGACATTTCCCGGCCAGTCGTGCTGCAGCAGAAGAATCTGCGCGCGTCGCGTGAGGCCCTGGATCGGCTTTCCGTAAGCTTCGCTATATTTCTTCAGGAAATGCTGCACCAGGATGGGAATGTCTTCAGGCCGCTCGGACAGTCCCGGCACATGTATTTCGATGCTGCTTAGGCGATAGAAAAGATCTTCGCGGAAACGTCCGGCGAGAACTTCGGCGCGAAGATCGCGGTTGGTAGCGGCGATCAAACGCACATCCACTTTTTTCACTTCCGGCGAGCCAACGCGCTGGATCTCCCGGTTCTGGATCACTCGCAGTAACTTCGCCTGCATGTGCAGGGAAGTTTCTCCGATTTCGTCCAGGAAAACGGTCCCTCCATCGGCGTACTCGAAAAGGCCGGGTCGCGTTTCAGTCGCGCCCGTGAAGGACCCGCGCACGTGTCCGAACAGCTGGCTTTCCAGCAGCGTGTCAACCAGCGCTGAACAATTGCACACCGCGAAGCGCCCTTTGGCCACCGGGCTCATCTGGTGGAGCGCGCGTGCGATCAGCTCTTTGCCGCTGCCTGTCGGCCCCGTGATTAAAGCGTTGGTATAATGCCTGGCGATTTTCTTCGTCAGATCAAAAACTTCCAGCATGGCCGGACTTCTACCCACGATGCCATGAAACAACAGGTTATCCAGGAGTTTGTCTTCCAGATCGCGAATTTGAGAACGCTGTGTAAAGTTTTCCGCCAGATCGTCGAGAGCCTTCATCAGCCGTGTGTAATCCACCGGCTTGCAGAGAAAATCGTAAGCGCCGTGCTTGATAGCCTCGATAGCCGCATCCACCGAATAGTAGCCGGAGACGAGTACGACGAACATTCCGGGGTCGCACTTCAGAACTTTCTCCAGAAAGGCCAGGCCGTCCATTCCCGGCATTTTTACGTCCGCGACTACTACACGACACGCGCCCGCCCTGACGCTTTGCAAGGCGTCTTCCGGGTGCGTCGTCCCCGTTGCCGGGAATCCGAACTTTTGCAATCGTGCTGACGTGAGCTCTGCCTGGTTGGATTGTTCGTCTAGGACGCATACGGAAAGATTCTTTCGCGCTGCTTCGGCAACCGGTCTTTCTTCCACGGCTAGCATGATGCGGATGTATAGGCAAGGACCGTGCCGTTTCGCGCCATCGTTGCAAGTTTGCCAATAAAAAAAGATCGGGCATTCGGTTCATTCAAGTTCTTGATTAAGAGTCGCGTATTGTTAGCTTTAATCGAGAGAGCTGGGAGAATACCGATGCCAACGAAAGAAAGTAAGAGTCCGAAGGTTGTTTCAATCGAGTATTTCTTGGTCCCGAATTGGTTTTGCGATTTCAGAACGGAACTTGTCTAAGAGTTGCTTAACACTTCTCTCGCCCGAAGGCCGCCGGAATTACTCTCTTGATTGCCGCTTCAGTTAGAAAAGACCTTCTGCCCTTCAATTAATTTTGACGCTGATCCGGTTGTGCCAATCGTGGGCTGCTCGCCATCCATATTCGGACGCAACTGCCTGAGACTCACTCTTCCTCGGCCGGCGGAATCTTCCGACGCGATGCTTAAGACGCGATAGGCCACGGGAAAGCTGGCGTCGCCCACGGCTGTCTGGACCAACCTCACAAACACTACGCAGCCCTTCTGCAAGCGCGACATCAATTCGACGCTTTTCTCTTCCTCCGCGGTCCAGAACAGCATTGCCTTTTCAACAAAGAAAATCCCTTTCACATTCCACCCCGAGACTTCCACTCGATAGCTGTTCGGTTCGTCTGTCAATGTATGCATTGGCTCTCCCGCACGCTAATCATTGCAGAAGGAATGCCAAAGAGTTGTGGTCGCAAACATGAACAGGGAAGGACTTAGGAGATTCTCGATTGGTACTATCGCTTCGCGGCCGTGCTTATCGAAACATCTGTTCGTTTCTGAACCAAGCCAAAGCGGGCGTTTCGCACAACATAACCGTCAGCTTCAATACGAGCCTGGATAGAGCACGGCCAAAGCGAATCGGAAGATGAAAGGAAAGATTCTATCGTACGCGTACCAGGCCAGTATCAGGCCGATCATTCCAAAGCCCTGGCTGTGCGACCAGTTGACGAATCTCAGCGCCGTACTTTCACTCATAAACAGCGTGATTCCTGTGTTTCCGTCAAGTGGCGGCACGGGAAGAAGGTTGAAGGTTCCCAGCAGGAGATTTAGCAGAAAAATGATGCTAAGGAAAGTGGCGGCGAATTCCGCCACGCCGGTACCGGATGCCTGGGTGATGTGCGTAAAGCTGACAAATCCCGGTACGGTGAAATACCCGAAAGCGATTCCGGCGCGAATCGCCAGCGCGGAGAGGATCACCAGCGTAAAGTTTGCGGCCGGCCCCGCAAGTGCCATCCATGCAGCGCGTCGCGGGTAGCGCTGCTGCCACGCGGGGTCGTACGGTGCGCTGGCCCACCCGATCATCCAGTGCGCCAGAAAATAGGAAATGATCGGCACCACCACCAGCCCAAATGGCGACCGGCGTATATGCGGAATCGGATTCAGCGTTACCTGGCCGCCGTGGAACGCAGTCGTGTCTCCGCCGATCTTCGCCGCCAGGGAGTGCGCGCCCTCATGGCACGTCGTCGAGAAAAGGAAGACGATGTACCAAATTACTCCGAGGATCAGGAATTGCGGCGTGAACTCCGAGCCTGGCATCTGCATGTCGGCGCCTAGACTAGAGCCTCAGCGTTTTTTGCGCAAGCCTTACTACCCGAGCCCGCGATGAACTTGTGGGCCGCTGAGCTTGCAGTGAACTGCGCTTGGAGTAGCGCGTTGAAGAATTGGCTCCGGGGCCTGGACTCGAACCAGGATAACCAGCTCCAAAGGCTGGCGTGCTACCAATTGCACTACCCCGGAATAGTTGAACGACGCACAGGATTATGCCACGTAGGTTTAATTAGGGGAAATTGCCAGAAGCGCTGCCAGAATCAATTACTCCTGAAGTGGCAGTGCATCACACCAAGCGCAATTTTGAAACCCGGAAGTCTTCAGGCAGCTTAAGCCGCGCCAGCTTTGAACGCAGCTGGCCAACGTCCAGTCCCGCCGATTGGCAAACCAGCGGAAAGTCCCGTTGGTCTTTGAAGAGGTAATCCTCAGCTTCGCGTTTACGCCGAAGCGGGCCGGACACCCACTCTTGAATGGTAGTCACGACCACAGCCTGCCACAGCCGTACTTCCATCAGCTTCTCTTCATCACCAATGATCCGGTCTCTTGTCTTCATGGCCCGCCCGTGGTTCGGTTTGATGATCGGGCATCAGCAATGACCATGCCGAATCGGCAAATCAATCGGATCTTTTTTGCGGATGTGTTTTGTTAGTGAAGTCGAAAGATCGCGGAACGGAAGGACTTAACTTTCGCAGGTGCAGCCATTCGCGCATTCCGGTTAACTAGCAGAACTATCAGAAGAATTGAACGGAATTTGTTCCTACTGTGGGTAGCTTTTGCACGGAACCGAGAGACGCACTGGTACTAAGCTGTCGCCTTTTTCCGCAGCAATTCGGCTCGTTTTGGCTCGCCTACGATCGGTCTGTCTCCCGCGGGACAAGGTTTGCCGTCATGCCCGGCAAGCAGATGTTTCACCAGATTATCAATCTTCTTGTGCTCGCCGCGCGTAAGCTGGCTGTCCTCGTAGAATGAAAGATCCTTGGATCTGCGAATCTCTCTCGCCTCGCGAAATGCGGAGTCGGCCTCTCGCAGGATTCGATCCAGCGCCTCACAGTAAGTTTTTGCGGCCATGGCGCGAAATTGTATAACGTCGTGCAGGCGTCTCAATGGTACTAAAGTACTCCGCGCCGCGGGAAGCACCACCGCTTCGCTTTTCCTTTTTTCCGCTGTGCATTAACTTCGTTTTCTCGGAACTTTCGCGCCCTTTTTGCGCGCTTCAGAAAGCCCTATCGCGATCGCCTGTTTTCGCGACGTCACTTTTCCGCCTTTTCCACCCTTGCCCGACCGCAACGTCCCCCGCTTTTCTCGATGCATGGCGCTTTCCACGCTCTTGCCCGCAGCCTTACCATATTTCCTTCTCGATCCTTTTTTTGTCGGCATCTTCATTCCTCCCGTCATTTAGATTGCGACTCACGCGAAAAGTTACCTCCTGCTATTTGTCAGCCCCCGCTCCCTGAAGGTCACGGCATTCATTTGCCTCGTGTCGCGACTGGTGGCTTTGTGGGTCGTGGCTTTAGCCACGACATAACCGCTTCAAAATCCGTGCGGCTTCAGCCGCTGAAGTTCCGCCTGCGAATTTACCGCTCCACTTCTCAGGCCGCGCTTGAAGCATTTTTCGACGGCCTGTTTTATTCGGTGCGCTTCAGGCAGAATATGGACGCAAAACCGAGGGGACCATGAATCGCAATGTGCTCGCAGGATCGTTTCTCTTGGCCGTATCTTTTGCGGCCGCTGGCAGCTACGTTATTGCCGACGAAGCTCCGCTCGCAGGTTACTCCGTCGAATCGTCCCGCGTCGAACGCGACTGGGAGCAGAAATTTCGCGCCACACCCGATCCCGCCAACTTACGCGCCTACATGCAGCGACTTTCCGCGCACCCTCATAATGTCGGCTCGCCGTACGATAAAGACAACGCTGAATGGATCCTTGCCAAATTCAAAGAGTTCGGCCTCGACGCCCACATCGAATCTTTCACGGTGCTTTTCCCCACGCCCAAAGAGCGTCTCGTCGAGCTTGTCGAAGGCGGCCCGCACTTCGTAGCCAAGCTTCAAGAACCAGCGCTGCCCGAAGACCCCACATCCAATCAGCAATCCGAGCAGCTTCCGACCTACAACGCATATTCTGCTGACGGCGATGTCACCGGCCCGCTCGTGTACGTGAATTACGGCATCCCGGACGATTACGAAACACTCGAACGCAACGGCATCTCGGTGAAAGGAGCGATCGTCATCGCGCGTTATGGCCATGCCTGGCGCGGAATCAAGCCCATGGTCGCCGCCGAACATGGCGCCATCGGTTGCATTATTTATTCTGACCCGCGCGACGATGGTTACTCTCCCGGCGTCACTTATCCCCAAGGTGCGTACCGCCCGAAAGACGGAGTTCAACGCGGCAGCGTGCAAGATAGCACCGAATTCATGGGCGATCCTTTAACTCCCGGAATCGGCGCAACTGCCGATGCGAAGCGCCTCCCCATAAAGAATGCTCCCACGCTGACGAAAATTCCTGTCCTCCCGATTTCTTACTCGGACGCCGAACCCTTGCTCGCCGCGATCGCCGGCCCTGTGGTGCCTCCAGCCTGGCGCGGAGGCCTCCCCATTACTTACAGGCTCGGCCCCGGCCCCGGGAAAGTTCATCTGAAAATGTTCTCCAATTGGGACATCAAGCCCCTGTACGACGTGATCGCGAAAATTCCCGGCGCGCAATTTCCGGACGAATGGGTCTTGCGTGGCAATCATCACGACGCCTGGGTGAACGGCGCGGAAGATCCCATCTCTGGCCAAGTCGCGCTCATGGAAGAGGCTCGCTCGCTGGGCGCCTTGCTCAAAGCCGGCTGGAAGCCGAAGCGCACGATCATTTATTGCGCGTGGGACGGTGAAGAACCTGGCTTGCTCGGTTCGGTGGAATGGGCCGAAACGCACGCAGACGAATTGCGCAAAAACGCCGTCGCCTATATCAATTCAGATTCCAACGGCCGTGGCGTTTTGGGGGCCGAAGGTTCGCACACGTTGGAAAAGCTGGTGAATGATGTCGCTCACGACGTGCAGGATCCAGAGACCAAGCTCACAGTCTGGAAGCGCTGGCAGCTCGACAGTATCAAGTCTGCGAGCTCCGACGAAGAGCGCCAGGAGCTGCGCCAGCGCAAGGATATTCGCATCGGCATTTCAGGCGGCGGTTCCGACCATGCCGGCTTCCAGAATTTTCTTGGTATTGCCGTGATCGATGCCAGTTTTGGCGGCGAAGACGGGGGCGGCATCTACCACTCGATTTATGACGATTTTTACTGGTATACGCACTATAGCGACACGGACTTTGTCTACGGCCGCACTCTCTCTCAATTTAACGGTTCGATGATCCTGCGGCTCGCCGACGCTGATTTGCTCCCCTTTGATTTCTCCAATTTTGCCGACACCGTGCAAACCTATGTCAAGGGCCTCCAAAGGTTTTCCGCCAAAATGCGAGACGACATCGAAGAACGCAATCTCGAAATCGAAGAAGGCGTTTTCACCGCCGGCGCCGATCCGAAAAAAGCGTACTTTCCGCCCAAAAGGGAAGACGTGCCCCCTTATTTGAATTTCGCCCCGCTTCAGAACAGCGCCGACGCTCTCACGCGAAGTGCCGGCGAATACCAGAAAGCTCTCGCCGCCGCCAATGCCAATAGCGGTTCGGCGCTCACTTCCGGGTCCATCGCCGACGTCAACGGCTTGCTGATCCAAAGCGAGCGCAAGTTGACTTCTCCCGAAGGTTTGCCGGGACGCTTCTGGTACAAGCACCAGATCTACGCACCGGGCGTTTACACCGGCTACGAATCGAAAGCAATCCCGGCCGTGCGCGAAGCCATCGAACAGAAGAAATGGAAACAAGCGGAGGAAGCCATGGCCCGCGCCGCCGCCGTTCTTCAGGACGAAGCAACTCTCGTGTCCTCCGCCGCGGCAAAACTTTCCACCGCTTCCGCCGCGGCAAAATAAAAGCGGTTGGGTTGGCCGTCCCTATGTTTGTGAGTTTTCGGTAATCGGGCCGCTAATCCCTGTAACTCGCCCCGTGCGTTCTACATCTACATTTACGGTTGGTACATGGAGGCAGTCACGACCTTATTCGGTTGAGGTAGGTGAGCTGTCAAACACTCTTACGGAGGGCATGTCATGAAACGATTTGGAACCAACAGCGCTTTTTTCGGCACAGCAGCTCTGCTCTTACTATTCGGCGCCGCTGTCCCCGCTCATGCGTATCAGGAAGAACACCCGCAGGATGCGAAGCCGGCCGAGAATTCTAAGCCCGCAGAGAATTCCAAGCCCCATGATCAGGCTACCAAGCCTTCCGAAGACGCGGCAAAACCCACGCGGACAAAACCGGCCGCTAAAGAAGAGAAGCCTGTCAAGGAAGCAAATGCTCCCAAAGCCAAGGACACCCGGGAAACAAAAACTGTGAAGCAATCCGATACTCGCACAGAGACAAAGTCCACCGTGAAGCACGGCCCCATCGAGAACGGCCGCATCCCGGACGCCCAATTCCACTCGCACTTCGGGCGTGAACATACCTTCCACGTAGGCCATCCGGTAATTGTCGGAG
Source organism: Candidatus Acidiferrales bacterium (assembly GCA_049693595.1). Taxonomy (GTDB): domain Bacteria; phylum Acidobacteriota; class Terriglobia; order Acidiferrales; family UBA7541; genus Palsa-295. Next base: position 3,903 of record JBAVQA010000384.1, on the reverse strand, counting down.
GCCAGTCGCGCTTCCAATATGGCGGGTATTGGTTCGGATTCGGCGAGGCGTGGCCGGTCGGCTGGGGCTACAGCGACGACGTTTACGTCGATTTTATCGACGGCCAATATTACTTGATCGATCCGGTGCATCCCGGTCTCCGGCTCGCGCTGATCGTCGTAATCTAACTATCGTAATCCAACGACTGTTTGCGAAAAGCCCCACCTTCTGCTCAGACAGATGGTGGGGCTTTTTTTCGTCCGAGCGAAGTGTTCCATCTCTCTTCGCCACGCGAGAATCTTCCTCCATAGAGATTTTCTGCGTCACTTGCCGGCGCTTTCGATACAATCAGCCCGCTTTTCCATCTTCACAAACTCGAGTGACCAGGAACGTGGAATTCTCCAAGCTTCTCTTCGGACGGAAAATTGAGCAATAACCGCAGCCTTAGTTTGTTGCTGCGGACCTTTCTCGTCTGCGGCCTGCTTTATTGCATGTACCTCGTTACCCGGCGGGCAGTCGGAGCGTGGTATTTTCGAAAACACTCGCCTCAGGATATTCAAACCGCGATCAAATGGGACCCGGGAAATCCGGAATATTACGACGCTCTTGCCACCCTCACTCACTTGTATTCAACCGCCAATCCCGCGGACGTCGTGCGCCTTAACGAAAAAGCCGTGCAGCTAAGCCCCTACAACGCGGATTACTGGGCGGATCTCGGCGCTGCGTACGAGTGGGCGGGGCGCAACAATGACGCTCTGCGCGCCTTCACCCGCGCTCGCACTCTTTTCCCGAATTCGCCGCAAATCAATTGGAAAGCGGCCAATTTTTACGTCCGCACGAGACGAACTTCAGAAGCGCTCGCCGCGTTGCAAAAGGTTCTGCTGGAAGATGGCACCAAGGAGCGCCAAGTATTCGTCCTCGCCGTCAACGCTACGAACGACAATCAGGAAATCTTGGATCAGATGTTGCCGCCGCACGCGCCCGTGATAATCGACTATCTAAATTTCCAAATCGAAACGGGTCGAATGGAAGCCGCTGATCGAACGTGGGCTGCGTTGTTGGAATTGAAGTTACCGTTCGACCTTGCTCGGTCATTCCCTTATCTCGACGCGCTCGTTCAGCGTCGCGATGTGGAGCGCCTTACTACGGCCTGGGCCGTTCTATGCTCCCGTTTCCCACAAGAGGTCTGCGCCCGCGAATCCAGTCCGAATCTAATCACCAATGGCGACTTCGCATTCGCGCCGCTGAACGGTGGACTGGACTGGCGCGTGATTCCAATCCAAGGAGCCGCTGTAAGCGAGGACCCTTCCGTCGGCGTTACTGGCAGCAAATCGCTGCGCATCGATTTCGACGGAAAGCAAAACCTGGAGTACGGCCACGTCCTTCAGTACGTACCGGTCGCCCCCAACACCGCTTACAAGTTTTCCGGCCACATGCGCGCGCAGGGAATTACCACCGACAGCGGCCCAAGATTCGAGGTGCTCGACGCGTACGATCCTTCGAAACTCTTCGTCTCCACCGAAAATGTAACCGGCACCTCGGACTGGTCCGCGCACCAATTGGAATTCAAAACCGGTGCCGATACCCGCCTGTTAATCGTAAAGATTGCCCGCCCCGCCAGCCATAAATTCGACGATCAGCTTGCTGGCACGATTTGGATCGCCCGCGTCGCCCTCGTACCGAAATAAGCTGTTCACCGCGGCTCGTTAGGATGGAGAGTTCGCGGTTCAGCAACTCGTGAACAGTTTTTATGAGCTTCGCCGATTATTCTTCGCGTGAAGAGTTGGTGGGATGGAGGTATTAACCGGCGAGCTTTTGCTAAGGCTGCGCTTCTCCCGGTGCCGAGGGCCGTGGTGACGGCGCGGCCACTGGTAGCACTTCCGGTTGAGCTGATACTTGACGCGCGGATTGCGTCTTCGATGCTGGCGCCGGCAGGTCGGCCGTCAGCGATTGAAAAGTTAAAATTCGAGCCTTCATCCTGTGCCCCAAGTCCGGGAGGCTGTCAAAATTGCGCAAGCCCGGATTCACACGAAATCAGACAGCAAACTTATTTTCGCGAGGCCGCCGCCCGTCTCCAATGGTACTTTGGGGCAGGCTGGCCTTCTGAGCTGGGACACGTGGCCTCCGGACGCTGTGCTAGAATGTGGCGTCCTAATTCTGAAGTTCGAAAGTGAGGCATACGTGATAACAAACTCTTTCCCCAAGCAGACGACTCGGCGCGAAATCTTGCGAGCCGGAGGTACACTGGCGGGTGCCGGCGTCCTCGCTGGACTGCTGCCCGGCAGCCTTCTTTCAAAACCGAAAGCTGGTTCTGGCAAGCTGCAGCAAATAACCTCGTCCGCGGATCGCCTTGCGCAGATGAAGGCGCAGTGGGCCTCGATCCCTCTGGTGACAACAAAACTCCGCGACAATATCTATCTGCTTTCCGGTCCCGGTGGAAACATGGTGGTCCTTAGCGGTGCGGATGGAAAGGTACTGGTGGATTCCGGCGTCGCCCCCGCCGCGCCAAAAATTCAGCAGGCTATGGACGGTTTTGGCGGAGCTCCGCTGAAAGTACTCATTAACACCCATTGGCATTTCGACCACACGGATGGAAACGAAGCGATGCACCAAGCCGGCGCGGTGATCGTTGCCCACGAAAATACTCGAAAACGCCTTTCGACGCCGCAGGACATCGCCGCGTTCGGCTTGCATTTCGATGCATCTCCTCCGGCAGCGTGGCCGCAGCAGACCTTCATGGAAGGAACCAAGCTGTATTTCAACGGTGAACAGTTGACGCTTGCCTATTTCCCGCCGGCGCACACGGACTCCGATATTTCCATCCGTTATGAGAACGCGAACGTCCTGCACATGGGCGATGTCTGGTTCAACGGAACCTATCCCTTTATCGATCCCAGCACCGGCGGCAACATCGATGGCATGATTGCGGGCGCCGCTCGCGGGCAGGGTCTTGCGGATGCGGACACGAAGATCGTCCCCGGCCATGGTCCCGTAGGCGATAAAGCTGCTCTCGCAAAGAGCCATGACATGCTCGTAACTGTTCGCGATCGCGTGCAGGCTTTGAAAGCAGCAGGAAAATCCAAGGAGGAAGCCGTCGCTGCAAAGCCCACCGCCGATCTCGATAGCGCCTGGGGAAAAGGAGCGGTCAAGGGCGACTTTTTCACCACCCTCGTTTACACGACGCTGTAAGCGACATCCACTGCTTTTGTGCGCCAGCGATTGGTTCCCTCTACACCTGAGTTGAAAAGCCGGAGGCTGCATGGAGACGCTTTTTCGAGACTTGCGTTACAGCCTGCGGATGCTGGCAAAAGCGCCGGGATTCGCCGCCCTCGCAATTGCCACGCTTGCACTCGGAATCGGCGCGAATACGGCAATCTTCACCGTAGCCAATTCCGTATTGCTCCGATCGCTTCCTTACAAGGATCCCGGCCAACTGGTGCGCATCAGCACCCACCGTGACGGAAGTTGCTGCGTTTCGCTTCCATATTTCACCGCTCTGTCCGCAACGAATCGTTCCTTCTCCGGAGTAACCGCATATCAGTTCGACGCCGTGAATCTCGCTGTGCCTGACGGCGCAGAGCAGATCGACGCCGAGCGCGTCACCGGAAACTTCTTCGACGTTCTCGGAGCGAGGTTGGCGGCCGGACGGACTTTCACACCTGAAGAAGATCAGCCCGGCGGTAATCAGGTAGTGCTGATCGGATATGAATTGGCTACCCGACTTTTTGGCGGAGCGCAAAACGCGGTCGGCCAGCATCTCGCGCTCGATTCCAAGGACTACACAATTATCGGTGTTGTTCCGCCCAAGTTCGGCGTGCAACTGCTCGGTCGCCAGCCCGAAGTCTGGATGCCCCGGATCATCGAATTCAGCCTCACCACTCCCGCCCGCGTCAATCTCGGCGGCATGTATTACGAAGCTATCGG
>JBAVQA010000383.1:0-6387 GCA_049693595.1 Candidatus Acidiferrales bacterium | reverse complement strand
CGCTGCCGGTTGCTGTTCGAGTTGGACGCGGACTGTGTTTCCGGAAACTTCCTTGATCGACACGTTGACCAGATCTCCGACTTTGCGCAGTTGCGCGGGCGATTTGCGGCCGGTCCAGGAAAAATCGGCGGGGGTGAGCATGGCGCGATACTGGCCGATCTTAATGGTGGCGAAAGTCGGTTGGACTACGGTAACCAAGCCGGTGACGTAATCGCCTTTTTGGAGCGAGTTGCGCCAGTCTTCGTTTTGATATTTATCGAGCGAGCCGAGATTGTTCCGCAAAATATTGGGGAGGTTGCCGCGCCAGCCGTGGCGGCGGTCGTAGGCATGCAAGCCGTCGCGAACGGCTTGATCGGCGGCTTTCTGCATATTGGCGTTCAATGAGGTGTAAACGCGCAAGCCTTGTTCGTGAACGGCGGCGGTGCCGTAGGTGTGTTCGAGATATTCGCGGACGTCTTCGATAAAGTAAGGAGCGAGATCGTTGCGGCCGGAAGAAATGTGAAGACCGAGCGGCTCTTTTCTAGCGGCGGCACCTTGCGCGGCGGTGATTTTATGGTCGCGTTCCATGAGAGAAAGAACGAGATTGCGGCGAGCGAGGGCGCGGTCAGGATGGTTTACGGGAGCGTAGATGGGTCCGCGAATGATGGCGGCGAGCGTGGCGGCTTGCGGGAGCGTTAGCTGGCCGACGGGCCTGCTGAAATAATATTCGGAGGCGGCTTCGAAGCCGTAGTTGCCGGAGCCGAGATAAATCTGGTTGCAGTACATGGTGAAGATCTGATCTTTGGTGTAGTGGCGCTCGATCTGCAGGGCCAAGAGCGTTTCCTGAATCTTGCGGCCCAGGCTGCGGTCGGAGCGATTGAGAAAAAGTCCTCCGCCGAGCTGCATGGTGAGAGTGCTGGCGCCTTCGGCCATGCGGCGGCTGGTGATATCGCGGTAGGCGGCTTCGAGGACGCGCGGGATGTCCACGCCCCAGTGTTCTTCGAAATGCTGGTCTTCGGTGGTGAGAATCGCGTCTTTCAGGACTTTGGGAATTTGCGCGTAGGAGAGCAGGATGCGGCGCTGGAGCGCGAAGGTGCCGATGGATTGGCCGTCGTCGGCGTAAAGCTCGGTGACTACGTTGGGGCGATAATCTTCCAGGGCGTGAATTTCGGGAAGGTCACTGGTGTAAACAAACAGCAGGCCTATCGCGGCGCCAAAGGCGATGGAACACAACAAGAGGAAGGTGAATGCGAGGCGGCCGAAGAGGGTGCCGCCGGTGATCCTCATCGTTGCGCGGTAGAATCGTTCCATTGCTTTGCCATTCTATCGCATACACGCGCGCGCTGCTGTGGGCGCAGTTCGTAGCCTGTTCTCAATTTGTTCAATGCTGCAAAGCGTGTGACAAGCGCTGAAAATATCTTTCCTTCGGTGAAATGCTTTGCTGTCTTGAGGTAGTATGTCGCGGTGGAAGCGAACCCCATTCTGTTTCGGGACCTGACGTACATCTTCCTGGCGGCGGTGGCCGGAGGTTTGCTTGCGTGGCGGCTGAAGCTGCCTTTGATTCTCGGCTTCGTGGTGGGCGGGATTGTGATCAGTCCGTTCACGCCTGGACCTCACCTTTCGGAGCTGCACACATTTGAAGTATTCGCCGAGGTGGGCGTGGTGCTTCTGATGTTTTCGATTGGGGTGGAATTTTCGGTTCCGGATCTGATGCGCGTGAAATGGATAGCACTGGGCGGCGGGACGCTGGGCATTATGCTTTCGATTGGGCTGGCGCTGGGGACTGCGAGGCTTTTTGGATGGAGCATGATTCAGGGCTTCGTGATTGGGTCCACGATATCGGTGGCCAGCACGATGGTGCTGGCGCGATTGCTGGCTGACCGGCACGCGATGGGCACGACCTATGGGCGCGTGATGATCGGTATCACGCTGGTGGAAGATGTCGCCGTGGTTTTCATGACGATTATTATTCCGATTTTCAGCGGGCCGGGGGAAGGCCGATTTGCACGGGCGGCGTGGACGCTGGGGAAGGCTGTTTTACTGCTGGTTCCGCTGGTGTTTCTGGCAATGACCGTGGTTCCGAGGGTTCTTCGGGCTGCGGCGCGCACGAAAGATCAAGAAATTTTCCTGCTTATCGCAATTGCGATTTGCCTGGTTTCCGCGGGGATCGCGCAGGCTTTGGGGTTTTCGGTTGCGTTGGGAGCGTTTCTGGCGGGACTTTCGATTAGCGGCGCCAAGGATCTGCATGAGGCGCATACCGTCTTGATTCCGTTGCGGGATGCTTTTGTGGCGCTATTTTTTGTGTCGCTGGGGACGCTGGTGGTTCCGCAGGTAATCATTCATCACCTTCAACTATTGGGTGTGATGCTTTTTCTGATCGTGTTCGGGAAATTTGCGATCTGGACCGGGGTGATGAAGCTGTTCCGGTATTCGATTTGGACTTCGATTGCAGTGGCGGCGGGGCTGACGCAGATCGGCGAGCTTTCGTTCATTCTGGTGGAAGTGGCGCGGAAGTCAGGGTTGGTGGGCGAAGAGGTGTTTACGGCGACGCTGGCCGCATCGCTATTCTCCATATTTTTGAACGTATTTATCGTGCGCGGGGTTCTAAAGTGGGTTGAACCGAAGCTGGCCGCGGAAAAGCTTGCGGCGGCGTAGGTCTTTTTTTCGGCGTACGGACTCGCAGAATCAGTTCCAGATATTAATTTGGGGATCCCTAGATCGACTCTTCCGCTTCTGCCACGGTGTCGTAGGCTTTGATGAGCTGGGAGACCTTGGTCATTTCGATCAGCGCTTTCACTTGCGTGCCCAGTCCCGCGACCACCAGTTTTCGCTGCACCTTTTGCGCGGCAACATAAGCGCCTACCAGAGCTCCCAGACCGGCGGAATCGATGAAAGGAACGCCAGTGAAATCGAGAATAACTCCCGGCGAATGTTCGGCACGCACGGCTGCTTGGAAGCCAAAGACAGTGTGAAGATTCAGCGGACCTTTCATGCGCATGATCTTTTGGCCGTCGCGATTTCCGGGAGAGACTACAATCTGCAAGTTTTCGTTTTCCATAGCGTGCCATCCTATGCGAACAGAGGGGTGCGAATTGTTAATGTTGTGTTACAAAATTCCCGAAGGCTAAAAAACCACGACCCACAAAGATCTTCCGCTCCCGGTCATTCCTTTCCAACTACTGCGTCGGCTTCGATTTCGACGAGCATTTCGGGCGCAACCAGGTGATTCACTTCCACGATGGTACACGCGGGACGGACTTTACCAAATATTTCGCCGTGGGCGCGGCCAATTTCCTTCCAGTCGGTAATGTGCGTGAGGAAAAGACGCGTGCGCACGACATCGGTGAGCTTCGCTCCAGCTTTGGTGAGGGCGGCTTCAATGTTGCGCATGGCTTGGATCGCTTGCGCGTAGGGATCGCCCGGGCCGACGATGTCTCCTTGGTCGTTGAAGGCGGTGGTTCCGGAAACGTGGACATAGGGGCCAAATTTCACGGCGCGAGAATAGCCGACCAACGGTTCCCACGGCGAGCCGGACGAAATATTCTGTCTCTGCTGCATTGTTCCCCCAGGATTTAGTGGACTCATCAGCATTCGTTTTTACTACGGATCAAAGCGCGCTCGCAAATTCTGCGGGACGACCGGACACAGATCGTCGCGGCGGCCGAACAGACGATAGCGGATGCGAGCCACGAAATCATACACAAGGTCGCGCAAACCGCGAGGAATTGCACTCAATATTTTCCCGAGGACTTTCCAGCCGCCGCCCAGGCGTTCGAGGACGTGAAGCGAAGCATTCGAGCGCATGAGCAAGGCGCCTTCTTGGGTGAGCACGACGAAAGTGTCCGGGAGGGTGGCGCGACGCTCGGCAGAGATGTGCGACTGAATCGTCTCACCTTGCAGCGGAGCAAATCTGAAAGCGGTTCCAGAGCGGTCGTGCTTAAGGACGAACTTCACGGCGCGATGGCACAGGCCGCAGTGGCCGTCGTAGAAGATGTATTCCGATTCTTGCGCGACTGGGAGCACGGAAAAGCATAGCACGCGGACACTGGCCTAGCCGCGTAAAGGACGGCGTTCGCGGGGCCGATTGCCGCGAGACCTGGTTACTTCACGAAAGTCAGGCCGTGCGGGACGAGGTGCGGGAAGACGTAGGCGTAGAGCATGACGATGACGCCGACGATGGCACCGAGGGCGATTGAGTGCCAGAAGACGAAACGGAAAATGACGCCTTCGTTGCCGACTTGTTCGGTGGCGGAGGTGGCGATGGTGATGGACTGGGCGTCAACCATTTTGCCCATGACGCCGCCGGCGCTATTTGCCGCGCACATGAGGATGGGATCGATGCCGAGCTGCTGCGCGGTGATGCGCTGGAGACTGCCGAAGAGCGCGTTTGAAGATGTGTCGCTTCCGGTGAGCGCGACGCCGAGCCAACCGAGGAATGTTCCGAAGAACGGATAGAGCCAGCCGGTGCGCGTGAAGGCGAGGCCGAGGACCGCGTCGAGGCCGGAATATCGCGTGACGAATCCCAAGCCCAGCATGAACGAGATGGCCACCATGGCCAGGCGCATGCGCACGAGCGTGCGCCAGAATGTTTTCATGAGGGCGATGGGGCTCATGCCGAGAAGCAGACCGGAAACGAGCGCGGCGAGAAAGCAGCCACTGCCCGTGGCGGAAAGCCAGTTGAAGTCGTAGCGAGCGCTTTCGGGCGTGGGTTTGGCGACCACGGGAGCGGAGCGCGAAATGGCGTTGTGCAGATACGGCCAATTCCATCCAGGGGCGCCGGGGCGGACTTTTCCATCGGCCTGCACGACGTGGAACGCGGGAGTGGTCGCCTGGTTCATGGCGAGTTTGACTTTTGGAAGACCCCAGAGCAGAACGAATACTGAGAGGATTGCGAACGGCATCCAGGCTTTCAGCACGACGCTAGCGGGATATTTTTTCGGCGCGACGTAGCCGTCGTATTCCTTGGCGGGCCATTTGCCGCCCATGTCGTCGGCGACCTCGGAGGAAGGTGGGGGAAGGGCAGAAGCGCCTTCGGGCTTGTCATAATCGAAGCGCCAGATCTTTTTCGGCTTCCAGAAGCGCAGGAACACAATGGTCACGATGATGGAGACGATAGCGCTCGCGATGTCGACAAGGTTGCTGTCCACATGATTCGACCAGAGGTATTGCGTGACGGAGAACGAAACGCCGACGACGATGATGGCGGGGAGGACTTCGAACGTTTCCTGCCAATTCACCATCGTTCGCACGAGCCACAGCGGAACGATAACCGCGGTGAACGGGAGGATGCGGCCGATCATGGCGCTAAGGTCAGATTCAGGCAGGCCGGAAACGGCGGCCAGTGCGTGGACAGGAGTTCCGATCGCGCCCCATGCAACCGGCGCGGTGTTGGCGATCAGGTTGAGCGCGGCAGCGTGGAACGGGCGGAAGCCGAGGCCGATCATGAACGCGCCGGCAATCGCGACGGGCGCTCCGAAGCCCGCGGCTCCTTCGATGAAGGCGCCAAAACAAAACGCTACGAGAAGCACTTGCAGGCGGCGGTCGGGGGTGATTCCGGCAATCGATTCCTTCATGATTTCAAACTGGCCGGTTTCGACGGAGATGTCGTAGAGGTACACGGCGGCGAGAACGATCCACGCGATTTTCAGGACGCCATAGGCCACGCCGTAGCCGAAAGCGGATGCGGCAAGAATCAGCGGCATGTGGAAGACAAGAATCCCGACGAACATCGCGGTCGCGGCGCCGGCGATCGCGCACCAGTGGGGCTTCACGCGCAGGCCTGCCAGCAGGGTGAACAGAACGACGATCGGCAACGCCGCGACCAGGGTGGAGAGCCACCAGTGGCCAAGGGGGTCGTATACCTGGGTCCAGTTCATCACGGGCTCCTTCGGGTGCGATGCCCGGACCACAGGCACTCTGCGGGCTCATATATCCTTGGGAACAGCAAATGTCAAGACGAACGAGTGAGTCTTGGTCGAGGCCTTACCTCAGGGGCTAAAGCCCCTTTGTTTCGGAGCGTTAATGTCGGAGCTGAAGCTCCGACCCCCTGAAAAGCGACACTGTCTTGCCTCAAGGGTTAAAGCCGTGCCCTGACGAGCGGGCAAGAAAGTCAAAGGAGCCCGCGGGACGCTGGCGCTACCCCTCGCAAAGGCGCTCAGGGTGAATTCCTTCGGAATTCACGAAAAAACGGAGCCGCGCCGATCTTGGACGACTCGCGAAATTAAGAACCAGCTTGGCGCGATGGGTCTGGACAGAGATTCGGGAAGCCACTAAGCTTGGGATTCATTTCCTGCGAGGAGACAGGGCGCACATGAAGTGCAACAACATTCTCGAGGCGATGTGCAACACGCCGCTGATCCGGTTGAATCGCATCGGAAAAGACTTGGCCGCCGAAATTTATATCAAGGC
>JBAVQA010000382.1:0-5585 GCA_049693595.1 Candidatus Acidiferrales bacterium | reverse complement strand
AAACAAAGGAGCGGGCGCTTTCTAATCGATACAAAATCGCACTTTTCGATCCCTTGATTTGGAGCAAATTGAATGGCTGACGAGCAATCACAACAAATCCTAACTCCGGTCGATATCGAAACGGAGATGAAGAAGTCGTACCTCGATTACGCCATGAGCGTAATCATCGGCCGCGCGCTGCCCGACGTGCGCGACGGCCTAAAGCCCGTTCACCGCCGCATTCTTTTCGGCATGTACGAGCTTGGCCTCACCTCCACGAAGGCTTACCGCAAGTGCGCCAAAATCGTCGGCGAAGTCCTGGGCAAATTCCATCCGCACGGCGACTCGCCGGTGTATGACGCGCTCGTCCGCCTGGCGCAGGATTTCAACATGCGCTACCCCCTCGTGGACGGCCAGGGAAACTTCGGCTCCGTCGACGGCGATCCTCCGGCCGCAATGCGGTACACCGAAGCGCGCCTCTCAAAAGTTGCCGAAGAAATGCTCGCGGACATCGAAAAGGAAACGGTCGATTTCGTTCCAAACTTCGACGAAAGCGAGCACGAGCCGGTCGTACTCCCGACGAGAATTCCAAACCTGCTGGTCAACGGTTCCACCGGCATCGCCGTCGGCATGGCGACAAACATCCCGCCGCACAACCTGAAAGAAACGATCGAAGCCGCCATCCTGCTGATCGAAGAGCCCGAAACCAACCTGAAAAAAGTGATGAAGCTGATCCCCGGTCCCGATTTTCCAACCGGCGGCTACATTTACGGCCGTGAAGGGATCGAGCAGGCTTACAAAACCGGCCGCGGCTCTTTCCAGGTCCGCGCAAAGGTTGCCATCGAGCAGCGCGGCAAGGACCGTCAGGATATCGTTATCACCGAGCTTCCTTATCAGGTGAACAAAGCTCGCCTGATCGGACACATTGCCGAGCTGATTCAGAATAAAAAGCTCGAAGGCATCGCCGACATTCGCGACGAGAGCGACCGCGACGGCATGCGCATCGTGATCGAAATCAAGCGCGACGAAGAACCGCAAATAATCCTCGCCCACCTTTTCAAGCAGACGCAGATGCAGGAATCCTTCGGCATGATTCTCCTCGCCATCGTCGGCGGGCAGCCGCGCGAGCTCGGCTTGGTCGAATTGCTACAGCTTTTCATCGCGCACCGCGTCGACGTCGTGCGCCGCCGCACGCAATACGAACTGCGCAAAGCCGAAGAACGCGAGCACATTTTGCTCGGCTACCAGATCGCGCTCGATTACTTGGACGAAGTGATCCGCGTCATCCGCGGTTCTTCAAGCCGCGCGAACGCCCGCGAAAACCTGTACAATTTTTTCGCCAACAAATCCATCTCCATCTCGGAAGACGGAAAGGCCAAGAGCCTCGCCGGCGTAAAACTCAGCAATAAAAAGTACGGTCTGGCCACCGAAGTTGTCGGCCTGAGCTTCCCGCAAATTGACGCCATCCTCGAATTGCAATTGCACCGCCTCACGCGCCTTTCCATTGACGACATTCTCAGCGAGCTAAAGCAAATCCGCGAACACATCGCGGAACTGCGCGAAATTCTTGCCAGCGAGAAAAAACTGAAAGCCGTGATCGTCGCCGAGCTTCGCGAAGTCATGAAATCCTATGGCGACGAGCGCCGCACCCAAATCGTTGACCGCGTCGAGGAAATCAAGCTTGAAGATCTGATCAAAGACGAAGAAATGGCCATTACCGTCAGCCACGCGGGCTACATCAAACGCACTTCGGTTGACGTTTATCGCCATCAGTCGCGCGGGGGCAAAGGCCGCATTGGCGCGAAGACGCGCGAAGACGACTTCGTCGAGCACTTCTTCGTCGCCTCGGCGCACAGTTATATTCTCCTGTTCACGTCCAAAGGGCGCATTTATTGGCTGAAGGTTTATGAAATTCCCGAAGCTGCCGCCGCCACGCGCGGAAAGGCAATCGGCACTCTCGTGCGTCTGCAGGAAAATGAAAAACTTACCGCCGTGGTTCCAGCGCGAAACCTGGAAGAGGCTGACCGCTATGTTTTCCTGGCCACGCGCAACGGAACGGTGAAGAAAACTGCTATCGCGGAATTTTCGAACCCGCGTCCCTCCGGCATTATCGCCATCAACCTCGACGCCGGTGACGAACTGATCGGCGCCAAGCTCACCGACGGCAAGCAGATGATTTTCCTAGCCAGCCACCACGGCCAGGCCATTCTCTTCCGCGAAACCGAAGTCCGTTCCATGGGTCGCGCGGCCGGCGGCGTGAACGGCATGGACCTGGGCAAAGGCGATTTCGTCGTCAGCATGGACGCGGCGCAACCCGACTTCGTCATCATCCAGAAGGAATACAAAAAGGACACGCAGAATCTCGACGAGCTCGAAAGCGACCAGATCCGCGAATCGCTCACCTCGCTGATGCTCACCGTCTCCGAAAAAGGCTACGGCAAACGCACTCCGCTCGCCGAGTACCGCGTCACCTCACGCGGCGGCAAAGGCGTCATCAATCTAAAATCCACCGATCGCAACGGCTCCGTCGTCGCTGCGCTCCAGGTCCGCGAAGATTCCGACGTCATGATCATCACGGGGCAGGGAAAGGTGATTCGGGTCCACTCCGGCGAAATCCGCGAAGCCGGCCGCTCCACACAGGGCGTCCGCTTACTGCGTCTCGAAGAAGGCGACCGCATCGCCGCCGCCGCTTCCATTCTCGAGGAAGAAGAAGCCGCCGCCCCCGAGCCCGAGAAAAAATAAACTCCGGTTATAGTAGCGCCGGCTTGCCCTGAGTGTAGCCGAAGGGCGTCTCGCCGGTTCTTTTGCTGACTGACGGGCTAGCTCGGCGGAGCAACGTAATAGCCCGGCCGTGTTCGTACGCTGACGCCAGGCCGATCAACTTCCACTTTGATCTCGTGGTACCCCGTAGGCTCGTCGCCCGGCGGCCGGTATCCCAGCGTGTACTGCGCGTGAAGCTCGCCGCCAATTTCGTCCATCGCCTTTTGAATCGAATTATCTTTCGCGGTGTTCACGTGCAGCCCGCCGGTCGCTTTACTCGCTATAGCGAGCGAATTTGGGCCGATCGCATTCTTTCCCGTTTTCACCAGCCAAACCGCAAGCGCCAGCAGATCTATGTTCCCCTGGCCCTGCGCGGCTGCTTCGTTGTCTGGTGTCTGCGCTCTCCCTGGGCCCACTGGAACTGGATAGGTTCCCGTCGGACCCAGCTGCGGTCCTTGATACGGATTTCGCTTCGCGCGCAAATCAGCCATCGCCGTCCTCAATCCAATCGTGTAAATCGTCACGTTCGCCAGTTGCGCCTGCCGCAACACTTCGCCGAGCGTAGATTCGCTTCCCTCATCTTCCGCTTCACCCACAACCACCAGAATTCTCCGGCGCACTCCTGGCCGTTGTTCCAGCAAGGAAATGCCTCGTGACATCGCATCGTAGAGCCGCGATTGATTGACGCCGATACGCAAGTGGTTGATCGTATTTTGCACGCCGTCCACATCCGTAGTGAATTTCTCAAGCAGCTCTACGGTGCTGTCGAAGCTGAGCACAGCGGCCTCAGCCGTCTGCCCCATCACCGTCTCCGTGAAGATGATCCCGGTCTGCCGCACCGCGGGAAGCATCGGTTCGATGTGCGAACTTGTTTCAACTGCGAGCACCACGGAAAGCGGATCTCCGCCCAAATCGAAGTGCTCGATTTTCTGCTGCACGCCGTTGTCGTAAACGCGGAAATTATCTTTGGTAAGATCGAGGATCATTTCGCCCGAATGGCTCGTCACCGTCACCGGCGTGATCACTTCGTTCACGCGCACGCGGATAGCGTTCTTGCGCTGCTCAGCCGTAGGCAGATCCTCCGGCGGAGCTCCCGGCTTCTGCTTTAGCGGACCAGGGGGAGCCTGGCACCATGCCGGGCCGCACGCCCCCAGCATTGCCAGCGCCAAAGAAACGGCCGCCGCCAAACGATAAAGCCCTGTTGTCGCCACGTTTCTTCTACGCTCCCTCGAAATTCAGTCTATCTGATTCGTGGAAACTCGGGTGCGTTGCTTGGAGTGTAATAGCGCGTCCCACGACGACTGGCTTTTCGCCGCAACGTTCTCCTAAAATGATTGTTCGTGCTTGTACCAGGGAGAGAACATGAGTCGTCGCAGTCGCCGCCCCCACGAGAAGCTAGCCTACGAAGACCCCAAATTCATGGAAAGCCTGGTGGCTCGGCCGCTTCGCATTATGGCTGAATACCTCGACCCCCTGAATCGCCTGCGCCGCGCGAACGTAAGCGACACGATCGTGATGTTCGGCTCCGCTCGTATTCAATCGCGAGATCGCGCGCTCACCCACCTGAAAGAAGTGCGACGCAATGCCCGAGGGCGCCGCACGCTGGAATGGCGCCAGAAAGTCAGCGCCGCGCGCTCCCTGGTTTCCATGTCGCGCTATTACGAAGATGCGCGCGAGCTCGCTCACCGGCTTACCATGTGGTCCATGACGCTGGGTGACAGCCCGCGTCGCTTCGTCGTCTGTTCCGGGGGCGGCCCGGGAATCATGGAAGCAGCCAATCGCGGCGCAGCCGAAGCCGGCGGTCCTTCCATCGGCCTCAGCATCCAGCTTCCGCACGAGCAGGCATCCAACCCCTACATCACGCCCAATCTGAATTTCCTCTTTCACTATTTTTTCATGCGCAAATTATGGTTCGCGCAAATGGCCAAGGCTTTGATTATTTTTCCCGGCGGATTCGGCACCATGGATGAACTTTGGGAAATGCTCACGCTGATGCAAACCCATAAACTCTCCCAGCACCACTTAATTCTGATCTACGGAAGGAAATATTGGGACAAGGTAATCAACTGGCGGCACATGGTCCGTACCGGCACCATTAACGAACGCGAATTCAAGCTGCTACAATTTGCCGACAACGTGGACGAAGCCTTCAATCACATCCGCAAAGACCTCGAAGCGCATCATCTGGAAGTGGAGTCCGATTCGTACACCAAGCCCATGCGCCGCATGTAGGCTCATTCAAATAAAAAACGGGGAAGGAGCCCAAGACTCCTTCCCCGTTTTTCTTTCCGGCGCAAGTAGCCGCCGATTTATAAATCTTAGTTGTTCGAGAACGGTTCGACTGCGAAGACCGCCTGAAACCGCCGCTTCTCGTCCTGATCGTGCAGCATGACGACAGGCACCACGCGCAGTGAATGTTTGCAGCTCCTGCACGTAGTCGCCTCTCCCTGCAGATCCTGGACGAATCCGTCGGTGAAGTGATAAGCGGCTCGCGGCCGCCTCGCTGCTTTCGTTCCCTTCTCACCGCATTGCGGGCAGGTAAACTCCACGCGATCTTCCAGCGGGTCGCGATGCAACGCCGCCCAACCGGTATATCGAACGCCTATAGTTTCTATTGACTCTTTTTCCATAAATGCCTCCCCCAGCACGGCCTTAATAAAATGACCGCCAGTCGAATATTTACAATGCTTTAGACGCACGCCAGGCCAAAAGCGATGCATTTCCGCAACAATTCTTACAAGTTGCTGAAATACCAAACGTTATAGGTTCTGAACGAGCCTCATCCACGCCCGCCGCTAGAACTTGACAACGATGCCGGTCGAAACCCTGGCATTGTTTTGATTAGT
>JBAVQA010000381.1:0-1797 GCA_049693595.1 Candidatus Acidiferrales bacterium | reverse complement strand
GCTTGATTAGCCGGATAATCGGAAACTAACCCACCACCAAACGGCGGGACAAATTGCATCTATGCCCGGTGTTCGATAGCATTCAAAAGACCGACCCGTCAGGGCTTGAGCCCGGACCTACGAATAGGAGAATCAGATGAAACTAGGAATCGCCCTGATTGCTGCCGCGCTGTTAACGGCTAGCCCTTTATTGGCACAGACGCCTCCAGGCGCTGCGCAACAAAAGCCTGCGCCGACTCAGCCGGGACAAACTGCCGCCAATCCCGACGCCACGGCTCCTGCAACCCCGCCCGTAAAATTGGATCCCGCCAAAGAGGCAGCGATCCGCCACTTATTGGACATAACCGGCGTGTCCAAGGAAGGCGAAAACATTGGCGAGGGATGGACCAGCCGAGTCCACGAAGGTATGAGCCGCGCGATTCCGCCCGACCAGTTGCCCAAATTTATGGAGACGTTCACGGCAAAGTTCAACGCCAGCGCATCGCCGAGCGCCGTGACGGATGCAATGGTCGCCATCTATGCCCGTCACTTCTCGTTGGAAGATATTCAGGGAGCGACAAAGTTTTATGAATCGCCAGTCGGCCAGCGCATGGTGAAGGAAATGTCCGACGTCAGCCGAGAATCGCAAACTGTGGGCTTGCAGATGGACCAGAAAATCGTGATGCAAGTGCTGTGGGGCATGGCGGACGAATATCCGCAATTGAAACAGATGCTTCCGCCGGACCCGTCGAAGCCGGCTCCAGCTCCTGCGCCAAGCGCCGGCCCCGCTCCTGGGTCGTCCGCCACGCCTCCTGCGACGCCACCACCGAGCCCGGCGCCAAAGCCACAGCAATAGCCCAGCAAAGGCGAGTCCGCAAGAAAGGAGCTTGATCAATGCCAAGTATGACCCGGCAGGCAAAACGCTGGTCGATCGCTCGTGCGCTGTTGCTCGGACCCATCCTCCCCGTTCTATTGGTCCTGGGAATTCGCGGCGTCGAAGCGCAGCAGCCGCCCGCGCCGCAACCCTCTTCGGTCACGGTATCAGCCGCCATCAGCCTGAAAGACGCTCTTGACCAGCTCGGGCGTGAGTACGAGCGCGACTACCCCGGCGCCAAGATTGCTTTCAACTATGCCGGCTCCGGAACGTTGCAGCATCAAATCGAGCAGGGCGCGCCGGTGGACATATTTTTCTCGGCGGCTCAGAAGCAGATGGATGCCCTGCAATCCGCAGGTCTGATTGTCGCAGACACGCGGCACGACATCGTAGCGAACGATCTGGTGCTGATTGCGCCTTCTTCCTCCGACGATATTCATACCTTTCAGGATTTGGCGAAGTCTAGCGTCAAGACCGTCGCGCTGGGAGAACCCGAAACTGTGCCGGCAGGCATGTACGCTCAGCAAACTCTGGAGAAGCTTAACCTGTGGGACGCGGTGAAGAAAAAGGCAGTTTACGCGAAGGATGTTCGGCAGGTCCTCACCTACGTCGCGACGGGCAACGCTGACGCAGGGTTGGTTTACCGTACGGATGCGCAAACCTCGCCGAAAATCCGGACCATTTTTACCGCTCCCCCCAGTTCGCACGATCCGATTGTGTATCCGGCCGCGGTGCTGAAGAACTCCAAGGATCCGGCTGCCGCGGGCGCGTTCCTCAAGTTCTTGGAGACTCCGCACGCACTCGAGATTTTCAAGACTTACGGTTTCAACGACCCGAATAATCCGTCCGGAAGGATCTGATCCGGCTACAATCCTGCCGATGGACTTGTCTCCGCTTTGGATATCGCTCGCGACCAGCGTGACGGCTACTGCAGTCACGTTCGT
>JBAVQA010000380.1:0-2580 GCA_049693595.1 Candidatus Acidiferrales bacterium | reverse complement strand
CCCGTACGTCTTCCGAGTGCCCAATCCACACGTCGAAATTCGCGTTGATCCATGACGCCGGAAAAATTCCCTCGAGCTTCGGCGCGGCCGGACGCGCATCCGCCGCTTCGCTCATGGTCACGGTGCGAATTTCCGGATAATCCTGCACGCGCCGATAGAATTGCCTCAAAAAATCCCGTCCATTCTCCGCATAGAATTCCCAGGCGTTTTCTCCGTCCAATATGATGCTCACGGTCGCTGTGCTTCCTGCAGGTTCCCGATCGCCAATCGCGCGGATTCTGCGATGCAAATCCTCGGCCGCGGCACCCGCGCCCATCCTGCTGTAAACAAATCCAACCAGATCCGACACGTAATGATCCCGAAAGAACCCCATGATTTCGCGTCCGCCGCGCTCCAGCTTCCAAGGCGTATAGAGCTCCGGACCATTCTGTGGATATCCTGAAGCGTCACGCCAGAATCCGATATTTCGCGTGCGGCCAAGAACTCCTTCATCCGTGGCGAACCACTTGAAGCCCAATTCCATCGCAATCTCAAGCGCCTGATCGGACACCGATCCTTCCGATGGCCATAAACCGGCCGGCGGTTTTCCGAACACTCGCTCGTGATATTGACGCGAGCGCACCAACTGTTCCCGAGCGTCCTCCGGATAACGAAATGACGGGTGCGGCAGCGGCGTGTGTGGGTTTGACACTCGCGCGATATCCGTATCGCAAAGTAAGGGCAGAATTGGATGGTAGTAAGGCGTGGTCGAGATTTCGATTTGGCCGCGCTCGGACGCGAGCCTGTATTCCGGCAGGACCGCTCCCAGCAATTCAAGTTGCTTCTCGCGCAGTGCTTCTTTGTCCTCTTCCGTGTAACCGCCCCCTTTTCGCGACAGCTCCGACACTACCGGGTCTTTTGCGATGTACTCCTCATCCATCCAAGCGAGCTGTGACAGCAATTGCAGGTCGCGCCAGTCCCGCAAATCGAACCGCGCAACGCAGGATTCCGTCCCCGCCGATCTTAATTGCGCTTGCAACTCCGCAAATCGCGGCCAGCGGCGCACGAAATTTTCGTTCACTTGAAACGCGCGCTCCAGAACTTCGCGCTTCTGCCCCGAATCCAGCGAACCCGCCGGCGCAAACGCCAGTTCGAACCAAGGCTCGTGAAATTTTCCGCTCGCGTACTCTTCAATTTGCGCCGCAAGCAGCGGAACAAAATTGAAAGTTGCGTGCACACCCGGGAATTCCCCCAGGATCTTCACCATGCCCCAGTAATCTTTCAGGGCATGCAACCGCGTCCAAGGCAGCATGTAGCGCCCGTTGAAGGGATCGCGGTACTGCGGTTGGTGCATGTGCCAAAGAATTGCCAGGTTAACGCGGCTCAACGGGAAGGGCCTTCGGCTTGCACATTCGCCTCATATCCTACTCTTGTCTTCCAAAACCTCGCCGTACCTCTATTGCTTTCACTTAGCGTGCTAGAATGGCCTCGCGCAAACATGCGCCTGCTCGATAAATATATCGGTCGCGAAGTCGCCTCGCATTCCTTGCTCGGCCTCGCTGTTTTCACCTTCGTTTTCTTCGTTCCACAGCTCGTTCGTTTGATGGACTTGGTCGTTCGCCACTCGGGCGGCGTAAAAACTGTAGCGTTGCTTTTCATCTGTTCGCTCGCGCCTGTTCTTGCCTTCACCATCCCGATGGCCGTTCTGGTTGGAGTTCTCATTGGGCTGGGTCGTCTCTCAGCCGACAGCGAAATCGTTGCAATCCACGCCTCCGGAATCAGCCTGCGCCGGTTACTTGTCCCTATCGGCTTTGTGGCACTCGGCTGCGGGCTGCTCACCCTCATACTCACTTTCTGGCTTATTCCTTTATCCTGGCGCACACTGGGCCGGTTAGAGCAGCGAATCCTTTCGTCGCAGGTGCCTTACGCTGTCCAGCCGCGTGTATTCGACGAGCGCTTTCCCCACTTCGTATTATACGTGCAAGATGTTGAAGCCGCAGCGACGCGTTGGCGTGGAGTTTTCCTGGCGTCATCCGGCCAATCCTCCGGCACGTCCAGCCTTACTCTTGCGCAGGACGCTCAGGTCGTCTCCGGCAGCGAGAAGAACCAGATTGAACTGCACCTCGGCTCCGGCAGCACTCACGATTATGACCCGCGCGACCCAAATCGTTATAACGTCACCACATTTGGACAGACCGTCCTTCCGGTTGATATTGCCGCCTCTACTGCTGGTGCTAAAAGTACCGTCCTTTCTGACGCCGAACAATCCGTTTCCGGGCTTATCGTGGACAGCGGGCCCAACTGGCGCGACGCGCGAGTAGAGTTCCACCGTCGCATCGCGTTTCCGGCGGCTTGTCTCATCTTCGCCCTACTAGGTGTGCCGGTGGGCGTTCGTCCGCGCCGTGGCGGGCGCGCGGCGGGTCTGGTCCTCACGCTGGTTCTGATTGGCGGCTATTACTTTCTGTTTGTCACCTGCGCGCATATGGCGCAACAAGGTTCCATCGCTCCGTGGGCCGGTATATGGGGTGCGAATATGGTCGCCGCCGTCTTGGGACTCTTCTTTCTGCGGCGCATTGAAAGCATCCGCAAGCCAAGCCGCAT
>JBAVQA010000379.1:0-6605 GCA_049693595.1 Candidatus Acidiferrales bacterium | reverse complement strand
GCTCTGTGCGGTCTCGATAGTAATGATGTGGATCTACTACGCCTGGATGGAAAGCTCGTCCCACCAGGGAACCCTCGGTAAGATGGCACTAGGACTAATCGTGACCGATCTCGAGGGTCGGCGAATTAGCTTTGCGCGCGCCAGCGGGCGCTATTTCGCCAAGATTATAACCAGCCTGATTCCTCTCGGGATTGGATACATGATGGCCGGATTCACGGAGAAGAAACAAGCATTGCACGACATAATCGCGAGTTGCCTGGTGTTGAGAAAGGTTTAAGAGTTTCGCTGCGCGAACAAACGTTGACGTTCCGCGAGGAGCGTTCGATCCCCTTGAAACCGCTTACACGCCCCAACCGTAGCGTTCCGAATGAACGAGCGATTCGTGCAGCTCGGCGCGGATTTGTGCGGTGAATTCCGAACTGCGCAGTACGCGGGAACCTGGCTCTGCAATATCCATCGTGCGGTACCCATGATCCAAAACGCGATCCACCGCCGATTCGATCCATTGCGCTTCTATTTCCAGGCCAAAAGATTCGCGCAGGAGCAACGTCGCCGAAAAAATCGCGCCAAGCGGGCAAGCCACATCTTTACCAGCGAGCGACGGAGCCGAACCGTGAATCGGCTCGTAAAGTGCAGGTTGGTTTGCAGCACCGCGGCTCATGGAGGGAATTAATCCAATGGAGCCGCCGAGAGCTGCTGCTTCGTCGCTCAAGATGTCGCCGAATAGATTTCCAGTCAAGATCACGTCAAACTGCGCGGGGCGCAGCAGGATCTGCATCGCAGCGTTGTCGACGTACAAATGTTCCAGCGTGATGCTCGGATATTGGCGAGCAACTCTCGTGACCGTACTCCGCCAGAGCGCGGAAGTGGCCAGCACGTTGGCTTTATCCACGCTGGTCACGTGCCGGTTTCGGGCGTCCGCGCGTTCAAATGCGTAGCGCGCTACACGTTCGATTTCCGCCGCCGTGTAGGATGCCACGTCGCGTGCGCTCGCGTCTTCTCCCTCGCCTCGCTGCTCGTGTTCGCCAAAATAAATGTCTCCGGCAAGTTCACGCACGATTTCGAAATCACAACCACTTATGCGGTCGCGGCGCAGAGGAGAAATTCCTTGCAAGGATGATCGCAGCTGAATAGGGCGCAAGTTGATGTACAAGCCGAGCTGCTTGCGCAGGCGTAGTAAGCCGGCTTCCGGGCGTTTTTCCAATGAAACTGAGTCCCAGCTAGGCCCGCCGATCGCTCCCAGCAGAATCGCATCGCACGAGCGGCATCCGGCCAGGGTCTCTTCCGGGAGCGGCGTGCCGAAGCGATCGATAGCTGCTCCGCCAAACGCGAACTCGCGAAATTGGAAATCGTGCTCAAAAACACCAGCGCAATCGCCCAACAGTCGGACCGCTGCACTGGTGACTTCCGGGCCAATTCCGTCACCAGCCAGCACTGCAATAGTTTTTCGCACTCTGCTCATGAATTCCCGCTCCCCCACCGATCCGCAGTTTTTACACTCTTCAATTCGCCGCGGCGATACCGACATCCTCGTTCGCCGGAGCAATCGACTCGCCGCGGCGGACTTTGTGAATG
Source organism: Candidatus Acidiferrales bacterium (assembly GCA_049693595.1). GTDB lineage: Bacteria > Acidobacteriota > Terriglobia > Acidiferrales > UBA7541 > Palsa-295. The sequence goes on along the minus strand of JBAVQA010000379.1, from coordinate 5,030 downwards.
ATTGAAAGCAAATCACGATCGGTCACTTGCTTGGCCGCGTCCGCATGCGCAATCGCCTGCTTGTAGCATTCCGCGAGTTCGCTTTCCGTGGTTTGATACCCGAGTTCAAGAAGCCGCGCACGCAACGCATTACGTCCCGAATGTTTTCCCAGCACTAGCCTTCGCATCGGGACACCCACTTTTTCGGGCACGATGATTTCGTAAGTCATGGGATGTTTTAGCATGCCGTCTTGATGAATGCCTGCCTCGTGCGCGAAAGCATTTGCACCAACTACTGCCTTATTCGGCGGAACACTCACCCCGGTGATGGAAGTGAGCAGCCGGCTAGTGGAATAAATTTTCTCGAGCGAGACATTTGTGGCGCAGGAATAGCGCGCCTGACGCACGTGCAGCGCCACGGCGATTTCTTCGAGCGAAGCATTTCCAGCACGCTCGCCGATACCGTTGATCGTGCATTCCACCTGGCGCGCTCCGGCGGATATGGCCGCAAGCGAATTGGCCACCGCGAGCCCCAAGTCATTGTGACAATGCGCGCTAAAGACCAGATTCGGATAAGCGGCGAGGCGCTCGCGAGCCGCGCGGAACATCGCTCCATACTCTTCAGGCGTAGAGTAGCCGACCGTATCGGGAAGATTGATAATGGTGGCTCCGGCGCTGGCGGCCGCGTCGATCACTTCCAAGAGATAAGCCAGATCGCTGCGGCTCGCATCTTCCGCGGAAAATTCCACTTCATCGCAGCGCATGCGGCCATAGCAGACCATTTTTGCGACTTGCTCAAGCCCCTGCTCCCGGGTAATGCGAAGCTTGTGTTCCAAATGCAGATCCGATGTCGCCAGGAAAATGTGTAGCCGCGGCCGGGCCGCAGGTTCCAGGGCCCGCAGTGCCGCATTTACATCTTCCAGACGCGCGCGTGCCAACGCCGCAACGCGGGAGCGTTTGATCTCGGTGGCTATCGCGCGCACCGCTTCTAAATCTCCGGGCGAGGCGATCGGAAAGCCCGCCTCAATCACATCCACTCCAAGCTGCTCCAACTGCCGCGCGAGAAGAAGTTTCTCGCCGCAATTCATCGAAAAACCCGGCGATTGTTCGCCATCGCGCAGGGTGGTGTCGAAAATGTGCACGGTTTCCATGGACTCTCCTGGACGCTATAGACTGGCCGCGACGCGCAGATATGTCCAATTTATACTTCTTGCATGTAGCATAACTATTGCTTATACATGTAAAACGGCTTTCGAGGGGGTCTCGTGGATCTCGCGGTATTGCGCGTATTTCAAACTATCGCCAACGAGCGCAGCTATTCTCGCGCGGCGGAGAAGCTGTACCGCACGCAGCCGGCGGTCAGCATGTCCATGCGCAAGCTGGAAGACTGGGTAGGCCAGCCGCTTTTCGTGCCTGGGTCGGGGGCGCGGGCTCTCACGGATGCCGGCGTGCTTTTGCTCGAGTACGCCGAGCGCATGCTGAACCTGAGAGAGGAAGCTCGCAAGGGCTTGACTGAATTGCGCGGTTTGGAACGCGGGCAAGTTTCGTTGGGCGTGAATGAAAGCTCGATTCACGCACTTCTGCCGTCACTGGACCGTTTTCGCCAGCGTTTTCCAGGCATTCGCATTCGAGTTCATCGCGTGTTCTCGCGCATGATCCCCCGCGAGTTGCTGAACCATCAGCTCGATATCGGAGTGATTTCCTATTTGCCGGAGGAACGGGAACTCACCACTGTGAAGTTCTACCGGGACTCGCTGACTCTGGTCGTTTGGCCCGGCCACAAGCTTGCCAAGCGGCGCGAAGTGGATATTTCCGCGCTCGGCGATGAAAGCTTTGTCGCGCACATCGTTAAATCGCCCTATCGGCAGGAAGTGATACAGATGTTCGCGCGCCACCGCGTAGCCCTTCGAATGGAGCTGGAACTTCCGACAATTGAAAGCATCAAGCGCTTCGTGGAGATGAAAAGAGGGGTCGCCATCGTGCCGCGCATGTGTGTAGAAGGCGAGATAGCACGCGGCGACTTGCACGAGCTACGCATCCGCCAAATGCGGATTCAGCGGCACCTGTATTTGGTATACCGGCAGGATCGACCGCTGAGCGCGGCCGCGCAGGCGCTGACTCAAATCATACTGTCGAAACGGAAAGCGCCATCCAAGACTTCGCGTGGTTAGTATCCGGCTACCGCAACGCGCCGACGGTGACTGGTGCGGCACTATTCGCGGATCGTTACCGCAAGCGAATCCGCCCGGAGATTTCTTGATCGCTCTTCTGAGGACGATGCTAGTGTTTGGCGGCGAGTTCGTCGAGCGCGGCCGATACGCGCGAAAGTCCTTCGCGGAGATCTTCGGTTTTCACGCCAGCGCCTATGCGGAAATGCTCGGGAGCGTCGAAGAAACGTCCCGGAACAACGCTGGTTTCATACTTCTCGTGCAGGAGCTGGCAGAAAGCATCGGCGTGGCCGCTTCCCAGATGCGGAAATGCAATCGTCCCGGCCTCGGGCCATATGGTCAGGAGCTCATTCCGGGAGTCTAGAAACTTTTTCAAGAGAGCGCGATTCGTTCCGAGCAGCTTCTTCGCGCGCGCGGCAATCTGCGGCAGATGATCGAGCGCTATCACACTGAGCATTTCGGCGGGATGCGCGCCGGTAACTCCGAAGAGATCGTTCAAGCGCCACATGCGCTCGGCAAGCGGTTTAGCGGCGAAAATCCAGCCGCAGCGCAATCCTGAAAGGCCGTACGCTTTCGTCAAGCTGCTGGTGGCCACGAAATTTTGTCCCAGAAGGAACGACGACTGCCACGGCGAATCCAAGCAAGCCTCCAAATAGACCTCATCTACGAGCACGTGGGCGCCAAGACTGCGGGCGATTTCGCCGACGATGCGCATCGCTGCGTCCGGCGTGCGTACGCCGCTGGGATTGTGCAGGTTTGTGATTACGATCAAACGCGTCCGCGGAGTGATGCTGCGTTCCACTTCGCGCGGGTCCATTTGAAAGCCGGACTCGAACTTTCGGGGGAAGCGGCGAATTTTTGCGCCTAGATATTCCGCGGTGGAAACGATGGCACCGTACGAAGGCTCCTCGATCAGCACTTCGTCGCCGGGTTCGATCAGAGCGGCCATGGCCAGATGATTCGCCATCGAAGTCCCCTGCGAGTGGACGATATTTTCGACCGGAACATTTGCTTTGGCGGAGAGACGTTCGAGCAGCGGTTGGTAGCCGTACCCGCTTGAGCCGGAGATTTCCAGATCTTCGATGCGCACGGGGAGTTCACTCAGCGGAAAATGGAAAACGTCGCTCGCGGCGAGATTGTAGCGCGCACCGGAGCGCAATTTTGCCCATTCGATATACGCCGACCGAATTTCTCGCCTCTGCGGGCTCATGGACGGAACTCACTGAGAACCGGCGGTACGCTTCGCGCGTCCGCGTAACAAGTAATAGACAGGGACCCCGGCCAGCAGGATACACACGGCGACGCCGGCATTGCGAGGATATTTGTAAATTGTGTTTAGAACTATCAACCAGGCTACCAGTACGAAAAGACCTGTGGTCCACGGATGCCCAGGAACGCGGAAACCCGGCAAAGCGCTCGGCAAAGCTCCTTCGCGTGCCTGGCGGCGCCGGAAAACGAAAAGGCAGGTCGCGGTGAGTCCAAAAAACAGCCAGTCCATCACCACTACATAGCTCAGGAGTTGCTCGAACGTTCCGAGCAGCACGGCCGCGCTGGTGATCGTGCCCTGCAGAATGATGGCGACCACAGGAACCCGGCTGCGCGATCCTAATCGCGCAAAGGTACGAGGAAGGACTCCGTCTTCCGCCATGGCGAAAGCGACGCGCGGATAAGTGAGCATGGCTTGGCTGAGAAATCCAAGAGTGGATATTGCGATCGTGACCGCTATCAGCGTTGCACCGAAGTTTCCCAAAGCAGCGCGCATCACTGCAGAGGCAGGGGTAGTCGTGTTCGCCAATCCTGCTGGAGAGAGGGCTTGCACATAAACGATGTTCACGGAAACGTACAGTGCGATGACTCCGACGACTCCGAGCAAGAGAGCTTTGGGAAGATTTTTTCGCGGGTCGCGAATTTCGCTGGCGATGTAATTCGAGGTTTGCCAGCCACCGTAGGCGAAAATCACAGGAATCAGCGCTGCTCCGAAAACGGTTAAGAGATCGAAGGAAGCCGGCCGGTCCAGCAACGGACGCCAGGTTGGATGAGGAGCCGCCGGGGACCGAAGAAGAAACCACGCGCCGCAGCCGACGATCATGATGATCGCGAGAATGCGCAAGACCATGAAAAAACTCTGCACGCTGCTTCCTGCGCGCACACCAATGCAGTTGATTGCGGTAAGCGCGGCAACCACGGAAACCGCTGCGACCTTTTCCGGCACTGCGCTGTGAGAGAACTCGCGAAAATACTTTCCGAAGGCCACGGCGACGGCAGCCGTCCCGCCCGCGTGAATCACGAGAATACTTACCCAGCCGTAGAGAAAACCCAGCAGCGGATCGTAAGCCTCGCGGATGTAAGCATATTGCCCGCCGACTTTGGGCATGCGGTTGGCCAGTTCGGCGTAAATAAACGCGCCAACCAGCGCAAGGAGGCCGCCGGCCACCCAGGCGCCAAGAATCATGGTGGGCGTGCGCACGAGCTTCGCGACGACGTAGGAGTTGATAAATATGCCGGAGCCGACGATGCCGCCCATCACGACCATGGTGGCGTCGAAAATTCCCAGACGAGCGGCGAGGCCCGAAGTAAGCCATGCCGATTCCGGCCGACCGGAAGCAGCAGTACGAGGTTGAATGCTTTCTGGCACCAGGGCGAGTGGCCTGTACTAAGCGGTCGCGGCGCGATCGAAACGCAGCAGGCAGTGCGAATCTATCATTGTGAGAGTTAGCCGCCAAGCACACAACGAATTCAACACCAGCCCCCCGAAGGTGCGCGAAATAATTGGCGACTTCCAGCGCGTTTTTAAACCTAAATGTGTGTTGCGGCACCAAGGTTTCCGTTCGGCGTTGCAAGATTGCGAGGTTGAAGGCACGATATATCGTCGCTGTTTGGGAT
>JBAVQA010000378.1:0-17364 GCA_049693595.1 Candidatus Acidiferrales bacterium | reverse complement strand
GACGAAGCGTGTTTTTCGCTTGACATGCGGCAGGGTCTGTATATTAATCCGTTTTAATAAATTTAATAAAAGGCATTCCGGGGTGCACGCGTCATTTTCCGTATTTTGCCACTTGCAAACAAAGGACGGCGGTAGGGTGCGGAGCCAGCCGCGACAATACTATTCCCACTAGGGGGCGTCGTAATGAGGATTCTTCAGCGGTTTCTTCCGGCCTTGCTTGTCGCCTTCATTCTCGGATCGGTTGTCGCCTGGGCCGGCATAACCGGCACCATTTCGGGGATCGTCACCGACCCCTCGGGCTCCGTCGTCCCCAAGGTATCGGTGACTGCCATCGAGACCGCTACGGGAGTGCGGTCCGTAATCCAGACAGACGGTTCAGGCTTCTATAACTTTCCCGATCTGCCGATCGGCAACTACGATGTCGTGATTCGGCAGCCCGGATTCAAGACCTATACAAAAACCGGCGTTCACATCGATGCCAATTCGGCCATCCGGGTGGACGTGAAGCTGGAACTCGGAGAAGTCACTGAAAAAATGACAGTGACGACGGACGCGGTCCAAGTAGAGACGCAGAGCACTCAGATAGGTGAGGTGATCAACAGCCAGAAAATCACAGCTGTCCCGCTCAACGGCCGTGACTTTACCGACCTGCTGAGTCTTCAACCCGGCGTCGTGCCGTCTCAATACGCAGCCCAGTCTACGGGCCTTGATGATCGGACAGTTTCCGGCAGTAACAATCTAAATGCCGGCAACCAGTCAATCAACGGCCAGCGCGAGGCTGCCAACGGCTTCATGATCAACGGCGCGAACGTCAACGAAGGAAAGAACAACGGAACAGCCGTCATTCCGAACCTGGATTCAATTGAAGAGTTTCGAATCATCACGAGCAACTTCGACGCCGAGTACGGCAATTACAGCGGTGGCCAAGTCAATGTTGTCACCAAATCCGGCACCAATCAGATTCATGGCGATCTATTCGAATTCAACCGCAACACAGCCTTTAATGCGAAGGACTGGTTCGCCCCTTCCATCGGCAAGCTGATTCAAAACCAGTTTGGCGGCACGGTTGGCGGCCCGATCAAGAAGGACAAAACTTTCTTCTTTGCTGACTATCAGGGAACGCGTCTCATCGCCGGGCCAACCTCAAGTATCTTTGTTCCGACTGTCGCAGATCGCGGTGGAAACTTCTTAGATACAGTGGACCCAGCCACAGGCGGCCTTGATGGGACGGTTCATGGTACAGCCTGGGCTCAAACGCTTACCAGCCGTCTCGGTTACTTAGTGACAAACGACGAACCCTATTACACCGCGGGTTGCACGAGTACCGCCGCTTGCGTTTTGCCCAATGCGCAGCTCTCACCGACATTATTCTCCCCCGCGGCTAAGGGACTTCTGCCCTTCATTCCGATGCCGTTAAATCCCATAGCAGGAGGTCCAAACTTTAACACGACGGCCGCGGAGCAAAGACTACGAGACGACAAGGGCGGAATCCGCCTAGATCAGAACACCGCCCGATTTGGATTGCTCTCCGCCTATTGGCACGTCGATGACGATACCTCGAACAATCCCTACCCGAATGGTGGGGCCAATGTCCCGGGCTTCAATGCGTTGAGTCAAAGCCGCGCCCAGGTACTCGTACTCGGCGACACCAAGACTTTCAGCTCTTCCTCGGTCAACGAATTTCGCTTCAGCTATTTACGGACCGCCAACCATCTGTTCACTCCGCAGGGAGGCTTGGGGCCTAGCCTTTCCTCACTCGGGTTCGTTTCGGGCTTCGATCAGCCCGGCGGTATTGGGCCTATAACCCCGAGCTTGCAGGGTGTACCGACCGTTTCCTTCGGCGTGCTAGGCCTGAATATTGGCGTGCCTCAGGATACAACCAGACAATTTAACAATACATTTCAATGGCAGGACAATTATACGAAGATCATCGGAACACACAGCTTGAAGTTCGGCGGCCAATTCCACTACGACCAGATCAACGACAGAAACTTCTTCGGCGAAAACGGTGATTTCACATTCGACGGCAGCGAATCCGGTTCGGATGTTGTCGATTTCTTCTTGGGAGCCCCCGCTCAGTTCATCCAGGCCAGCGAACAGATTCTCGATTCCCGGACAAAATACATGGGCTTATATGGTCAGGATAGCTGGCGAGTGACTCCGAATCTGACGTTCAACTACGGATTGCGATGGGAGTTCAGCCAGCCATGGTATGACACTGGCAACAAGATTGAAACGCTGATTCCGGGCGAGCAATCCGTCGTCTTTCCGGGCGCCCCCACAGGCTGGGTCGTTCCGGGCGATCCCGGCGTGCCGCGAACACTTGCTCCCACGCGGTATCACAATTTTTCGCCTCGTCTGGGTCTAGCCTACTCGCCCGGATTTGACTCCGGATTCCTGGCTAAATTGACTGGCGGCCCCGGGAAGACCAGCATTCGCATGGGGTACGGTATCTTCTACACCTCGGTAGAAGACCTGTCACAGTTCCAAGAAATCGGCGATCCGCCGTACGGCTTGTTTTACGTAAGCCCTGCTCCTCCGCTCCTTGAGACGCCTTACATCGATCGCGGCTCCAACAATCCGGAGGGACAGCGCTTCCCGTTCGTTTTTCCTCCTCAAAACGTGGGCCCCAAGAACCCGGATACGACGTTCGATTGGGCCGGAGTCGAACCTCTCTCCGGCACACTCGCTTACGATCCTCACAACGTCATGCCGCGTTCCGAAGATTACGAATTATCTCTGGAGCGGCAGTTTGGCACGAACACTGTTTTGAGCGTCAGTTACGTGGGTAACCAGGGTCACCATTTAATCAGCCTGATCGAAGCGAATCCAGGTAACCAACTACTGTGTGTGCAGTTGATCGCAGCGAACGCGTTGACCACCTCGGGGCAACAGTGTGGCGGCTTCGGGGAAGGACAGCAGTATGTTTTGCCTCCGGGTGTAGGATTCCCTTCGGCAGCCACTCCAAATGTACAAACGACCGGACCGTGCAACAGCGGCGTCGGGACTTGCAACATTGTCAATACCACCTACACAGTCCTGGGGCCAAATTTCCAAGACGTTCCGTTCGAAGCCACGATTGCTCATTCAGCTTATAATTCGCTTCAGCTCGAGCTAAAGCATACGGGCAGCCTCTCGACTTTCCTTATTGGATACACTTACAGCAAGTGTTTGGATAATGCCTCGGGGCTGCAGGAAGGAGTAAATCCGTTCGACCCGCGACTGAGCACAGGTCTGTGTATTTTCGACGTGACCCACAATTTTGTTGCGAGTTATGAAACCCGGCTCCCCTTCGATCGCGCCTTTAGTGCGACGTCGGGATGGAAGAACAAGCTCGCGGCGGGCTGGGCGATATCGGGCATCACGACTTTCGTCACCGGCCTTCCCGTTACTTTGTCCGAGGCCGACGACAATTCGTTCACGGGTACGCAAGGTGGCGAGGCCCAAATTGATCTGCCTGACTTCGCTGGCGGCAAAGTCCTAAACAACACAAATCCTCGAAGACTCGATGCACAAAACATGCCAATCCCCTATTTCAATATTGGCTCGTTCAGTCCCGAAGCGATGGGAACGATTGGGAATTCACGCCGGCGTTTTTTCCATGGTCCGGGCTTGAACAATTGGAATACGGCGCTCCTAAAAGACACCAAGTTGACGGAAACAAAAACCCTGCAATTCCGCGCCGAGGCATTTAACCTCTTTAATCATGCGCAGTTTTCTGGCGGGGGGTCATCTAACTTCGGCGTAGTTGGCGCGCCGGGATTTGGCATCATTTCCGCGACTTATGGGCAGCCGCGCGTTTTGCAGGTAGCTCTAAAGCTACTTTTCTGAGCTAGGCTCGAATCCGGGCAGCGATCGACGCAAGCGGGGTCGAAATCCGGCGGTCTAACCGTGCATTGCCCGCAAGCTAGCTGGAACCGTTGTGCCGTTCCTGCAAGCAGTAGAGGACCAATTCCACCCGGGTCGAGACGCCTAACTTGTCGAAGATCCGAAAGAGATAGTTGCGCACGATTTATTGTTGGGGATAAACTGGTCGCCGCGAAAGGTCGCGCTGACAGTCTACGCGTTGACCGCGGCCATGTGCATGATCGCGTGGCTTGTTCTCAAATGCGATTTCATACACGCTCTTTTGCTGTGCACTGGAAGTATCGGCGCACTAACAATTATGGCCGTTCGGTTGGGAGTCCTTCGATCGAATGAAAAGCCGCACCCGCAGTTTAGCGCACCGCAATACCGGCGATTTTGAGGCAGGGCTCTGCGAATCGTCCTAGGTCTGACTTGTGAATATCGTGCGCGTACCGCGCCGGCTGCGATCCTGCGGCGTGGACTGTTTTTGAATGTTTCCTAGCTGCACAAGCAGCTTGCGCAGTTTAGCTCGCTCATCAAGATCGATTTCCACCAGTTCGAACGCGCGCGCCTGGGTGTTCGCGTCGCGAACGATGGTTTGCGCTTTCAACGGCTTTTGCCCCGTATTCAGTTTCATGGTTATCAAACTGCCCGGATGCAGACTTTGATCGCAAATCGCCACGCCGCCCCCCAAAGTTAGTTCGGGGATATCCAAGCGGCAATTTTCCTTTAGATTCATGGTCACGCCCGATACCACGCGCTCCAGCCGCAAACGCGGGTACCGTCGCTGTCGTATTGCCGAAGAATTCGGGTCCGCGTCGAGCGGCTCAATCGAGAGTTCCGCAACGCTTAGCCCGCTTCGCGGAATGAAATTGCGTATCCATTCAGGATCGATCTTCTCCATCGCCTGTACTGCCACGAGTCTCAATTCGCTCTGATTGGCCCAGCGAAATGCCTTGCGTGCTTCGGCGATTTTTCGCAGCACCACTTCCGCGCCGCCGGTGCGTAGACGGCCAAGCGCTTCAATCGCTTTTAGCCGCAGGTATCCCGTGCCATCTTTTGGCAAATCGCCTTCCGCTAGGCGCAACAAACGCATGTCCGACCCCTGCTCTCCGCTCATTCCGATTTCATCGATTGCGAGCGGACGGATCAGAGTATCGAGAGCATCAAATATCGTTAGCAGCAGTCGGCCCCTTTCAGCCCCGCCGCTGGAAGCGATCTGTCGCACCACTCTGTCGTGAGTCGTGCGTTTCCATTCCGACATTCTTCCCGGAAGAACTTCCACCACGAGGTCCGCATCCAAACGTGTGAGGATGCCGATCGCCTCTGTCACTTCTACGGGTCCGCCCGTACGGAGCTGTTCGCGCAAATGTTGCAGCCCGTCCGGCCCCAGCGCTTCCATCATGGAAATCAATAGATCGCAATCTTCGCGAAAACCGGAACGGCTGAAACGTCCGGCCAAATGCTCGGATGCAGGCGCGGGCATGCGTCGCAGAAGGTCCGACAATCCGTTGGGTACGTTGCCCGCTTTTAGCGCTTCTTCGATGAACTCCGGCAAGCGGTTCTCAATTGCGATCCTCGGACGCAGATTGTTTCCCAAGCCCGGCCGTTCGGATTCCACATATTCCACTAACTCCACAGCCCGCTGGATGGCCGGATATGAACGCTTACTGGCGGCTTCCTGCGACAGCCGAACGAATGCTGCCCCCACCAGGCTTTGCAGCTCGGAGTCCCGCTCCTCCGCTAGTTGCACGCCGACCTTGCGTATCGTGTCCATTAGCAGCCGCTCATCGCTCTTCGCGTAGAGCCCTGCCAATTCGGAAAGCCCCATGGAAGTCTGCCGCCGCTGCTCGGACGATTTGTTGGCGATGCAGTTCGCGTAATTGCGCAGAGTATTTTCTGCGGCTTCGGTTTCGCCGCGTCCCATTAATCCTTCCACATACTCTCGAATCTTCGCGGGAGGGACGCACCAGGCTTCGGGAGACTCAAGCACTGCTTTCTTCTTTTCGTCTCCCACTTGAGCCCAAAACTGTTGCGCCAGAAGGTCCACATGGGACTGCGTTTCAATCCCGTGGCGAGCCATCTTCTCTTCGTACACTCCCAGAATTTTGCGCAGACCGTCTAGCTCCACGCTCATTTCGTCCAACACTTGACGTACTGCGTTCACTTCGATGTCGCCCTTCTCGTAGCTTTCCAGCGCGAAACGAATGGCGATATGTTCCGCGAGTCTCATCAAGGTCGGTTGGTCGGACGTTTCAGTTGGCGCTTGCGCGGCCAGCGCCGACAATGCCTGGCTCACCGTAAATCGAGCGCGGCGTGGCAAGGTGGATAGCCTCGATTGAAACGAAGCCGGATCAATTTTGTCTTTCGACGGGTCTGTTGTGCGGGCTATCTGCGCGAGCACCTGCAGAATTCCTTTCAGCTCGTCTTCATGCAGCGTCATCAGGCCGGTTTCCACAGCCATTGAACCAGGGGCGCTGCCTCGTGCAGAACGGCTGCCGCGAATTCCGGCAGTCGCGTTTCCCCACCGGCTTGCTTCGCCGGTCTCCGAACCGCCTGCTCCAGGAACCTTCCAAGGATGTGCGCCGGATCCACCCGGGTTTCTGGCTCCGCCACCACGGTTTCCGCCCGTGTTCTGACCAGTGGCGGCAGTGCTGGCAGAACCGGAAGACGAAGAGCTATGTCCGCCTCCCCTGCCGCTCCCGCCGGGGCCTCTGCCGGAAACACTAGGCCCTGAGCCCGTTCCACCGGAGGCTATGTTTCGCGTCGAGCCTGTCGATCCTTGGCTATCCGTTACCGAAACTTCTCCACCAACGCCTCGCGGCGTCGATCCCGATCCCTTCGAGTTTTCTTTGTTCAGCCAATAACCCCCGGCATTGGGATCAAGCGGTGTTCCCTCGTCGCTGCCGCCAACGATATTCCATGTGCCGAAGTCGCTTGAGCGGCTTTCGCTCGAGAGATTTGCTCCGTTGATAGGCGCTCCGCCGCTGATTCGCGCTTCCGATCCCTGTCCCGCGGTTGCCGGCTGTTTCGCACCGTCTTTGCTAAACCAAAAGCCGCCTGCATCCGGTTCCAAGGGTGTTCCCGCTCCATCGCCGCCGACAATGTTCCAGGTTCCCGAGCTTGACGATGCGCCCTGTCCGGTTCCGCCTTCCGAACCGTGGACCGAACTCACTGGCCCTGACACGCGAAGACCGTCGGCACCCTCACCCGCCTCGCCGTGACTCGCAACAACTCCTCTTACAACTTCCGATGGCTCGCTCGCATAATATCCGGCACCGCTGCCATTTCCGCCCCGTCCGTCGCCAGAGCCACTCCCGCTCCCGCGGCCCTCAGAACCATTTCCAGTTCCGTCGTCGCGCCCTTCTCCACCTGCTGACTCGAATCCGTTGCCTCGACCCGAACCAGACCCGTCAAAACCATATCCTGAGCCGCTTCCGCTGCCTCCGCTGCCGTATCCGCCGGACCCGCCATTGCCGTCGCCATCTCCATCGCCATTCCCGCCCAGACCGCCGACTTTTGGTCCACTGCCGGAACCTTGCGTTCCTTCTGCGGCAATGATCAATTGCAGAAGCCTCTCGGGGTCGTTGAAAAGTTCGTCGGACTTCTCGGAATTCAAGCCCAGTGTGCGCGCGGCAAGTTGCGCGGCAATTGTGGACTTAGCCACGGCGGAGTCGGCCGGCACAAAACATACTTCGTTAACGTGGATGTGCGGATCGCCTTGCAACGCAGCCTTCAATTCCTCGGCTAATTGCACGGGCTTTGCGCCTGTGCCGGTTGGGAATCCACGCACAAACCGTGCCAAGCTCGCTTGCGTCACTTTTGGGGAAAAATGAATGCTGGCGATGCCTGCGGAAGAGAGCATCTTAGCGAAACTTTTTTCGGCTGCTGCCGATTCCAACGGCGTGCCATCGAGCAGAAGTTGGTCTCCGGATACCCCTAGCAGTACTCCGGCTTCGTTTTCCGAGCCCGAACCAAGCGCCGTGCGAAGCTCGCTCCAGCCTGTTTCGAATTGTTTTACGGTGCGCGGGTGGCCAAAGTCATACATCCGCGCAAATTTCAGCAAGATGTTGAGGCTGCGGACGAAAGCGCGGGCCGCTGCCGGACGAGCATTCGAATTCGTAGCCATAAATGTGGGGCTGAAGCCCCGCCTCTACATGAAAGAATGGGGTTTAAGGGCGAAAGCTGCAATGGTACGGGTGTCGTGATTAGTACTAACCGTTGGGCTATGATTTTGGTAGGTCGGGGGTAATAGGCGGGATCTTGCGGCCAACGCGTCTCCTTAACCATCCTTCTAACTCTCTGACATCACTCAGGATAGCCAAGGCGCTCAATTCTCGAAGCCGGGTACCACGCTGGCGGCGTTCTTCGCTTCGCCGGGGCAGAATGCCCACGAAGGGCACTCTCGCCGCCTGAGCGGCTAGCGCATCATCCACATTGTCGCCCACGTACAACGCGCGGCTGGAATCGCGCCCATCCAGAATCTGCAGCAGGCCGTCGGGAGCCGGCTTTGGCCGCTTCACATTCTCTACACTGACGATCTTGTGAAAAAAACCTCGAGCTCCCCAGCGGTCCAAGGTGTAATCAAGTTCAGGCCGGATTCGGCCGGTAAAAATATCCAGCTCCGCAAGTTTTGAAAGTCGCCGCAAATTCGCGGCCGGCAGCAGCCACTTCTCCTGCGCCACATTTCCCTTGCCGTTCTCGCCCCAATAAATCTCCACAAACTTGCGCTTCACTTCCTCGTACTCGATATTCCGTCCAAGCGCCTTCACCCAAGCCGTGGAAAGCTTCCAATCATCATTGAAGCCGGGGCGATTCTTCCAGCGATGAAGCTCCCGCCGCGTAACTCTCTTGCCCGCAAAGAACTTTACCGTTTCAAGCGTCGTTCGTTGAAACGACCCACGCGTATCCACCAAAACCCCGTCCACGTCGAAAATAATCACAGCAGGAGGGAGTCTCATAGTCTAGGCGCGTGGAACATCAAGTTTGTTTTACGGTACGGGAATTCGTTTAGGAAGGCGATTCATCTGATTCGCTGGAAGATTCCGATCGTTCAAGCTTGTCGTCCCCGGAATCGGACTCCCCTGGATCCGCCTCGCCGCCGGCATCGAGCGATTCAGAAGACCAAGCCTCACCCGGCTTTTGTTCGGCCAATACCGGCTCGTGCGTTCCCGGAGTGGGCGCCACGCTCGCCGCAGAAGCGTTGGGTGTAGCCGCGCTTGCGCCGGAGGTCTCAGGAACCGGAACAACGGCTGACACATTCAATTTATCCAGTCGCGCGGCAAGAACCTCAGCCAACAAATCGATAATCAATTTCGCGGCGCGCCCGTCCGAGTCCTTCACCGGGTTGTAAGCAGTTACTTCAATCGCCGCCAGATGTTTCTGTTGCACGAAGACCAGCAGAGCTTCGCGAACTTCTTCGATGCTCAAGCCACCGCTGCCGGGATAATTCGTGGCATGAAAGTCCGCGATCACGTCCACGTCGAGGTGCAATACGAACTCGTTGCCATTGCCGCGAATTCGATCGAGTGCTTCCTGCGCCGCGGCCGTCGCGCCCTTGCGCTTCACGTCCTTCGCCAGATAGCGCCGGAGTGGAGACTGTCCCAGCGAACTCTCTTCCGGAGGATCCAGGCGTTCCACTCCAAACAGCGCGAGATCCGGCTCGCGCACCAATGGCGGCTCACCCCAGAATCGCACAAGCTCCGGGGCGCCGCGACCGGTCAGATGCGAAACCACCATGCCATCCACACAGCCCGAAGGCGTCGTAGCCGGTGTATTCAGATCCGCATCGCGATCCATATAAATCATGCTGACATGGCGAAAATAGCGGCGTACGCCAGCCACAGTGGCCAGCGCAATCGAACAATCGCCGCCCAGAATCAGCGGAAGCGCTCCGGATTTTACTGCCTGCTCCACGCGCGGTTTCAGCGATTCGATTGCAGCAAGTACTGCGGGCAGATTTCGCGCGCGCGGGCTGCTGTCGTCAGGTTTGTATCGTTGAGGAGGATCATCGCCAAGGTCGGCGACTATGTAACCAATCGAATTTAGCTTCTCGGCTAATCCCGCAGCGCGCAACGCGCCAGGCGCGTCTTCGTGCCCGAGCGAAAGTCCGGCCGCGCTGGTTGGCGCACCGAGCAATGCAATCTTATTCGGCTGGCGGACTACTTTAACCGCCACTCAAAAGCTCCTTAGACTTTGCTTATACGCCCCCGCGACGCCCAGATTACTGCGTCACCGGGTTCTGCCGCGCGGCGAGCTCGGGCGGCAACGTAAAGCGCACGTCTTCGCGAATCAAGTCGAGATCGCGATGGTTCGTAAATCCAAAATTCGAAAGCCGCTGGCTCACCTGCTCCACCAGAATTTCCGGAGCCGAAGCGCCGGCCGTCAATCCCAGGGTCTTCACTCCCGTAAGCCACGATGCGTCTATATCGTTCGAATCTTCGATTAACCGCGCCGCCACGCCCGCTCGCTTTGCCACTTCAACAAGCCTGTTCGAGTTCGAGCTGTTCGCCGAGCCGACCACGAATATCAGCTCCACTTCGCGCGTCAACGCTTCCACCGCTTCTTGGCGATTTTGGGTCGCGTAGCAAATGTCGTCCGAAGCCGGTCCCACGATAGTCGGGAAACGCAGGCGCAAGCGCGCGACTATTTCCTGCGTATCGTAAAGTGAAAGAGTCGTCTGCGTAAGGAACGCGAGTCGATTCGGGTCCTGCACTTCGAGTTGGTCCACTTCCTCGACGCTCCCCACTACCAGTGTCTGCTCCGGAGCTTCTCCCGACGTTCCTACGATTTCCTGGTGATCGCGATGTCCGATCAGAATCAGCGTGCGGCCTTCGCGCGCAAATTTTAGGGCTTCCAAATGTACTTTCGTCACCAGCGGGCAAGTGGCATCGATCACGCGCAACTGCCGTTCCTGCGCTTCCGTGCGGACGCGTGGCGGCACTCCGTGAGCGCTGAAAACAAGCACAGCGCCTACCGGTACTTCCTCGATAGATTCCACGAAGATTGCGCCACGACGCCGCAACTGATCCACCACATAGCGGTTGTGCACGATTTCATGATGAACGTAAACTGGACGCCCGTAAGCTTCGAGCGCGAGTTCCACGATGTCCACCGCCCGAACCACTCCCGCGCAGAATCCGCGGGGCCGGACGCGCACTAGCGTCTTGCCCCCGTTCGAAGTGCCTTGTATATTCGTTAAAGTCAATTCACTCTCCACAAAGAGTATTATTTTACCTGAACCGCCCCGTCCCTGCTAGTTCGTTCCTTTGCTCGGTTCCTTACCCCAATGTCGAGCCCCTGGTAGGCGCGGAATCGTCGGGAAACGAACCTATCGCAAGACCTGGGGCATAGGCTTGCCGAATGTTTTCAGGCTGGGAATGAGCAGCTATTTAAGGAGATGCTGGGAGACATCCTGCAAGGGAAGGCCGCAGACGGTGGGTGAAATTGCTTCTGCGGCCCTATTTCTTGTTTCGGATCAATCCAATGCGATTACTGGGCAGACTCTGAACGTGGATGGCGGAATTGTTTTCTACTGAGTTCGTCCACCATGCTATATCCCCGGCGCGCCGAGCGCGCCAGCACTCGAATTCCCGCTTCCGTCACATCCAACCCTCGCTCGCCAATTGCTCCCAGAAGATAAGCGGTTCCGCCGATAAACAACAGTGCGCCAAACGCAACGCCGAACAACAGCTCAGCGGCGAGCAACTCGCGCACAAAATAGATTTGCAAGAAGAAGAAAATTCCGAGTACGACCAGCGTTCCCTTGCGCAGTTTCGCCTTCGCAGCAACCCCGGCTGCAAATGCGTTAAGCCTATCCAGGATGATTTTCATTAGCCCTCGTTTGCCTCACTCGTGTAGAAGCAAGCGGGAGACCAAAACGAACGGCTCATAAGTCGTTGAAAACCCACGAATGTCCGGGAACCAGTAAGCTAAACGGAGGGAAAAGAGAAAAGGGTTTCCGTAATGAGAACAAGTACCGATTTAATAAAAGGCGCCTGCGCGGACGTTTTTTGTTGCCGCTTTTCGGCTACAGCTAATTCACTTGCGTTTTGTTTCGCCTCAAGCGAATCGGCTTTTCAAGTCTAACGCCCTTCAAACGGGTAGCGATCCTGCACCAGCACAGCATCCGCGACGCGCTGTCTAATCGCGATCGTATCGATAGGGGCATGCTTAGCAAAACGCCGCAGCACTGCGAGTTGCGTTATGAGCATGTCACCGGCAACTGTCGCAGCCAGAGCCGTACGCGCTTGCTTCTCGACGCGATCCATCGCGTCATATATAAATCCCCGGGCCGCATCGCACATCACGCTCGCTGATTCTCCTCGGATCGCTGACGCCTTCTGGGCCCTGCGGAGTGAAGATTCCATGGCGTACACATCCATCACCACGTTGGCCAGCGCCGCCATCACTTCCTGCTCGTCGGCAAGCTTTTCGCGGAATCTCTGTACGGCTGTTCCTGCCGCAAGAAGAAAGATTTTCTTCGCCTGCGCCAACGAGCGCTCTTCTTCGGCAAAAGCTCCGGTTTCGGACTCCTCATACGACGGACCGGCCAGCACTTCGTCCGCCAGCTTCATGGCCGCGGGAATCAAAGGCAAAATTCCCGCCATCGAACGCTTCATCAGCATTTGGATGATGAGCATGCGATTGATCTCATTCGTCCCTTCAAAGATACGGTTCACGCGGCTGTCGCGGTAAGCGCGCGCCACGGGATAATCCTCGTGGAATCCGTAGCCGCCGAAGATTTGTACGGCCTCATCCACGCAGTAATCCAACGTTTCGCTCCCAACCACCTTGCTTATGGAACTTTCGATCGCGTATTCCTCGAGAACTTGCATAGCCTGCTGCGTTTTGTCCACGCCCGCCTTCGGATTTCCGACCGCCGCTTCAACCATTCCCGCGGATCGGTAAAGCATGGATTCGACCGCAAACATCCGAATTGCCATTTCGCCCAGCTTCGCCTTGATCAACCCGAAGTCGCACAGCCGTTTGCCAAACGCTGTTCGCTCCTTGGAATATTTCGAAGAAGCTTCCAGCACTTTCTTCGATCCGCCCAGGCAGGACGCGCCCAGCGAAAAACGTCCGACGTTCAGTGTGTTGAAGGCAACGATATGGCCGCGACCCGCTTCATGCAGAAGATTTTCCTTAGGTACCGGGGTGTTCTCGAAAAATATCGGCACCGTGGAGCTGCCCTTGATACCCATTTTCTTTTCTTCCGCGCCCACCGAGAAACCAGGCGCGCCGCGCTCCACGATAAAGCACGAGAACTTTTCCCCGTCAATCTTTGCGAACACGATATAGACATCGGCGAAGCCGCCATTAGTAATCCACATCTTTTGTCCATTCAGAATCCAGTTCTTTCCATCCGGCGAAAGCACCGCGCGGGTGCGCGCTGCCAGCGAATCCGATCCCGCCTGCGGTTCGGAGAGGCAGTAGCAGGAGAGCAGCTCGCCGGTCGCGATTTTCGGCAGATATTTCGCTTTTTGCTCCTCCGTGCCGAAGTACACGATCGGAATCGTTCCGATACTGGAATGGCCTCCGTGCGAAACAGCAAAAGATCCGTATCCGGAAAGTTTTTCTGCTAGCACCGTGGAGGATACTTTATCGAGTCCTGCCCCCCCGAACTCTTCGGGAATCGCGCCGCCGAGCAGGCCGATTTCGCCGGCCTTCTTCAGCATCTGCTTCATCAGCCCTTCCTTGTGCTGCTCGAGCGCGGAAATTTCCGGCACAACTTCTTTTTGTACGAACTCTTCGGCGGTTTGGCCGACCAGGCGCTGGTCGTCAGAAACGTCTGCGGGAGTAAAAATATCCTCAGGCCGGCACGGCGTAATTAAGAATGCGCCGCCGCGATTCAGTGCCGCCGAAACAGTTGTGCTCGCCATAATGTTGTCCTCCGTTAAACAACCGAATGATAGGTCAATTCTACGACAAAATCGAACCTTTGTGACCCTCGATCGCCGTCGCCGAATGTCGCTTTGCAGAACGAAGCTTCCACGATTATAGTGACCGATTATCGAAGCTCACAGTAGAGCGAAGAGTCTTAAGAAAATTCTTGTACAACAAGGAGACACATGGGAAATCCAGTGGTTCACTTCGAAATCGGATGCCGCGACAGCAAGAAGACCCAGGATTTTTACTCCAGCTTATTTGACTGGAAGTTCGAGCCCATGGGCCCCGCCGTAATGATCCAGACCGGAGAAGCCGTCGCCGGCCACATCAGCGCGCTCGGTCACGAACCCCATCGCTACACCATCTTCTACGTCCGTGTGGACGATGTACAAGCCAGTCTGGACGAGGCAAAAGGGTTGGGGGGAAAGGTGCTTGTACCGCCGATGGACATACCCACAGGCAAATTTGCCTGGATGCAGGATCCCGAAGGAAACACGGTTGGACTGTTCAAACCGGCGAAGCGCGAATGAGCGCGAATCCTTACGAAACGCGTTCGAAAATCCCAGCAGCGCCCATGCCGCCACCAACACACATGGTTACCATGCCGTAGCGTCCGTTGCGTCGCTCCAGCTCACGCAGAATCGTAGCCGTCAGCTTCGCACCCGTGCAACCCAGCGGATGACCCAGAGCTATCGCGCCGCCATTCACGTTGACGCGCGCGGGATCCAGCCCGGCAAGTTTGATTACCGCTAACGATTGTGCCGCAAACGCCTCGTTCAGTTCGATCACATCAATTTGATCGAGCGTCAGACCCGCAATCTTCAGCGCTTTCGGAATTGCGTACACCGGACCAACACCCATCTCTTCCGGTAGGCATCCCGCTGTGGCAAAGGCCAGGAACCGCGCGAGAGGCTTCAATCCAAGCGCGCGTGCGCGCTCGGCGCTCATCACCACCGCCGCAGCAGCGCCGTCACTCATCTGCGAGCTATTCCCCGCAGTGACGACACCGCGTGCATGAAACGCAGGCTTCAGCTTTCCAAGCACCTCGACGGAAGTATCGCTCCGAGGACCTTCATCCGTGTCGAAACTTATTTTCACGTTCTTCGGCTTCGTTCCATTCGAGGTCCCATTTGTGCCATTTTCAAAACTTACGTAGCTGACTTCCACTGGCACGATTTCGTCTTTGAATTTTCCCGCGGCAATGGCTGCGAACGCCTTCTGATGGCTAGCGAACGAAAATTCGTCGGCCTGTTCACGAGTAATGCCATATTTCTTTGCGAGATTCTCCGCGGTGAGACCCATACCCAGATAGGCATCGGGGTAGCTGTCCATCAGAGAAGGATTCGGCGAAACCTTGTTTCCACCCATGGGCACCATGCTCATAGATTCGGTACCCCCGGCCACCGCAACATCCCCCTGTCCCGCCATAATGCGCTCCGCAGCCAGAGCGATCGCCTGCAGTCCAGAAGAACAAAATCGGTTAATCGTCATAGCAGAAGCTTCCACAGGCAAACCGGCGCGCAGAGACGCAATCCGCGCCACATTCATGCCCTGCTCCGCTTCGGGCATCGCGCACCCTAGAATCACGTCTTCAATTTCTTTCGGATCCAGCCCCCGCGCGCGCGCGACCGCCTCCTTGATAACCACCGCCGCCAGATCGTCAGGACGCGTGGCGCGCAGCACTCCTTTAGAAGCTTTTCCCACCGGAGTTCTGACGGAACTGACTATCACAGCTTCGCGCATCGATCACCTCGGCATGTATTGATACGAGTCCAAACGTAACGATTCTACATTGGATGCGCGGGCATTCAAAAAGAACCAGCACGCGGCGCCGATCTCGCGCCGCCTTTTTCAGTAGTCGCTTATGTAGAGGGGATCGACTAACGGTGGAACTTGATGGTTACGAGCATCTGAACGGCTACCGGCTGTCCGTCAAGCTTTGACGGCTCATACTTCCAGCGGCCCAGCGCGTCCAGCGCCGCTTGGCGTAACATAGTGGGCCCTGAAACGATCTGCATGTGGGTTACGCTTCCATTCTTGTCAATCGTGGTCCTGATAACGACGTCGCCTTCCACATGCGCTTCCTTCGCAAAAGCGGGATAGACCGGCATGGTGGAGGACAAAAGCTTGGGCTCCTTCACTTGCCCGCCAATCTTCACCGGACCTTCCGGCTGTATCTCCGGCGCCGGCGGCGAGGCAACGTCGGACGAACCCATAACTCCGGGGAGTGCGCCGCTCGTGGACGACGGCGGCTCCGCTGCTCCGTCAAGCGGGGGTGCCGCATCGTCTTGGCCGCCACTGGTTCGTTGCGAACTCACTGGATGAGAATTCAAAGTCGCGTTCATCATATCGGAGGTCACGTGCGGCGCGTCCTGCTTCGCGGGAGTGCTGGGCCGGGTTGCCGATACCGCCGAATCGTGAGTTTCCACCGCCGCATTTCCGTTGACGATTACATTGGCTGGTTTGTTGGCTATCGCGGCGCGGCCCGGATTGGATATCTGCTGTGATGCCGCGGTCGCTTGTGGTGTTTGGGGCCCATTCGAATTGGCCGCACTATCCGGTTGAGTGAGTGCAGGTGGACTCGATTTCGCGCCGCTGCTCGCGGACTGCATGCGAATGTAGAAGACTCCTCCGCCTACAACCGCAAACAACAGAGTCAGGCACACGGCTATCAAAGTCCAGTTCTGCCCCGCAGGTGTTTTCGGATGACTCGATGCTCCGGTGTAATCCAACGCGCCTTCGGAAGCTGCAGCTGGCGTGGTACGTACGCCAAAACTCGCTCCGCCGGAAAGACTTCCGAATGAACTGCGCGCGCTTTCATCGGATGCTGAAGCTTCAGACTGAATTCGTTCATCGGAACCGCCGGTGCTGGAGTGAAATTCCGGCGCGGAAGTCACTGCCGGTGCTGCCTCTTGCAATTCCGGCAATGAGGTAATCGACGGAGCCTCGACCACCGGAGCGGGCGGAAAGCTGAGTACAGTGCTCGCGTTGGCTTGAGTCGGCGCTTTTTTCAGGGTTTCAAAGTTGGAGACGGCGGGCGGCGCGGGCGCAATTGTTGACGCCGCAGCCTGCACCTGCTCCTGTCGGCCAATCGAAACGAACGATGGTTCCGGTTTAGCGGGCGAAATGACTTGCGGAGGAGGAGCAATGGGTGGCTTTATTGCCGTTGAGAATGAGACTGCTTCAGGCTGTTTCGCTTCGCTTGCGTTGGCTGAAGGTGCCGGTGCCCAGGAAATATCCGACGCTGACGAAACAGGTTTCTTCGAGACCGCCGGCACTGCCGGTGCCACCGCGGCAGGCTGCGCGGGCTTGTTTACAATTGCCGGTCCCTCTGACGGAAAGTAAACGCTCCAGTACCCGGGTTGTTTGTGTGCAAATTCGACTTCGACGTACCCTTGCAGATTCGAAAATGTGCGGACTTTCACCACGCGGCAAATCGCATCTTGGCGCGATTTCAGGTTGGTCACTACCAGCATCTGACCCACATTGACGGACGTGGTCATTCGGATCACGGCGCCCTGTGGGAACACGATCATCGTGTTCGTTTCTTCTTCGAACGGCTCGGTGTGCGGTGTGACGTCACGCACCACTTCCTTTACGCGCGAGCCATGAACTTTGACCGGTACTTCC
>JBAVQA010000377.1:0-17230 GCA_049693595.1 Candidatus Acidiferrales bacterium | reverse complement strand
CACCTTGTGAATGTGCTTCACCATGTCTTTACGGCGATCCTCGGTGAGCGGCGGAATCGGGACGCGTACTACTTTGCCGTCGTTCGTCGGATTCAAGCCAAGGTCGGTGGTGCGAATCGCTTTATCGATCATCGGAACCGCGCTGGCGTCCCACGGTGAGATCATGATCATCGTTGCGTCCGGGACGCTCAGCGTGCCCAGCTGGTTCAGCGGCATCGAGGTGCCGTGATAATCCACGCGCACGTGATCGAGCAGCGATACATTCGCGCGCCCCGTGCGTACTCCCGCCAATTCCTTGCGAAAGTCCTCCACCGCTTTTTCCATCCGTATTTTCGCCTGCGCGAGAGCGTCTTTGCTTGTGGCAATCGTGGTCATCTGAGAAATGCCTCCGCCATTTTATTTATGCCGCGGTGACAACCGAGCCCACCTGCTCGCCCAGCACCACGCGCTTCAGATTTCCCGGCACGTTCATATTGAACACGACGATCGGCATCTTGTTGTCCATGCACAGTGAGATAGCGGTCGAATCCATCACCATCAGGCCCTTTTGCAGCACGTCCAGATAGGTAATGTGCTGGAACATTTTTGCGCCGGCCACTTTTTCCGGATCGGCATCGTAAATTCCATCTACCCGCGTGGCCTTTAAGATGACCTGAGCTTTGATTTCCATCGCGCGCAAAGCAGCCGCGGTGTCAGTCGAGAAGTAAGGGTTGCCTGTCCCACCGGCAAAGATCACCACGCGCCCTTTTTCCAAATGGCGAGTGGCGCGGCGCCGGATAAACGGCTCCGCGACCTGATGCATTTCAATCGCGCTCATCATCCGCGTCTGGCAGCCCGATTTTTCCAGCGCGTCCTGCAGCGCAAGCCCGTTGATTACCGTCGCAAGCATGCCCATGTAGTCGCCGGTGGCCCGGTCGATTGCGAGTTGCTTTTGGCGCGTGCCGCGAAAAATATTCCCTCCGCCCACCATGATCGCGACGGCTACGCCCAGATCCCGGACTTCTTTCACTTCGCGCGCAATTCCCTGGATTGTTTCAGCGTGGATGCCGGAATCCTGCGGGCCGGAAAGCGACTCACCCGAAAGTTTCAGCACCAGACGCTCATAAACGGGCGCGCGATCGCTACGTCTTCCTGCGGAAGCGCCTCGCGCTATCGATTTCGTTTTCGCCATTTTGAAAGACCAGAAATTGGCCAGGGGCATTCTAGCAGACAAACTTCGCGGCGGTAACCGTCCCGCAAAACTTAATGGGAGTCTCGGGCAAAAAAAATCCGCCGCGAAAGGCGGCGGATTTTCACCAGTGCTTCAATTCTATGCAGACGGTGCCGCTGACGCATCCGGTTCGTCCGCCGTCCCCGCGGACGACGACGCGCCATCCATCTCACCCACTTTGAAGCGGGAAAAGCGGCGGATCGCAATATTTTCGCCAAGTTTCGCGATAGCTTGGTCCACCAGCTCCTTCACCGTCACGCCCTCGTCTTTAATGAAGTGTTGTTCGTAGAGACAGTTCTCTTCATAAAATTTCTCCATCTTCCCATTCACGATCTTTTCGATTACGTTTTCCGGCTTGCCGGTAGCTTTTGCCTGTTCCTTGTAAATGTCGCGTTCGCGGTCTAGGGTTTCTTGCGTCACTTCCTCGCGGCGCAAAAATCGCGGGTCCAGGGCGGCGATATGCATGGCCACATCGTGGCCCAGACGCTGAAACTCGGCAGTCCGCGCAACGAAGTCGCTCTCGCAATTCACTTCCACCAACACGCCGATTTTTCCACCGGCGTGGATGTAGTAGCTCACCAGTCCCTCAGAAGTAGTGCGCTGCGCTTTTTTTGCCGCAGCAGCCTGTCCCTTCTTGCGAAGGATGTTGATGGCCTGTTCGATATCGCCTTTAGATTCAAGCAATGCTTCGCGGCAAGCAGTGAAACCCGCGCCGGTGCGATCGCGCAGCTCTTTGACGAGCTGAGCCGAGACGTTTGGATTGCTAGTTGTAGCCATAGATTTACTCGATTCCTCTTTGATGAATTTGGGCTTTGCCACTTACGGCGCGGGCTGAGCAGCGCAACGGTCAAGCTGCTTTGGCCGACGGGCAGAATCTACGACTTTCGCGGCGCTCCGGCTACTGTATCTTCTTCTCCAGCCGCCGCTGCGTTCGCTTCAAGAGCAGGCTCGACCACGATTTCAGCATCGGGCTCGACGAAATCGCCTTCCTGCTTTTCGTAAACTTCATAGGCGCTCGTGTCGACGTAATCCACGCCTTCTTCGCCCGCGCCTTCGCCGGATTTCTGGTCAGCGATCTGCGTTTGTTCAAACGACTGGCGTCCCGAGAGAACCGCATCGGAAATCTTTGAAGTGAAAAGGCGGATCGCGCGCAAAGCGTCGTCGTTCCCGGGAATGACCCAATCCACCAGATTGGGATCGCAATTTGTGTCCACGATGGCGACCACGGGGATGCCCATGCGCCGAGCCTCGCGAACCGCGATCACTTCCGCGTTAGGGTCGATCACGAACATCGCGTCAGGTAGTGTCGTCATGTTCTCGACACCCGAAAAATTCTGTCTTAAGTGCTTCAGCTCGCGTTCGAGCCGCGCCGCTTCCTTCTTCGAAAATTGCGCCATGCGGCCGTCTTCCACCATGCCCTTCAGCAGCTTGAACCGCTTGATGGATTTCTGCAGCGTCGCCCAGTTCGTCAGCGTGCCGCCCAGCCAGCGATGGTTGACGAAAAACATGCCACAGCGGTTGGCTTCTTCGGCGATGGCTTCCTGCGCCTGGCGTTTGGTGCCCAGAAAAAGAACTCGCTTGCCTTGTCCGGCCAGCTCGGAAACATAGCGGGCGGCATCGCGGAACATCTTCAAAGTTTTTTGCAGATCGATAATGTGGATGCCATTGCGTTCGCCGAAAATGTATTCCTTCATTTTCGGGTTCCAACGCCGCGTCTGATGGCCAAAATGCACCCCAGCCTCCAGAAGCTCCTTCATCGTAATTTCGACTCCCAATGTACCTCCTCCGTTAGAGGGATGCTTTTTTCTCCGCGACAGATCGGAGCAGCATCCTTTTTTGCCGGTCCTTCCCGGCCGTGAATTAGGTCCGGCCCGACGAATCGAGCCGAACCTTAAAAATTAGCGCTTGCTGAACTGGAAGCGGCGACGCGCTCCCTTTTGTCCATACTTCTTGCGTTCTTTCATGCGCGAATCGCGCGTCAGGAAACCGTTCTTGCGCAACGCAGGCCGCAGCTCGGGGTTAATCCTTGAGAGCGCGCGCGAAAGCCCCATGCGCACTGCTCCGGATTGGCCACCGACGCCCCCGCCCTTCACGATGCACTTCACTTCGAGCTGGTCCAGCATCTGCGTAAACTTGAGCGGCTCGACCGCGGCGGTGTGCCATGCAATGTTGCGGAAATATTCATCCACCGGACGGCCATTTACAGTGAAGCGCGCAGGTCCCATCTTGATGTACACGCGCGCGATTGATTCCCGGCGACGGCCGGTGCCGTAAAACTGCTTTCCAGCGTTGCCTGCTAGCGAACTCGAAGCTGAACTCAAAGTTCCTCCCTGATATGTTGCCCGTGCTGAACGCTCTTCACAGAACGCGGTGAAGGCAGTAGCTCGAAGCGCTTGTGGCGAATTACTCCACAAAGCGCGGAATTTTTCGAATCCCTATCGCGTGGTTACAGCGCGAGTGGCTGAGGCTTCTGTCCGGTGTGGCGGGCGAGCGCTTCACTTCCGGCATAAACACGCAGCTTCTTGGCCCGGCGCGCGCGGAGCTTGTTCTTCGGCAGCATTCCCAGCACTGCTTCGCGCACAACTTCTTCCGGACGGCGTTGCAACATCACCCGGATCGGAATTTCTTTCAACCCGCCGGGATAACCGCTATGGTGACGATAAATTTTCTGATCGATCTTGTTTCCAGTCAGCTTCACGCGCTCGGCATTAATTACCACTACGTGGTCGCCGCAATCCAGATGGGGCGTATAGTTCGCCTTGTCCTTCCCAATCAGGAGGCGCGCAATACGCGTAGCAAGACGCCCGAGAACGACGCCCTCTGCATTCACCACAAACCAATTTTTCCCTACTTGCAGGTCTTCGGCCTCTCGGCCCTTTGGTACATGCGTCCGCATTAGTCCAGTCACACCTTTCCGTCTAAAGACAAACCATGAGTTTAGATTACGAAGTGATTTCTGTCAACGAGGAGTCGCGCGAGGCGCGGGGCTTCCGAAAGAGAAACGGGCCGCACCAAGGCGGCCCGCCGCCAATATGGATCCGGTCGTGTGGGCTCCGCGGGACGGACCGGCTGTTCTCGCCAGCTAGTCAGCCGAAGAAGACGACGCGGCTGTGCTACGCGCACCCCGATACGCGGTCTTGTCGTTTTCGCCCGCGTCTCCGGTCTTGTCAATCTCGATCGAGCCCTTGAAGTAAGCGCCATCCTCGATCATGATTCGCGCCGTCGTGAGGTCGCCGACTACCGAGCCATCCTTCTTAATCTCGATGCGATCGCGCGCGCGCAAATTCCCTTTCACGTTGCCGTAGACCACGACTTCGCGGGCGATAATATCCGCAGTCACTTTAGCGCTCGCGCCTACAGTCAGCTTACGGTCTTCCAGTTGGACCAGCCCCTCGACTGTGCCGTCGATGTGCAAGTCCTCATTGCCAGTGATTTCGCCCTTAACGTGCAGGGTCGCACCGAGCCTCGCAATGCCACTCGATGAGCTTGATGATGTAGCCGGGTACGTCGAATCGATAGGTGCCATTTTCTTAGCCTCCCCAGGAAATACTGGTGCTGTTTCGGTCGATGCGGTTGATGTTGGCGATGGTTGTGGCTGCTGCTGCGGGAGCGGACTCTTTGCCGGAGCGTCCGTTTTCTTATCTCCCCACATTTACGCCTCCTTGGCCCCTTCATATGCCTGGACTAAATGTAATGAGGTCTGGTTTCTCAATGTAGCCCCCGCCAAACACGAAGCCTAATCCAAAATAGTACAGTTGTGTCCGGTGAGGTAACGCTACGGCTGGGGAGTTGGATAGTAAAGCTCCTAGGGCGGAAACTGCAAGGGATTTTGGCATGCCAACAGGTTATGAACCCCGGCGGCCTTGATACTCACTCCGAGTCACACTTAGAAGTTACAAATACCGCTCTTGGAGAATTGCAATGTGGCGCGAGGTGTGTCCGGCGATTATGTAGGCCAGCGCGTTTACGGTCACGGAATTCCCGCTGGCGACACCGCTGCGAGCCCAAGCTTCATTAGGTAAATTGCGAAAGAATGCGAGAGTGGCCTCGCGGATTTTCTGGAACTCCTGAACGTGAGTGGCCCATGAGTACTCGTCCGCTTGGGCGGCATTAGCGCTGATATTCTGGTCGAAGCTTGGCATGGGATCTCTGAAGCCGCGTACAAACCAAAAGGCGCGGAAGGCGAATACACGCTCGGTATCGTTGACGTGATTCAGTAGTCCTCGAATACTCCATTTGTCAGGCGCGTACCGGTGAAGGGATTTTTGCTCGGAGATACCACTGAAGAGAGCGGTCGCAGTTTGTAACTGGGATTCCAGTGCATCAACGATATTGTCGCCAGAGATTCGATCGATATATGTGGAATAGTACGCGGCGGCTTCCTCAGGCTTCGGAAATCCCATGGTCCGCTCGCCTGAGCTAATACTTGCGCAGGACGCCTACCACTCGTCCCTGCACCTTGACGTCCGCGGCCAAGACTATGATAGGGGCCATCTGCGAGTTCGCCGGCTGTAGTCTAACTTTTCCGCCGGGCTCGCGATAAAAACGCTTCACCGTGGCTTCGTCTTCTCCGACCAGCGCGACTACAATCTCTCCGGGGTTCGCCACCTGGGTCTGCTCCACGACGATGTAATCGCCGTCAAGAATGTGATCGTCCCGCATGGATTCGCCGCGGACCTGCAAAACGTATGTGTTCTGTCCGCGCGCGAAATCGGCCAGCGAAATTGTCTCGCGTTCCTCTACGGCTTCCAACGGCCGCCCGGCGGCGATGCGCCCAGCTAACGGCAGTTCGACCACGTGGCGGTCCAGCAGTTGTTCACGTATCGGCTTGGGAAGTTGCATTACTTCGATCGAGCGGCTCTGATTGTAGCCTCGGCGGATAAAACCCTTCTTCTCAAGCGTGGAGAGATGCTTATGCACCGTCGCCAGCGAAGTCAGCTTCAACGAGCTCGCAATTTCTTCAAAGCTCGGCGAGTAACCGTTCTTGTTAAGGAAGCCGACCAAGTAGTCCAAGACTTCCTTTTGCCTTTTCGTCAGTGTCATCCTGCCCCCTGTGCGCGGTAGCATGGCCACTGTAGGCGAACCAAAAGCGAAAGTCAATAGTACTTCAGGTCACTGTACTATTAGGCAGGTGGAAGCCTCCCGTTTTCCTCTAGACTGAACAACTCCGCAAACGTAGGTCACTTTGCGCGAGATTTGACATGTCCAACAATCTCTCAACCGCCCAGCGGGACCCCGAATCCGAATATCGCGGACGCTTGGAAATATTGCGCGAGACAGAAGCCCGCTACAAACAGAGCGCTGCGAAACTCGGCCCTGCTACCTTATTCTTCTTGGCGGTGTCAGTCGTATCGGCAGGATGGATTCTCACCACCAGGATCAGCGCAATCTATTGGGTCTTACTCCCCCTATCTCTGCTTATTTTGTTTGCGGTAACTCACGAACGTGTCATTCGCGCGATTCGAGAGTATTCCCGAAAAATTGCTTTCTACGAACGCTGTCTCGCCCGAATCGGCAATAAGTGGATGGGAACCGGCGAGCCGGGAGACCGCTTTTCTGACCCCTCTCATCCATACGCTCGCGATCTCGATATTTTCGGCGTCGGATCTCTGTTCGAACTGCTTTGCACCGCGCGGACGCGAGCGGGTGAAGAAATCTTGGCCAAGTGGCTTCTGGCGCCGGCCCCGCCGGATGAAGTCCGGCTCCGCAACGCTGCCGTCAGCGAGCTGCGCACCCGCCTCGATCTGCGCGAAGACTTGGCCGTTTTGGGAAAAGATTTTCGGTCGGGCGTCCAACCCGAAGCCCTGTCGGCATGGGGAGAAGGTTCTTCAACACTTCAGCCAGGAATGTTGCAGATTATTTCGGCGCTGCTTGCATTCTTGTGGATGTGTAGCCTGCTCGCCTGGGCTATTTGGGGTCTCAAATACCCTGCCATCTTGATTTCCGTTTTGAACTTGGGTCTCGCCTCGAAATTTCGCCGGCAAACTTCGATGAATGCTTCTGCCATCGAGGAATCCGCCCATGACCTAAAGTTGCTATCTCAAGTGCTCGCGCGAGTCGAGCAGGAGAAGTTCTCTTCTTCCAAGCTCACGAATCTTCACGCAGTATTCCCGAAAGACGGCGTCCTTGCTTCTAGGTCCATCGCCCGCTTGAATCGGTTGGTCGATTTCTTAGTCTCGCGCCGCCATCTGGCTGTTCAGGTTCTCGATCCATTCGTTTTCTGGAGCTTGCAGTCGGCCCTCGCCATCGAGGCTTGGCGCAAGAGATATGGGTCCGCGATAAAAACTTGGCTCGTCGCCCTAGGCGAGATTGAAGCTCTCTCGGACCTCGCGGGCTACGCATACGAGCATCCCCGGGACGTGTTCCCCGAGTTCACCGATGAAGCGCCGCTCTTTGACGCCGAGGGACTCGCTCATCCACTGATTCCCGAGAGCCGCGCTATTCGGAATGACGTAATCCTGGGAAGCGACCTGCGCCTAATAATTATCAGCGGCCCTAACATGGCGGGCAAAAGTACTTTTATCCGCTCGGTCGGAATCAATGCAGTGCTGGCGCAGTGCGGGGCGCCCGTACGGGCAAATAACCTCCGGCTTTCTCGCCTAGCGGTGGGCGCCTCTGTCTGCGTTTTAGACTCTCTGCAGGGTGGAATTTCCCGCTTTTATGCGGAAATTACACGGTTGAAAGCTATCGCCGATTTGACCAACGGACCGTTGCCCGTATTGTTCCTACTCGACGAACTGCTCCAGGGAACAAATTCGCACGACCGTCGCATCGGAGCGGAAGCCGTCGTAAAAAACTTACTCAAGCGAGGCGCCGTTGGATTGCTTACCACTCACGATCTGGCCCTGGCTGAAATTGCCGTTGCCATGGGAGCCACGGCCGCAAACTTCCACTTTGAAGATCACCTGGAAGAGGGCAAACTACGCTTCGACCACCGGCTAAGCCCGGGAATCGTTCAAACAAGTAACGCTTTGCAGCTTATGCGCTCAATTGGACTCGATGTTTAAGAGTGCGCTGGCCGATGCTTTGCGAGGGCGCGATCGATTACGTCCATTTAGTCGGACAACGAGTCATCGCTGCGGAGCATCTTAACGAATGCCCGAAGCGTAAAGATCGCTTCCCAATTTCCGTTCTCCTGCTACTCGCGTTGTGCTACGCTTTCCTAGGGCAAGAGGATTCTCATCCGCATGAAGAATCTCACTGAAAGAGATCGGAATCCCTCCTATCTTTCTGCGTTCATGGACGTGGGGTCCTAAAAAACTATGGCTTTGACTACCATCGAAATTCCGAAGCGCAAGCGTGAAATAATTGAGAACGCCGTGATCCGCTTCTGCGGAGATTCGGGCGACGGCATGCAGATTACAGGCAGCCAGTTCACCAATACGGTCGCTCTCTACGGCAACGATCTGGCCACTTTTCCCGACTTCCCCGCTGAAATCCGCGCCCCCGCGGGAACACTGCCCGGCGTCAGCGGCTTCCAGGTCCATTTCTCGTCGAGCGACGTTTACACCCCCGGCGACTCGGTGGACGTTCTAATCGCGATGAATCCCGCCGCTTTGAAAATGAATCTCGCGGATTTGAAAACAAACGGAATCTTGATCGTAAATCTCGACGACTTTCAGCCAAACGATCTGCGTAAGGCGCAGATTGTGACGAATCCGCTCGAAGATCATTCGCTCGACGGCTACCGCCTTTTTGCCGTTGAGTTGACCAAAATGACCCGCGCGGCACTGAAAGATCTCGGGCTCGACGCCAAGAGCATGGATCGTTGCAAGAATTTCTTCGCCCTGGGAATGTGCTACTGGCTCTACAACCGCTCCATGGAGCCCACGCATGGCTGGCTGGAAGAAAAATTCAAGTCTAAACAGCAATTAGTTCAGGCCAACAAGCTCGCCATGAAGGCGGGCTACAGCTACTGCGAAGCCACCGAAGCGTTTCAGATCAGCTACGAAATTCCGCCGGCGAAACTTGCGCCCGGTGTGTATCGCAACATCAGCGGAAACGCGGCTTTGGCTCTAGGCTTCGTGGCCGCGTCGCAAAAGGCAGGCATCCCGCTCTTCCTCGGTTCGTATCCGATTACGCCGGCTTCAGACATCTTGCACGAGCTTTCCATGTACAAAGATTTCGGCGTGATCACTTTCCAGGCCGAAGACGAAATCGCCGCGATTACTTCAGCTATCGGCGCGGCGTATGCGGGAGCTCTTGGCATCACTTCGACCTCGGGGCCGGGCATGGCGCTCAAGACTGAGGCGCTGGGCTTGGCGGTCGCCGTCGAGCTGCCCCTGGTGATTTGCGATATTCAGCGCGGCGGCCCTTCCACTGGGCTTCCAACCAAGACCGAACAAGCAGACTTGCTGCAAGCGTTATTCGGACGCAACTCCGAAGCTCCAATTCCTGTTGTGGCGCCGTCGTCACCCGGCGACTGTTTCTGGATTGCTCTTGAAGCAAGCCGAATCGCGATCAAGCACATGGTGCCGGTCATAATTCTGTCCGACGGCTATCTAGCGAATGGCGCGGAGCCCTGGAAAGTTCCGTCAGTTGACGAACTGCCCGAAATACCTGTGCACTTTGAAACGAATCCGGAAGGCTTTTTGCCCTATCGGCGCGATCCAATCACGATGTCTCGCCCGTGGGCTATTCCCGGAACGCCGGGCCTTGAACATCGCATCGGCGGAATCGAAAAACAGGACGTGACCGGCAACATAGACTACGAGCCTCTGAACCACGAGCACATGGTTCGTTTGCGCGCGGCGAAAGTGGAGTCGGTGGCGAACGATATTCCGCCGGTGGTTCCGGAAGGCGATCAATCAGGCGATTTGCTGATT
The DNA here is from genome assembly GCA_049693595.1 of Candidatus Acidiferrales bacterium. Taxonomy (GTDB): domain Bacteria; phylum Acidobacteriota; class Terriglobia; order Acidiferrales; family UBA7541; genus Palsa-295. Next base: position 7,195 of record JBAVQA010000377.1, on the reverse strand, counting down.
ATCGCGTGGGGTTCCACGCACGGCCCCATCACCGCTGCGCTGAATGCTCAGCGAGAAAAAGGCCGCAGCATCGGACACGTCCATCTACGCCATCTCAATCCTCTGCCGCGAAATCTCGGCGAAGTAATCAAACGCTTCAAGAAAGTGCTCGTCCCGGAAATGAACATGGGCCAGCTTTTGATGATTCTCCGCGCGAAATTTCTAGTGGATGCTCAGGGCTACAACAAAATTCAGGGCAAGCCCTTCAAGACCTCGGAGATCGAAAACAAAATCGAACAAATGCTTGGCTTCGCTCCCTTCACGTCGCAGGAAGACGATTTTGATGAGCAGGCAGGAGAGTAGATATGACCACGGCCACTTTGCCCGTTTACACAAAAAAAGATTTTCAGACCGACCAGGAAATTCGCTGGTGTCCGGGCTGTGGGGATTACGCTATCCTCTCGGCGGTACAAATGGTCTTTGCCGACCTGGGTATCCCGCGTGAAAAATTCGTGATCATTTCCGGAATCGGATGCTCCAGCCGCTTTCCGTATTACGTGAACACTTTTGGATTCCATACCATTCATGGACGGGCGCCCGCCGTCGCCACCGGTTTGAAGATCGTTCGTCCGGATCTGGAAGTTTGGGTCGCTACTGGAGACGGCGACTCCCTGTCCATCGGCGGCAATCACACCATTCACATGCTGCGCCGCAATGTCGGCCTGAAAGTGCTGCTCTTCAACAATAAGATCTACGGACTCACCAAAGGCCAATACTCGCCAACTTCCGAAGTCGGCAAGAAAACCAAGTCCACGCCCTTCGGCACCACGGATCGCCCGTTCAATCCGATATCTCTTGCGATAGGCTCGGAAGCCACCTTCGTCGCGCGCTCGGTGGACGTGTTCCAAACTCACTTAAAAGATACTTTGAAGAAAGCTGCGGCACATAAAGGTTCCGCCTACGTGGAGATTTTGCAGAATTGCAACATCTTCAACGACGGTGCGTGGGAAACGGTCACGGAAAAAGAGGCGCGCAGCGAAAATATCGTTCAGCTCGAACACGGCAAGCCGCTCATTTTCGGCAAGAACCGCGACAAAGGCATTCGCCTGAACGGGCTGGACCTGGAAATCGTGCAACTTGGAAACGGGAGCACCAAAAAAGATTTGCTCGTTCACGACGAAAAGCATCCGCGCGCGGCCTACGCTTTTCTGCTAGCGCATATGGAGCATCGTCCCGGATTCCCCACTCCCATCGGCGTCTTCCGCTCCTGGGGGGACGTGCCGCGATACGAGGATCTGATTAACGACCAAATTCGCGAAGTGCAAGCGAAGCGCGGCAAAGGCGACTTGGCAAAGCTCCTTCGTTCGGGCGACACATGGGAGTTGAAAGGCTAGCTCAAGTTCTTAGCAGCAGTGTGATCCTGAAATACAAAAAATCGGCGCCTCTGGGGAAACCAGACGGCGCCGATTTCGTTTCCGAATCTGACTGAAACATCCAGCCCTGACAAAGATCAGCCTTACGGAGTCGATCCCGGCTGCGCCGCGGACGCCGAGTTCTTCGCTAAAACTGCATCTGGCTGTGTCAATTTCAGAGGCATTAGAGCGAGCGCGCGGTCACGGAGAGCCGAGAATTCGTTCCAATCGCGCTTTGCAACCGGATCGGATGGTGGCAGCGGCAATCGCTCAAAATTCAGGAATTGCCCCTGCTTCTGAATTCTAAAATCCAGGTGAGGGCCTGTAGCCAGGCCGGTCATGCCCACCAGCCCGATGCTCTGGCCTTGTTCCACACGCTGCCCCGAGCGGACCAGCACGCGCGACAGGTGCATGTAGTAAGTGGTGTATCCGTTCGTGTGCTGAATTTCGACCAGATTCCCAGCTCCGCCTTTCATTCCTGCGAAAATCACGCGTCCTTCGCCAATCGTCTGTACTGGGGTGCCACTAGGCGCGGCGTAATCAATCCCAAGATGCGGCCGGTATTCCTTCAGAATGGGATGGAAGCGATGCGCGCTGAAGTGCGACGTAATCGGCGCGGCGAACTTGAGCGGCGAATGCAGGAAAGCCTTCTTCATCGACTTCCCTTCCGGCGTGAAATATGCCGGAGCTCCCGAAACGTCATGGAAGAGTACTGCGCCATACGGGCGGCCAGCATTTTTGTACTCGGCGGCTAGAATCCGGCCGTAAGAGAGGAGTTCGCCATTCGCCAGGAGTTTCTTTTCCACCACTACGCGAAACGTGTCACCCGGACGCGGGTCCGTGTAGAAATCCAAGTCCCAGCCGAAAATCTGCGCCAGGCGCATAGCCAGTTCCGGTTTTTCACCGGCGTTAATCACAGCCTCAAAAAGCGAGCCGTGGACTTCTCCCATCACTCCCACCGGCTGCGTTTGCGATGGAATAGTTTGAATCTCGGAATGAAATTCGTCACCCTGCGGCGCGATGGAAAGAACTCTGTCGGGATCAATTCTGTAGCGAATGGAGCGCAAATCGCCAAGAACGGAGCGTCCCACAGACAGGCGATTTCCCGCGCGCAAATGCCGAAGGTCGAAAACAGATTGCGCCGAAGAAATCATGCGCGCGGCAGTTCCGGCATCGATCCCCAGACCTTGCAAGAGCATGTGAAGAGGAACACGGGAGGGTACGATTCGTTCGCTATAGAGAACGACCTGCTCCTGGATTCGGCGCGCTTCTGCTCGCGCAAACGTCGCCTCGGAGCTGATCCCACTTTCTGCGGAATAGCGAACGTAATAGGACGCGCCAACGCAGGCGGCGCCAACGGCCACTAGAGAGACCCAAAATAATATCTTGCCCAGCTTGCCCATATCCCCCAACGCCTTGACCCAAAGAGGTACCGAGGATAACGCAAGCGGACCTTCACGGAAAGAAAATTGGCGGATCCTGCCACATGCGAGTAAACCTCGCAAATTTCCAAAGGGATGAAATCGCGGGACTCAGTTCGAGGCTTCTAGCGCGAGCCGCGCGAGGAAGCTGCATATTCCGATTGGCGTGCGGATTCTACGAAGTAATTGCGTTCGCGCAGGCCGTGGTAGATTCGGCCGGCAATCTCGGATGCGTGCGGTCCGCTAATGGAGCGGCTTCCTCCGCGAATGAGCACTACTAGAACAATCTTCGGGTGCGCCTGGTCGGCGTAAGAAACGAACCAGCCCAGCCGCCCGCCGAGCGACTCATCGTTACACGTTCCCGTTTTTCCCAGCGCCTGCTCATCGGGATCGTAACTCTGTTTCGCCGTGCCGTACATCACCGCCGCGAGCATGCCTTCGCGTAAATCAGGCAGCAGCGGCGCGATATCAAGCTGCTGCCGAACGCGCGGCTGAAAATTCTGACGGTCCTGTTCCGTACGCGGGTATTGCAGGTAGTACTGCGTGCCGCCATTGGCCATTGTGGAGACCAGCGACGCAAGCTGCAGCGGCGTGATGCGGATGCCTTCACCGAAGCTCGACATGCGGGCGACTCCGCCGTAAGCCGGAATGCGCGGCGGCAATAATCCGGGCTGCTCTTCCTGAATGTTGTAGCCCGCGCGCGAACCGAGTCCCATCAGCGTCGCGTATTTTGATACTCGCTCGAATCCCAATTGCTTTCCGACTTCCTCGAAATACACATTGTTGGAATGCGCCATGGCCTCGGTGAGGTCCATGTAGCGGCGGCGGCCGACCTTCAGCATCGTGTCGCGAGTGATCACGCCTTCTTCCAGGCCGGCAAGCGCAATCACCGGCTTGATCGTCGAGCACGGCTCAAAGCCGGCAGAGAACGCCATTTTTTGATTCACGATCGTAAGGATGCGCCCGGTGGTCGGATCCATGGCGAGTACCGAACCGTTGGCGTGTCCCAAAGCGTCGAGCGCGACCTGGCGAATGACGGGGTCGTCGTATTCCACCATGTCGCCTTTTCCAGGATCAGCGTAGCTAGGAGTACTGCGCTTGTGATGAGCGTTGGTCGCCGGCGGCGCTCCAAACGCAACTCCCAGAGCGCCCGCGAGAAACAGGCAAAGTACCGATACCGTTTGATAAAGGACTGGTTGGCGACGCATTAGGATTTGTGTTAGCCCGTAACCTTCTCAATCAGGATGCAAACGTAGTTTAGGGAAGTAGCACAGGTTCACGCAACTGTTAAGGAGGACAGCTTTCCTGGTCAGCATGACTGGCCCGAAGTACCAGCCCAGATACACGCCCCAGCATCGGTTGCCGTGCGGGGACGTCAGTTCTTGCCCGCGACGGCGAGGGCCGCGGAATCTTATTTGAATGTGTGACGCTGACCGGAAGATCAGAGCTATCGGGCCGAACGGCCTTGCACGGCGGCTGCCGCTTTCGGTGCTTGTTTCGGCGGTTCGGCCGCAGCTGCCGGTTTTGCGGGACTATCTTCCACCGAAGCAAGATTCGTCGGCAGGCCCAACAGTTTGCGCAGGTCGTGTTCGATCTTGGCCCGGATGTCCTTGTTTTCCTTGAGGAACAGGCGTGCGTTGTCGCGCCCTTGCCCCAGGCGTTCGGTCTTATAGGAAATCCAGGTCCCTGATTTTTCGAGCAGGCCCTTAGCCACGCCCAAATCGATCAAGTCGCCCTCGCGCGAAACGCCTTCGCCGTAAATGATGTCGAACTCCGCTTCGCGAAACGGTGCAGCCACTTTGTTCTTCACGATCTTTGCGCGAGTGCGCGAGCCCACCACGCGGTCGCCTTCCTTAATTGACTGTATGCGCCGAATATCCACGCGAATCGAAGAATAAAACTTCAGTGCGCGTCCGCCCGTAGTTGTTTCCGGGTTGCCGAACATCACACCGATCTTTTCGCGAATCTGGTTGATGAAAATCAGGCAGGTCTTCGATTTCGACACAATTGCAGTAAGTTTTCGCAGCGCCTGCGACATCAACCGCGCCTGCAAGCCCATTTGCGCGTCGCCCATGTCGCCTTCCAGTTCAGCGCGCGGAACGAGGGCCGCCACGGAGTCCACCACGATGATGTCCACAGCATTCGAGCGAATCAGGGCTTCGGCAATCTCCAGCGCCTGTTCCCCATTGTCCGGCTGCGAGACCAAGAGATTGTCAACATCCACGCCCAGTTTTCGCGCGTAAGAAGGATCCAGCGCGTGTTCGGCGTCTATGAAAGCCGCTTGCCCGCCCAGCCGCTGGGCCTCTGCGATCACGTGCAACGTCAGCGTGGTCTTGCCTCCTGACTCAGGTCCATACACTTCGATCACGCGGCCGCGCGGAAAGCCTCCCACACCCAGCGCTGCATCGATCGAGATCGAACCAGTCGGAATCACGTTTACCGGAACCAGCACATCCTTGTTTCCCAGGCGCATGATCGAACCTTTGCCATACTGCTTTTCAATTTGCGATATCGCTAGATCCAGATTCTTGGTTTTTTCGTCGTTCATCGTTAGACCTCGAGAGGGATTTCGTTTAGCTTCCTGGGAAAGGCGCGCTGAGTGTACTACCAAGTATCCTCACCCCCAAATTTGCTTATCCTAACACGAGGCGAAGAAAAAGCAAAAGGTATTTTTAGCCTTTTTTTACTAATATTTGTAGAACCCGCGCCCCGATTTGCGTCCTAGCCACCCGGCGGCAACATATTTCTTCAGCAACGGGCACGCGCGATACTTCGGATCGCCGAACCCTTTCGACAGTACTTCGAGGATATCAATGCAAACGTCCAGCCCAATGAAGTCCGCCAGTTCGAGCGGCCCCATGGGATGATTCATCCCCGTTTTCATCACCGCATCCACCGCCTCGGGCGTCGCCACGCCTTCCATCACGCAAAACGCAGCTTCATTGATTAGCGGCATCAGCACGCGATTCGAGACGAAGCCCGGAGCATCGTTGACCGCGACAGGCTTCTTCTCCAGCTTTTCGCAGAGCGTCATAGTGGTCTGAAAAGTCTCGTCGCTGGTCGCCAGGCCGCGAATCACTTCCACCAGCACCATCATCGGCACCGGATTCATGAAGTGCATTCCGATAAATTTTTCCGCCCGCGAAGTTTGCGCCGCGAGTTGCGTAATCGAAATCGAAGAAGTGTTGCTCGCCAGAATTACTCCGGGCTTCAGTACTGCGTCCACATCCTTCAACACGCGCAATTTCAGCTCAAGCTGCTCAGGCACGGCCTCAACCGCGAAATCAGCTCCGGCCAGCGCAGCGACGTCCGTTACAGGCTTGATGCGCGAGAGGATCACGGACTTATCGGCCGCGGCTATTTTTTCTTTTTTCACTTCGCGGTCAAGGTTCTTGCCGATCGTCTCCAAGCCGCGAACCAGGAAGCGCTCTTCAACGTCCCGCAGGGTGACGTTGTAGCCCGCGCGCGCGAACACGTGCGCGATCCCGTTCCCCATCGTCCCCGCGCCGAGAACTGCAACAGTTTTGATTGAACCAGCGGTCATAGCGCCGTCGATGATAGCGGAACCAGGGGAGACAAGGGAAGCGTCAGCCAGCGTCTTTGGTTGCGGGAGTCAAAGCTGAAGACCGAGAGGCTAAAGCTATCCACGCAACCAGGGAGGCAAACCTCTCGTCCTGCGACCACGGAGGGCCAATTTCACGGCCTAGGTCAGCGATACGCCGCGTGAGGTCGTCCGGTTTGAGACGCAGAACGCGCGATGCTTCGCTCAGCAGTTCTTTCTCCTTCACAGTCACGCTCTCAAAATCGCACCGCGCGCTCGCGTGCAGAAGCGCTCCGCGGAAAAGTTCGCCATCGGCAGTATGTATCAGCGCATGAGACGCCAATATCTGCGCCAGCCGAGGCAGCGGCCTTCCGGAGGCGAGTACCAGCCCACATCGTATCAGCCGGTAGCCCTGCGCCTGGAGACTGTCGTGCAAATCGCGGATCGCACGATAGGCAAGCTGTCGAGCCTTCGCCTGAACGCGTGCGACGAACGCGCGTCCTTCGTCCGGCGACATTCTCTTCGCTGTGTGGTAAGGCTGCCGAAGTTTGTAAGTAAAATTTTCGACCAGGTGAACTTTCTGGCGTGCGAGCACAATGGGCACACCCTTAGATACGGAGAGCGCCACCAAAGCGGTCCAGCCCGAATGGGCACGAAACCCAAGTGCTGCAGATTTCACGGAGCTAAGGAAACACAGGAGGAAGACGAACGTCAAGCATTGCTGAACTGAACCGAAAGAATCCGAGTTAGCTGCGTGATGAACGCCGCTTGCTCGTACTCGCCAACCGCCATGCCATCCGGATCAGATCCTTCAACGCATCAGGTTGCACGCGCGACAGTCG
>JBAVQA010000376.1:0-6926 GCA_049693595.1 Candidatus Acidiferrales bacterium | reverse complement strand
TTTTTCACCGCGCGAATGTGGCCGGAATTCGATGCCGCAGACTTGACGGAGGCGATCCAGGATTTTCTGAAACGCGAGCGCCGCTTCGGAAAATTGCCCGAAGCAGCGGCAAGTTAACAACCGGCATAACTCGACACTAAGTCCCTCGGCGCGAGCGCACCATTTCGAATGCTCTTTCGATCACACGTGTGGCTGTTGGAGTGAGCGAAAATCGCGGCAGTTCCTCTTGGAACGCCCAGGCGACGTCAACGACATCGCTTCCCGCACGCGCGACGCCGCTGATCGCTTCACATAAATAATCCAAAATTACAAAATGATAGCGCCACTTGCCATCCGCATCCGGCATGATGCGCTCGAACGCTTCGATCAAATCGCCTACGCGCACTTCGAGACCCGTTTCCTCTTGAAGTTCGCGCCGCACTCCTTCACGCAACGCTTCCCCGACTTCGAGCATGCCCCCTGGGATGGACCATTCGCCTTCCAGCGGCGGGCCGCCGCGGCGAATCAGCAGCACGCGATTTTCCGCGATCACAACTCCGCCGACACCTACCAACGGATGCTCGGGATATTCTCGACTAGTCACTTTTAGAGGCCCCACCAGGCAAAAGCTTGACACCGGCGTTATATAATACGCTTCCCGGTGGTAGCCGGCCTTAGGAAGGAGAGAAATCAGTGACCAGATGTCCCGAATGCGACGCCGAAATCGATTTGGACGAAGACGAAGTGGAAGAAGGCGAAATTCTGAGCTGCCATGAGTGCGATGCCGAGCTTGAAGTGACGCAAACTCATCCCGTTCATCTCATCGCGATTGCTGATGACGAAGATGAAGAAGAAGACGAAGAAGAGGATTCGGACGAAGAGGCCGCGGTCGAGGAAGAAGAAGAGGAAGAAGAAGAGGCGGAATAATTTTCGTTCGGTATCTTGACTGGATTTTTTCTCTTCGCCTTCGGATTGTGTTGCTCGGATGGCAGAGGCTCGATGATTTCAAACTATTCCCGAAGACTTTGCGTTTCCTTTTCGCGCGTCACCCGCACGTCTGCAGGCAACTACGGTGCCTGGGAAGAAAAAGGACTTGTGAACAAACTCCGCATTCCTCGCTCGACACTTTTTGTTTTGCTGATGCTCTTCACGGCTTTCCCCGTTGCTGCACGGCAAACCAAAGACGAAAAAAAGGCCGAAGCTCAGCTCCGCACGGTGCATGGACTGGTGGAAGACAAAGACGAAGATCCAGTTCCGGCAAGCGTCGTTTATCTTCTAAATGTTAAAACGCAAGCAGTAAGGACTTCTTTCGCGGATGAAAAGGGGCTTTACCGCTTTAGCGGGCTCGATCCGAATGTGGACTATGAAATCCACGCCGAACATGAAGACGTGACGTCTTCCACTCGCACCATTTCAAGTTTCGATTCTCGCCGCGATATTGAAGTGAACCTGAAAGTGACCCGCAAGAAAAAACCGTAAAGAGCAATGGGTGTCCCGATTTTCATGGTGAAGTCTAGGGCGCTGTTCACGGACGCCGTGCCGGCGTCATCACGCGCACCGCGCCGGGCTGTACTTCAAACTCCGCGGGAGATTCGCCAAGCAGCTCGCCATCGCCATGCACTCTGGCTGGACGTTCCGCTTCCAGCACGATCCGTTTGCAACGAAACCGGCGCACTTCTGGGAAGCCGCGCAAGTCACCCGAGGTCAAAACAATCGGAATGGCCTCCAGCAGACGCGCCCAGCGAATTTCGCTAACGAGCGCAACATCCAACCAGCCGTCATCCATTCTAGCTCCCGGCGCAATACGGATGCCGGAACCGTAGCGCGTGGAATTAGCCACCGCAACAAAAAGAATGCGGCCGTCCCACGGAGCGCCATCGATTTCTGCGTGCAGATCCATTGCGCGCTCGTGAACGAAGGTCCAAAAGAGGCCGGCGAGATAGCGCGTAACACCGGGCCACGCTTTGAATTTTGTGTTGGCCAGATGCGCAGATTCGGCGTCAAGCCCCATTCCGCCTGCTCCAATGTAATGCGCGACGCGGCCGTCGCTGAATTGGACGCGAACGAGATCGATAGGTCGCGGCGTTGATCTTAGGAATGCATCGGCTGCATCCAGCGGATCGATGGGAATGCCGAGGTCCGCGGCAATGTCGTTGCCATTGCCGGCAGGAAAGAATCCGGCGATTGCCCGGGTCCCGCGCACGCCCTCGATCAGATGATGGAACGCTCCGTCGCCGCCCAGCGCCGCAACGTAACGATACCCGGCTAGAGCTGCCCGCGTTGCCTGTTCGCGTAGGTCTTCGGAGCTTTTCGAATAGGAGAAATCGGCGTTGTGCCCGCGCAACTTCAGCAGCTTGGCGACGTTCGCTTCGGCGCGCGTAGCTCGTCCTCCTCCAGCCGACGGATTCACGATCACGAGTGTTTCGGTTTTCACGCGAGATTCCTATTCAAGGCGCCAGTCTATCGCGAACAGCGCAGCGCAAGCTTCCCGTGGGCGCAACTGTGCTGTAGAGTCTGCGCGCAGTCAACTTCGGCGCTGCGACATCGATGCTCTCGGAGAGCAGAGATGTTGAAGATTTGACCGAGGAGTGGGATGCTATGGCGCGTCTCACGTGCGTGACGCGGTTTCTTTGGCGCGATGATCCAGCGGGGGCCAGTGGAGGCCGGCGAAGGCCAGTGGAGGAACTCATATGAAAATTCGCAGCGCGATTTCGGTATGGAGCTTGGCGACGCTTTGCCTCATCGCTTCCGTCGGCGCGGTCCCGGCTTTCGCGCAAGATCATCCCGCCGGCACCCCTCACTTTAGTTATTCGGGTCCCGACGGTCCGGAGCATTGGGGCGATCTCGATCCGAGCTTTGCTGCCTGCAAGACGGGACAGCGCCAGTCGCCTATCGACATCCAGGGAGCGGCTCCGGCGGATCTGAAGCCGATTAAATTTGATTACAAGCTGGCGCCGATGAAAATCGTCAACAACGGCCATACGATCCTTATCAAGTATGAAGCGGGAAGCAGCATCACCTTTGACGGAAAGCAATATCCGCTCGTACAGTTTCATTTTCACCATCCGAGCGAGGAAGAAATAAACGGCCAGAAATCCGATATGGTTCTTCACCTGGTTCACGTGCATGCGGACGGAAGCGCCGTAGCCATCGCCGTCTTGCTGAAGAGCGGCAATGAGAACCCCCTGATTCGAGACATCTGGAGCCATATCCCGAGAGAAGTCGGCAAAGAAGCCGAGTTCAAGAAAGTGCTGATCAACGCCGCCGATTTGCTGCCGGCCGATCAGAATTACTTTACCTTTGACGGCTCGCTTACAATCCCGCCGTGCAGCGACGTGAAGTGGTTCGTCCTGAAAACTCCCATCGAGCTTTCTGCGGCACAGATCGCAGCATTCGCAAGACTGTATCCGGATAATGCGCGTCCGATTCAGCCCACGAACGGCCGGAAAATCGAGGAGAGCAATTTCACGAAGTAAGAAACCCGATCCTGATGGAATCACACTAGGGGTGTGCATGAATTCTGACGGCGCTACAACGAATAGAAAGATTCGGTTCGAGTTTTTGAGCCGATTTCTTTTTCTGATGATTTTCTCGGGCCTCTCTCTGTCCCACACTGCGCCGGCCCTGGCCCAGAACGCTTCGCCCGCTTCTCCCATATCGGCGGAGTCCGACAAACTACTCCATCGCATGTTCGCGTCCGGCGATTTTGAAGTGAAGACTTTCGGGCCGGCTCGATGGCTGGATGGCGGCGATTTCTATACCACGGTTGAGCCATCGGCGGACGGCAAAGATGCGCAGGATATCGTCCGGTATGAAACGGCAACTGGAAAGCGCGAAGTCCTGGTTTCTGCCGCGAAACTCATTCCGGCGGGCGCGAAAGTTCCCTTGGCGATTGAGGATTATTCCTGGTCCAAGGACAAGAGCCGCCTGCTGATCTATACAAACTCCGCCCCTGTTTGGCGCCAAAATACGCGGGGCGATTATTGGGTGCTCAACTTGCAGTCCGGCACATTGCGGAAGCTTGGCGCCGACGCGCAGGCTTCGTCGCTGATGTTTGCGAAATTCTCGCCTGATGGGTCAAAGGTTGCTTACGTCCGAGCCAACAATATTTATGTGGAAGATATCGTTTCGGGGAAAATCCTGCCGCTGACTAGCGACGGCTCAACAACTTTGATTAACGGCACTTCTGACTGGGTCTATGAAGAGGAACTAGACCTCCGCGACGGATTTCGCTGGAGCCCTGACGGGCGTCATATCGCTTACTGGCAATTTGACGCGCGCGGTGTGGGGATTTTTCGACTGATATACAACCTCGGAGCCCCACACGAAATCGTCACGGGCTTTCCCTATCCGGGCCTGGGTCGCTATCCTTCCGTTCTTGATATCCCGTATCCGATTCCCGGCACCACAAATTCGTCGGTGCGTGTGGGTGTCGTGGATGTTGAGGGCGGCGACACGCGCTTTATGCTGGTCCCGGGCGATCCGCGCGACAACTACATCGCGCGGATGGATTGGGCCGGAAATTCGAACGAGCTCGCAATCGAGCATTTGAATCGTTTGCAGAATACCGATGATGTTTTGATCGCCGATCGCGCGAGCGGCGCGGTGCGCCCGATTTTTCGAGATCAGGATGCCGCCTGGGTCGACGTCATGCCGGAAATTAAATGGCTTCACGACGGTGCCGATTTTCTGTGGCTTAGCGAGCGGGACGGCTGGCGGCATGCCTATCTCGTTTCTCGCGACGGAAGCAGCGTGCAACTGATTACGCACGGGAATTTCGATGTGATCGACCTTGGCCCCGCCGACGAGAAGGGCGGCTGGCTTTACTTCAGCGCGTCTCCAGACAATGCCACACAGCATTATCTTTATCGCACGCGGCTCGATGGTTCCGGAAATGCGGAGCGGGTTAGTCCTTCCACTTTACCTGGAACGCACCACTACGATATTTCTCCCGATTCGCGCTGGGCTTTTCATCAATATTCCCGTGCTGACGTTACGCCTGTCACCGATCTAGTGGAACTTCCCACCCATCGTTCCGCGCGGGTATTGGAAGATAATGCCGCTCTTCGCGCAAATGCATCCGTGCTTCTTGACACTCCCACCGAATTCTTCAAGCTCGATATTGGCGACGGCGTCACGCTCGACGGCTGGATGATGAAGCCGCCTCATTTTGATCCCGCGAAAAAATATCCGGTCCTTGTTTTTGTGTATGGCGAGCCTGCCGCGCAGACCGTGCTCGATGAATGGGGAGCGTGGAATTATTATTTTCATCGCGTCGCAGCTGCCGCCGGCTACGTGGTTGTCAGCTTCGACAATCGTGGCACGCCGGCGCCGAAAGGGCGGGCCTGGCGCAAAATTGTTTATGGCGCGATTCATCCCGTCATCGTCAAGGACCAGACCGCCGCTCTTCGTAGCTTTCTGCGAGGTAACTCGTTCGCGGACTCATCACGTGTTGCTCTGTGGGGATGGAGCGGCGGCGCTTCCAGCACCTTAAACCTTATGTTTCGCGCTCCCGATCTGTACAAGGTGGGCATGGCCGTCGCGCCGGTTCCGGATTTGCGCCTCTACGACACAATTTACCAAGAACGTTATATGGGATTGCCGTTGCAAAACGTGGAAGGCTATCGCAACAGTTCGGCTATTAATTTTGCGGAGGGATTGCGAGGAAATCTGCTGATCGTGCACGGTTCGGGCGATGACAACGTGCATTATTCAGGCACCGAACTATTGCTCAATCGATTGATCGAACTCGACAAGCCCGTGGATTTTATGGAGTATCCGAATCGCACGCACGCTATTAACGAAGGGTGGGGAACTACACTTCATCTTTACAGCCTTTTGCTGCGTTACCTCGAGGAACACATTCCGCCCGTGCCAGTTACACCTTAAAAAAGCGGCCAGCGGAGTGGTCGTCTGCGAATCGTTTATTTCCCCGCCGCTTCATCGTTCGGAGCAGGTTCGCGCGACCGAAATTGCGTCCAGGGACCGGCATCCATATCGATCAGCACCGGAGATTGCCAGGAATATTCCGGATGTTTCTCCAGAAATGGCCGCGCTTTAAAATCCGTCCCGCAAGGATGGCCGATACGCGCCACAAAAGTCATCGATTCCGCCATGTGGCTGTCCATCACTTTTCCCTGGACGGCGCCCGAAGGATTGTACGGCGTCTTCGCAAAGCCGGGATCGCCTTCGGTAGCTACATCGCCGTGGCCGCAAAGAGTGCGCCGGTTGGGCCCGGTCTTTTTGGTGTACGTATCGTAATGGTCGGCAAGAAATGCCTGCGCGAGCGTCGTGTCGATTTTCCCCTGGTTCGCCGCCATCAATTCGTCCCAACGGATGTGGCGAGCGTTCGCTGAAGCTGCAACGTTTGAAGGGTCAAACGTTGTTTCATCTTTCAGCACGTCCGGGTCGCTCGGAAAATTCGAGCCGGCATAATAGCCGTCCTTGGTGCGCCACAATTTGTTATGCAAAAGACCCAGCTCGAAACGCGCGATCTCGCCTGTTTTGCGATCGGCCAGGAGCCAGTCGTTCGCGTAGCCGCCGTTGTTGCCGTCGAGCATGATTTTCACGTACTCATCGATCGAGCCGGCGTATTGCATGGCTTTTCGAGCGCGCGCAAATTCCGGTTTGCCATTCGGATCCCAGCCGTGGAAATCGGTGATAGTGGTCTCGGTGACCATCAGGCCGTTCGAATTCACTCCGAAATCGTCGTCGCTGACAATTACGCCGGGAAACCCGTCCATCAACATGCTGTAGCCCTGCTGCGGCGCAATATCGAAAATAATTTTCCAGCGCGCGCCTTCCAGGTAACTCGTCCAATTGTTGTGCGCCATCACAATCTGATGATCCTTCGTGTAACTGCCGGTAGCCACGAACGCGCTGCAATGCTCGGAGCCGGGTTTCGAAGGAGGCTTTGCACCCTGCGTTTGTTGGTCCAGCCAGGGCAC